>VGAA01000004.1 GCA_016870895.1 Actinomycetota bacterium | reverse complement strand
TTTGGGCAGTGGGCGATTTAATTCCTACCCCACAATTAGCTCATGTTGGTTTTGCCGAGGGAATTATGGTGGCCGAAGAGATTGCGGGCTTAAATCCAAGATCGATAAATTATGATGGTATCCCCCGTGTGACCTACTCTGAGCCGGAGGTGGCATCAGTTGGCTTGAGCGCAATCGCTGCTAGGGCTGCTGGACATGAGGTCGTGGAGTTAAATTATGATTTGGCTGGTAATGGCAAGGCGAATATTTTAAAGACTGCCGGATCGGTAAAATTAATTGCTCAGAAAAATGGCCCAGTGTTAGGAATTCATATGGTTGGCTCTCGAGTAGGTGAACTACTTGCCGAAGCACAATTAGTTTTTAATTGGGAAGCAGATGTAAATGATGTTGCCCAACATATCCATGCTCATCCAACTCTCTCAGAGGCAATGGGTGAGGCTCATCTAGCCTTGGCTGGCAAGCCACTGCATGCACATGGTTAAGGGAGTTAGCCGATGACATTCTCGGTTACAATGCCAGCACTTGGCGAATCAGTAACTGAAGGAACTGTTACTAGGTGGCTGAAAAAAGAGGGTGATCAGATTGCAATCGATGAGCCATTGCTAGAGGTATCAACTGACAAAGTAGATACTGAGATTCCATCTCCAGTTGCAGGGGTGTTACAAAAAATTGTTGTGCAAGTTGATTCAACTGTTACAGTTGGTGCTGAGCTTGCAGTTATATCTGAATCAGGTGCGGCCGCCCCACAAAAAATTTCTGAACCAGTAAAAGCTGTTGAGCAACCAAAAGCTGCCGCGCCAACTGCATCAGTTGCTGTCGCGCCAGCCGCTGCCCCAACACCTGTTGCTGCTACGCCAGCTACCTCTGGCGCCACAATTGTTGCAATGCCCGCACTTGGCGAATCAGTAACTGAAGGAACTGTTACTAGGTGGTTAAAAAATGTTGGCGATCAGATAAATGCAGATGAAGCACTGCTTGAAGTTTCAACCGATAAAGTCGATACTGAAATTCCATCCCCAGTAACCGGTACAATATTAACCATTGATGTGCCAGTTGATTCAACTGTTGCAGTTGGCGCACGACTTGCCTCCATTGGAGTTTCTGGTAGCACCCCAGTAGTTGCTGCTGCTGTAGAGAAACCAGCCCCGATTGCACCTGTCGTTACTGCCGCACCAGTTGCTGCTGCTGAAATTTTCAAACCCTCACAACCACCAGTTGCCGCTGCCCAAGCAGTTAATTCAGCCAGACCAGATGATGCCTATGTGACACCGATAGTTAGAAAGCTTGCCGCTGAAGCTGGTGTAAACCTATCTACTATTAAAGGTACTGGCGTTGGCGGTCGAATTCGTAAAGAGGATATTCTGGCAGCAACGCCAAAAGCGGCGGCTACACCAACTGCTCAGGTAATGGCATCTACAAATACCACCGCTAAATCTTCAGTTATCAGCTCTCCACTTCGTGGCACAACGGTAGGGATGACTAGGTTAAGAAAAGTTATTGCAGATCGCATGGTTGAATCGCTGAAAATTTCAGCTCAACTAACCACCGCAGTTGAAGTTGATGTTACAAGGATTGATCGCTTAAGAAATGCCGCAAAAGCTGCCTTTGAATCTCGCGAAGGCGTCAAGTTAACTTTTCTGCCATTTTTTGCAGTTGCTATATGTGAAGCTTTAAAGCAACACCCAGTTTTAAACTCCTCAGTCGAGGGTGACCAAATTACATACCACGCATCCGAGCACTTAGGTATAGCAGTTGATACTGATAGAGGCTTATTAGTCCCGGTAGTTAAGGATGCTGGTGACTTAAATATGGGTGGCATGGCTAGAAAAATTGCAGATGTAGCAGCTCGAACTAGAGAGAATAAAATTACGCCAGATGAATTAGGTGGTGGCACATTCACGCTAACTAATACTGGGTCAAAAGGGGCGTTATTTGATACACCAATTATTAACCAACCTCAGGTGGCAATTTTAGGCTTAGGCGCAGTTGTTAAACGGCCAATGGTAGTTAAGGGTGCTGATGGTGGAGAAACAATTGCCATTAGATCCATGGTTTATCTAGCACTCTCCTATGATCACCGAGTAGTTGACGGTGCAGATGCCGCTCGGTTCCTGGTTACGCTTAAAGAGAGACTCGAGGAAGGTCGTTTTGAATCCGACTTAGGATTGTAATTTGCAAAGTATCAAGAGAATTGCAGTTACCGGATCATCTGGATTAATCGGTAGTGCACTGGTAGCACAATTGAAAGTAAATGGCTATCAAGTTCAAAAAATTGTAAGAAGACCAACCAGGACAACTGATGAGGTTATCTGGGATCCAATTAAGGGCCAAATTGATCTAGGGGCATTAGAGGGTGTTGATGCAGTATTTCACCTTGCAGGTGCCGGCGTTGGTGATAAAAGATGGAGTGCTGCTTATCGGTCGGAAATCCTAAACTCGAGACTGCTTGGCACAACCACAATCGCAAATGCCTGCGAACAATTACAAACGAGTGTATTTATCTCAGCTAGTGCAATTGGCTACTACGGTGAGACTGGAAATCGCGCGGTAACTGAAGTTGATAAGGGTGGTGCAGATTTCTTATCAGTTGTTTGTCGAGAATGGGAAGCAGCAGCAGATCTAGCATCGAGTGTTAGAACTATAAAACTGCGCACTGGTTTAGTTTTAGATCCAACTGGCGGCGCCCTAGGAAGAATGTTGCCAATATTCAAATTTGGTTTTGGTGGAAAGCTAGGATCAGGTAAGCAGTGGTGGTCTTGGATTACCTTGCATGATCAAATTAGAGCGATGTTATTTTTAATGAATTCCAAAATTGAGGGTGCAGTAAATTTAACTTCACCTAATCCTGTTACCAATCAGGAGTTTACCGCTGCATTAGCTAGAGTTTTACACAGACCAGCCATATTTCCAGCACCGGCCTTTTCATTAAAAGCAGTCCTGGGTGGTTTCTCTAGTGAAGTGCTGGGATCAAAACGAGTCATACCTGAAGTTTTAACTGACGCCAAATTTGAATTTGACTACCAGCATGTTTCAAATGCACTTACTGCATTAGTTGATTAATTTTATTTGCAACTAATTCACCAGTATTCATAGCACCTTGTTGTGAAGGAATTCCCATATGATCTCCAATCAGAAATAACCAGTCATCAATCTGAAATTTACTTATTTTTTTCTTACCCGGTAAATGTAGTGGCAGTGAATTCTTAATTTCATACTTGGCTACACTCTCCCACCTATTTGGATTGATCTGCCATAATTTTCCAAGCTCATCTTTAAACTCTTTTTCAGTTAGGTTAGTTAATGTGGTAGCTGAAACTAGGCTTTTGCCAGTCGGAGCATACTTTTTAGAAACCTCGCTTATAACAATTGAATTAACCAGCTTAGAATTTTTTGAAACAACAAGATTTTTAGAGTTTGTAATTTTTTCATCTGTTGAAAAGTAAGCAGTCGTACTGGTTAGCTGTTGCGGTGTTTTCAGATGAAGAACTAAATTTGAGGCCGAGATTGAGTCTGTCGCAACCACTATATATCTCGCTTTATAACTAGTACTTCTGGTAGTGACACAATTCGGTGAAATACTCTCAACTAATTCACCCAGCGCAAGATTTTTTAGAGGTTTTGCAAGTGCTTTAGGAAACTCTCCAACGCCGAGTGCTGGTACTCCTGGCAAGGATTTCACAAAACTTTGCAATATTTCTTGAATGACATCAGCAGCAATCTGACGTGGATCAGTTAATACCACTCCGGATAAGAACGGTTCTAAGGCATGCTGATATAGATTTGAAAATCTAACCACATACTTACCAAACTCTATGGAATTTGATACTTTTTTGCTAAATACAAAATTAAGAAATCGTAATTTCTCGTTTATTGAACCAATTTTATTCGAGAACGATCCCAATGAATATCCGATATTCAGATTTAACTCATCAATTCTTACTTTGCTTGATATTTTTTTCAAATCCAATTGATTTATTACCCCGCTCTTTGCTACCTGTGGATACTTTGGATTAATGACTTGAAAACCTCGATCACAAATATATCCATCAATGAAATCACTTCTGACTCTGCCACCAACCTGATTGGTTGATTCAAGTAAAAGGACTGATTTACCGTACCTCTCTAATTTCCTACTTGCAGTTAAGCCTGATAAGCCAGCACCAATAACAATGCAATCAAAATCCATGCTACCTAAATGATATTTCTCGTGCCCGGTCGATAATTTCAGCCACACTGAGAGCTTCATCGGTAGTGACGGGCCAATCTCCGCCTGACAGAGCTTGTTTTATCTGCATGTAAAATAAAGAATAATTACCATCAATACTTGGGTAGGAAATTACTTTATCTCCCAAGTGTAAAAATGCTTCACTCTTTGTGCTTTCTGACCACTTACCATTTTTCGGAAACTTACTAGCCTTTAAAAGCTGTTCCTGCGGATCTATTTCATTTATTACCAAAGAACCCTTGTCTCCAGTAACTCTAATTCTTGGTCCTGGTGCTGCATTTATTGAACTTACTGATAGATATGCGTCAACACCACTTTCATGTTTTAGAACTAATGTTGCATCATCATCTGATCCACCCCGTAGGGAACGAACTGAGGCGGAAATTAATTTTGCTGGGCCAAACCAATCTAATGCGGTAGATATCAAATGGGGTTGAAGATCTAAAAGATTTCCTCCCCCTTCAATTGCACTCTGGTTTTCACGCCAAGATTCAGGATTTAGGTTTGGTCTAAATCTTTCAAATCTTGAATCAAGTCGAAAAACATTTCCCAAGATTCCCTCTTTCATGATTTTCTTGATAGTTAAGGCATCGCTATCCCACTTACGATTGAAATAGGTAGTGACCGGAACCTTTACCTGTTTTGAGAAGTCAACGATTTCTTGAGTTTCTTTAAGTGTTCGCCCCATTGGCTTATCAACTACAACCGGGACACCCGCTTTCAGCCCAGCTATTGCCTGTGAGGCATGAGCTGTATTTGCAGATGCCACAACCAAGAGATCCAGATTTAATTTAAGTAACTCTTCAATACTTTCCACCACACTGATCTGAGGAAAATCTGAAATTGCTGCTGCTTTACGATCGGGCTTTGTTGTAAGAGCGGCTACAACTTCAAAATCAGCCGCCCTAAGAAATGGTGCATGAAAATAACGTCCAGCGAGGCCATATCCCGCGATGCCAACTCTAGGTGCCATTATGGGGCGGTGCTACTTGATTTTTTCATATTGCAGTTTAGACGGCCACCAAATTTTTGGACCAATTACATGAACTAGTGCGGGCACTAGTAGCGATCGAACGATAATTGTGTCTAGGAGTACGCCAAAGGCAACCGCAAAGCCCAATTGAGCTAGGAAAACAAGCGGCAGGACACCTAACACGGCAAAGGTTGCTGCCAGAACTATTCCAGCCGAAGTAATCACGCCACCAGTCACAGTTAACCCCTTGATTACACCTTTTCTTGTGCCAAGCTTTATAGATTCCTCTCTAACTCGAGTCATTAGGAAGATGTTGTAGTCAATGCCTAATGCCACTAAGAAAATAAAGGTAAATAGTGGGAAGGAAGCATCGGCTCCTGCAAAATTAAATACATGATCAAAAACTAATTGACATACACCTAGAGTTGCCATAAATGAAAGCACAACTGTTAGCAGTAATAATGCAGCTGCCACAATACTTCTAAGCAGTAATCCTAGGATTATTCCAATTATCACTAAGACTACTGGAATAATTATTCGATTATCATGCCGGGAAGCTACATCTGTGTCGTATTGAACAGCTGTGCCACCTCCAACCAAAATTTCCTTATCAACTGCATGCACAGCTTCTCGAATTACTGGAATCGTATTTCTAGCCTCAACAGAATCTGGCGCCACTTTCAAAGTAGCGTTGAGTAATACCTTACCTTCGACCACCTTTACCGGGGGTATTGGTAGGCCCGGAATTTTCTGCCCAGCAACTACTGGTTCAACCGAGGAAACATTCTTAACGGAAAGTAGTGCTGCGGTAGCACGAGCTACATCATTCTGCTTTACAACAATTTCAACCGGTGAACCTTCACCGCTTGGAAAGTGCTCGCCCAATCTTTCTAAACCAATTACTGAGTCAGTTTTCTTGGTGAAGGCCTCGGTATTTGCTAGGCCATCTGCTTTTAGTGTGAAAGAAAAACCAGCTAACACAGTCAATAAGATGGCAGTAGAGATCCAAATCCGCTTGGGATTTCGTTCAACTGTAATGCCAATCTTTGCCCAGGTACCACTTAACTGTTCATCTACATCATCAAATCTTGGAATCTTTGGCCAAAAAATCCATCTACCAAAAACTACTAATAGAGCTGGTAAAAAGGTTAACACCGTTAACATGGATGCAGCCACGCCAATTGCGCCCACGGGGCCTAACCCACGATTTCCAGATAAGTCACTTAACAATAAAACTAACAAGCCAGCAATAACTGTTGAACCAGATGCCAATATCGGTTCAAATACACCACGCAATGAGACTTGCATCGCCTCATATCGAGATTCATGATGATGCAACTCTTCTCGATATCTTGCAATAAGTAAGAGTGCGTAATCAGTTGCCGCTCCTAATACCAAAACTGAGAGAATTCCTTGTGATTGTCCATTTAGATCCAATAAATCAGCCTTTGCTGCAAAGTAAACAATCGTGCCAGCAAGTGAGAGTGCCGTAATAGCCGAGAAAAGTGGCAGGATCCAAAGCAATGGAGATCTATAAACCACAATTAATATGATCGAGACAACTAATAAAGTTGTTAGTAACAAGGTTGAATCGATTGAACCAAAAGCTCCGAATAAATCAGCAAAAATTCCACCAAAACCAGTGACATGAGTGGTTATCTCTTGGGCTCCAAAGTTCTTCTTTAAATCCTCGCGTATAAAATCTATCAGCAAAGATAATGTAGGTTTTTCTTCAACCCGCTGTTCAATTATCTCCGAGTTCAAAGAGATATTTACAAGTGCAGCCTTCCCATCCACAGAAGGAATTGCTTGAATTGGAAAGCCTGGGACAAAGTAAGTGGAAAGTGGTTTGCCACTTTCTGGTAACACTTCCTCGCCAATTTGATCTAAATATCTTTGAATCTTGGCTAAATTGGCAGGGTTAGTTGCCGGATTAACATCTCCCAGAAATAAAAGTAAGGTTGGAATTTGGTCATTATCGCTATCAGAGAATTTAACGGTAATTTTGCTTGCTAAGGTCGACTCGGCGCTATCTGGTAAAAATGCTGCGTTGTCATTTTCTTGAACTGTTGAAAGTTTTCCAAAGGTCGGGCCTGCCACGGATGAGATTCCAAGCCACGCGATAATCACCACAATCGCTAGCCAAAGTGGCTTGCGGCCCTTTACTGTGTTTTTTGCTTTACTCTTTCCGAACATGGGTTTAGCAGCCTTTCTGAAAAGTTAAAAGATGAGGTGCCAAATCTATCAGCGATGCCATTTTGCTCACACCAACTAGCGATACTAGCCCTCTTCTTTAGCCAAATATTCACCCAGCAATTAGGCTTACCTTGTGAACTCAATCATGACCATTGATAGATTACTTCATGTTGATCAATTAGGGATCATTGATTATCTGCAAGCTTGGCAGTTACAAAAGGATATACAGGAAAAGGTTATCTCTGGCCAAACTCCAAATACATTGTTACTACTTGAGCACCCCTCTGTTTACACTGCAGGCCGGCGAACCGAGTTATCTGATCGTCCAGTCGATGGCACAGCAGTAATTGATGTTGATCGCGGTGGAAAAATTACCTGGCATGGACCTGGTCAAATTGTTGGCTATCCAATAATCAAATTAAAAAATTCAACAAATGTAGTTGGTTTTGTAAGAGAGCTAGAAAATGCCTTAATTCAGGTTTGTGGCGAATTTGGCATTCAAGCTCAACGATACTGTGAGCGTAGCGGTGTTTGGATACGAGATGCAAAAGGTGATCGGAAAATTGCGGCAATTGGTCTTCGCGTGGCTAAAGGAGTCACCATGCATGGCTTTGCGCTAAACGTAAACCCAGATCTTTCCGCTTTTAACCAAATTATCCCTTGTGGGATTTTGGATGCCAAAGTTACATCATTGTCAGTTGAGCTAAACAGACCAATTTCAATTTCAGAGGTGATGCCAATTTTACAAAAACATATTAATCCAATGCTAGAAAGAGTTTGCTTGTGATCATTGAACCAGCCGGTCGAAAACTTCTTAGAATTGAAGCTCGGAATTCTCAAACGCCCATTGAAAGGAAGCCAGAGTGGATCAAGACACGAGCAAACATGGGACCGGAGTACACAAAACTTCGCTCATTAGTAGCGACTGAGGGACTTCATACTGTTTGCCAAGAAGCAGCATGTCCAAATATTTTCGAATGTTGGGAAGATAGAGAAGCAACATTTCTAATTGGTGGTGAGGCTTGCACCAGAAGATGCGATTTTTGCAACATCGATACTGGTAGGCCAAAGCCTCTAGATCGAGATGAGCCAAGACGAGTTGCGCAATCGGTTCAGAAGATGAATTTGAAGTATGCGACTATAACTGGTGTTGCTAGAGATGATTTAGATGATGAAGGAGCTTGGCTATACGCAGAGACTATTTCACAGGTTCACGCATTAAATCCAAGCGTCGGTGTTGAAATGTTGGCTCCTGATTTTAGTGGGCATGCTCACCTGCTGAATCAGGTATTTGAAACTAGACCTGAAGTTTTTGCACACAACCTAGAAACTGTGCCAAGAATTTTTAAACAAATTCGCCCAGCATTTAGGTATGAAAGATCGTTGAATGTAATTACACAAGCCAGAGATTTTGGCTTGATCACAAAATCTAATTTGATTCTAGGTATGGGAGAAAGTAGACAAGAGGTTTCCCAGGCACTTAAAGATCTTCGCTCTGCTGGCTGTGACCTAATTACAATTACCCAATACCTTCGTCCATCAGCAAAACACCACCCAGTTATTAGGTGGGTCAAGCCAAATGAGTTTGTAGAGTTAAACCACGAGGCGTTAGAAATTGGGTTTCTTGGCGTTATGAGTGGTCCATTGGTACGTTCTAGCTATAGAGCAGGCCGCTTGTTTAGCCAGGCAATGGCTGCCCGAGCAATTAAATAAGGAGAGAAAATGTTTGGACGCAAAAAGAAAAAAGATAATCAAGCAAAAACAGGTGCGCCGGAAAAACAATCTCAACTAGCAGTGGTCAAGGATGCTTATCGTCTAGTTAAAAAAGATGCACCACTTGCAATTTTTTGGTGCCTATTGGTTTTTGTTTTGATCCTTACATTTGGTGTAATTATTGGATACAACCTTGATCATCCAATCTATGCTGGATTTCTCTCACTCCCTCTTGCATTCCTAGCCGCCTTTTTCCTTTTTACTCGATATGCCAATACCGCCGCTTTTTCCTCAATTGAAGGTCAGATTGGTGCCGGTGCGAGTGTTTTAATGTCAATTAGAAGAGGTTTTCTTACCACTCCGGCGGTAAATGTTAATCGTAATCAAGATATGGTCCATCGAGTATCCGGCAAGGCTGGCATTATTCTGGTTGGCGAAGGTGGCTTTGGCGTTAAATCTTTAATGTTAGATGAAAGACGTAAAATGGAAAGATTTTTATCAGGCGTTCCAATAACTGAAGTTATAGTTGGTGACGGAGAGGGCCAGGTTTCAATACGTAAGCTACAAAAGCATTTAAAAAAATTACCAAAAAAATTAAGTACCGTTCAGCTTAGAGAGGTAAGAGCGCGAGTAAAATCTGTTGGTGGTCTAAATCTTCCTATTCCCAAGGGACCAATGCCAACTAATATTAGGATGCCAAAAAGATAGTCTCTCTTAGTAAAGCTCTCGTACCGTCTGGCTATTAGTGAAATGATCATGAAGTGCTCTGCCATCCTTTGTGAATACTGCTGGAAGCACCAGACATATTAGTAAAGTTCTTAGGGCGACTTGCTTCGCTGAAATTCTAGTTTGATCAGGATAGCTAAGCACTTTAACGCCCATAATTCGCTGACCAGCAGAGCCTTGCAATAGGGTGGTAAGCAAAGTCACCTCTAAATAAAATACAATTAGAGTACTAAAATCACTTTCAAAAAACAGATATGGTCCAATCAAACTTGCAATCAGCCTGGACATCGTCCAATCAATTATTAAGGCAATAACCCGCCTCAATAATGTGGCCTCTGGTAGTAAATGGGGCTCCCCTTGCCAATTCATGCGGGTAACCCTATCTCGAGCGCTAGGTAGGAAACATGGCTGTAACACAGGCTTTACTACTTTTTCACTATTTTCTACTAGGTTTTCCCTATCTGAAGCGGTGCAATGTGGCCCTTCTTTCAGCACTATTAGTAAACGGGAGAAAAGATGTTTAAAAACTCATCTGAGGTCTTTGATTACATCAAGAAAAATGATGTGAAGTTGATTGACGTAAGATTTATCGATCTACCTGGTATTCAACATCACTTCAACGTTCCAGTCGAATCTTTTGGCGAGAGCGTATTTACGGATGGCCTAATGTTTGATGGCTCTTCAATTCGAGGTTTCCAATCAATCCATGAATCGGATATGAAACTTCTACCAGTTCCATCATCCGCTCATATTGATCCATTCCGCAAAGAGAAAACATTAATAATTCTTTTCTCAGTTCATAATCCAAGTGATAACTCTGCATACTCTCGCGACCCACGAGGAATCGTGGCTAAGGCTGTTGAATTTATGCGCTCTACTGGAATTGCAGATAGTGCATACTTTGCACCAGAGGCAGAGTTCTATGTATTTGATCGGATCAGATTCTTAACTGGAATGAATCAAGCTTTCCATCACATTGATTCTTATGAGGGTGCTTGGAACACTGGAATTGAAGAAGATGCTGATGGCACACCAAACCGTGGATATCGCACCAGAATAAAGGGTGGTTACTTCCCAGTTTCACCAACCGATCAATTTGCTGATTTACGTGATGAAATGGTGATGAATCTTGGCAAAGTGGGTCTAACTGTTGAGCGAGCTCACCATGAAGTTGGAACTGCTGGCCAAATGGAGATTAATTACCGCTTCAGCGATATTTTGACTGCTGGCGATGAATTAATGAAATTTAAGTACATCATTAAAAATACTGCTTGGGCAGCTGGTAAAACTGCAACATTTATGCCTAAACCATTATTTGGTGACAATGGCTCTGGCATGCATGTACACCAATCACTCTGGAAAGATGGCAAACCATTATTCTGGGGCAATGGGTATGGCGATCTGTCAGATACTGCTCGTTGGTATATTGGAGGCTTGCTAAAGCATGCACCATCACTATTGGCCTTTACTAACCCAACAGTGAACTCCTATAAGAGATTAGTACCAGGGTATGAAGCGCCAGTTAATTTAGTTTACTCTGCTAGAAATCGATCTGCATGTATCCGTATTCCAATTACTGGATCAAATCCAAAGGCAAAGCGAATTGAATTCCGTTGCCCAGATCCATCATCAAATCCATACCTAGCATTTGCGGCAATGTTGATGGCTGGTATCGATGGAATTCAAAACAAGATCGAACCACCAAAGCCAGTTGATAAGGATCTATATGAATTAGAGGGAGCAGAGGCAGCGGCCATTCCTCAAGTTCCTGGATCATTAGATGCGGTATTAGATAATCTTGAAAAAGATAACGAGTTCTTAACTCGCGGTGGAGTATTCACCAAGGACTTAATTGATACCTGGATTGAGTTTAAACGCAAGCAGGAGGTGGATTACGTCAGGTTACGTCCACATCCAGCTGAGTTTGAGCTGTATTACGATCTATAAAAATAAGTATAAAAAACACCTCAGTCTCGGGGGTGTTTTTTATTTATCCTAGATTTCTGCGTCGATAAGAGTAAATTGCAAAAAATATGCCAGAGGCAATAAAAGCTGCTGAGGCTATGTAAATAGCAAGTAGAAAATCTGTGGTGGGTACCTGCTGGATTGAATCAACCTGAGCACTTTGTTCTTGAGAAAAATTAAAAATGAATTCACCCTCAACTGGATGCCCATCAGCTGAAACCACACGGTAGAAGACCAAAACCGGCCCCTTAACCTCATTCGGCGTTAAAGATACTGAGATTACATTTTCATTTATAACCTCATCATCTAGGCTAACTTGATCCCCGATTGAATTATTTATGACAACGAAATTTGATTTTTCTTGCCCAATATCTACCAATGCTTGATCAAACTCTAATTTCACCTGGGTTGGCCAAGAATTAAGGGTCACCCCAACTTCAGGAGTAGATGAGATTAACCTGGTGTGAGCAGATGCCCCTTGCGGGGTTGGGATAGTGGCTATTATCAAAGTTAGTAAGGCGGCTATTGGCATACGGCTGGATCCCATGATTTAAGGGTATCAACATCTATTGCGAATCATTGCAGATGCGAAGTGTCTGCATTAACCTAAGCTCATGCATATCCCTGATGGTTTTATCGATATTCCAACCTCAGCTGCCTTTGCGGCCGCCTCCGCCGTTGCGGTTGCTGGCGCGGTTAAGGGAGCTAGAAAGCAGTTAAGTGAGCAAAGTGCACCACTTGCTGGACTTACTGCGGTATTTATCTTCGCCGTTCAAATGCTCAATTTCCCAGTAGCTGCTGGCACCAGCGGTCACTTAATTGGCGCCGCACTTGCAATGGTTTTAGTGGGGCCTTATGCAGCAACCTTGGCACTTGTAGTTGTCTTGATCATTCAAGCTTTTCTATTCGCCGATGGCGGATTAACCGCTCTTGGCTTAAGTATTTTTAATATGGCAGTAATTAGTGTCTGGGTTAGTTTTATAGTCTTTATGATTCTAAAAAAGATCCTGCCTAGGACAAAATCCTGGTTGGTAGTAGCATCTTTTATCGCAGCACTTATCTCAGTGCCAGCTGCAGCGATTGGGTTTGTAATTCAATACGCAATTGGTGCAAATGCAACTTTTTCGGTAGGAACTGTTTTAAATGCAATGGTTGGAACACATATCCTTATTGGAATTGGCGAAGCAATAATTACCGCTTTAACAGTTAGTGCGGTGCTAGCAAGCCGCTCAGATCTAGTATTTGGTTGGGATAGAAAGAACAGCCAACTAGAAATAAGGTCCTAAATGATGAAAATTTCAAATCGTAAATTTTTTGCTAGCGCCATCCTGATTAGTGCAATTCTTGCTGGTGGAGTCTCTTTTTACGCCTCTTCATCCCCTGATGGTTTAGAAAAGGTTGCTGAGGATGTGGGCTTTATTGAAACCGCTAAAGATCATTCCTTTGGTGATTTCACCCTAGCCGATTACGGATTTAAAGGTCTTGAGAATGCCCGTCTATCAGTTGGTTTTGCCGGCCTAATTGGTGTTGCTGCGACCGCACTTATAGCTCTGGGCTTGTTTAGGTTTATCCAAAAGAAATCGCCGAATAAAAATCAATAAAATAGAGAATAACGAAAAATTAGACCATCATCATGGTCATGATGTTGGTGAGCGGCTCTACCTGCATCGCCACTCAATAGTTCATCAAATACCAGCGCATATTAAAATTGTGGCCGGCCTGTTTTTTATTATTGTGGCTGTATCCACCGATATCTCAAATTGGCCTGCCTTTATCGCCTTCTTTTTAATAATTATCACCATTACTCAAATTGCTAAGCTGCCGATTACCACTGTGGCTAAAAGATCTCTGATTGAGATTCCCTTTGTATTTTTTGCACTTTTGATGCCATTTTTTGGCACGGGCGAAATATTTGAAATTGGTTCATTAAATCTATACCGCGATGGCTTACTAGCTGGCGCTAGCATCGTTGCAAAGGGCACTTTAGGAATATTGGTAGCAATTAATCTTTCGGCAACCACGACGGCAAGAGAGATTTTACGAGGACTTGAGATTCTTAAGCTGCCAACTCCAATGATCCAAATAGCCTCTTTTATGCTTCGTTATATAAATGTAGTAAATGACGAGATGCAAAGAATGGCAGTTGCTCGATCTGCTAGAGGATTTGAAGCAACCGGGGTCAAGCAGTGGCCAGTTTTAGCTACGGCAGCTGGTGCACTATTTATTAGATCTTATGAGCGCGGTGAACGTGTTCATCTTGCGATGATTGCTCGCGGATATCAGGGTGATCTGCCAAAGGAAGCGCAAATTCCAAATAACCCTAGATATTGGGTGATCTCACTTTGCGTTCCATTTTTTGCCTTAGTCATTTCGATTCTAAGTTAATGGTTAGGATAAATCAGTGATGCAGACAAATGATTCTTTAGTAATTGAAGAGTTAGCATTCGCCTATCCAGATGGCAATCAAGCATTGTTTGGTGTGAATTTAAGAGTTAAACAAGGTGAAAGAGTTGCCGTGCTTGGTCCAAATGGAGCTGGCAAAACTACTCTGATTTTGCATCTAAATGGAATTTTAACCTCTGGTCATGGCAAGGTTTTTGTTGCCGGAAAATTGGTGGACAACACCGATAAAGCATCACTGAAGCAGATTAGATCTAAGGTTGGAATCGTTTTTCAAGATCCAGATGATCAATTATTTATGCCTACCGTAGGCCAAGACGTGGCATTTGGTCCATACAACATGGGGTTACGAGATGGCCAATTAGATAAGGTTGTGGAAGATTCACTTTCCTTAGTTGGAATGCTTGAGTACAAAGATCGTCCACCACATCACTTATCATTTGGTCAACGTAGACGAGTAGCTGTCGCAACTGTATTAGCAATGAAGCCAGAGATACTAGTTTTAGATGAACCCTCATCAAATTTAGATCCAGCCAGCCGACGTGAACTAGCTGATATTTTAAAATCTCTAAATATCACCATGATTATGGTTACCCATGATCTGCCATATGCCAACCAATTATGTGAGCGAGCATTGATTCTTTCAGGAGGCGTAATTGCAGCCGATGGAAAAACCTCTGATTTACTTAAAGATAGCGCGCTGCTAAAAAAACATAGATTAGAGTTACCTGTCGGATTCACCCTTTAATCAACGTATAGATCATTGATAAACTCTTTTGTACCAGGAACTACTGCATACTTATCCAAATCAGTCACGCCTTCACTGGCTAAAACTTCATCATCGATAAAGAAGTTTCCGCTGCACTCCTTTCCAGCACGATTTAAAATTATGTATGCAGAATCTGAAATGATCTCTGGGGTGCGACAAAAAGCAACATCAACACCTGGAATCATTGCCAATGCAGCGGTATCAATGGCTGTTCTTGGCCAAAGAGCATTAACTCCAATTCCATCTCGCTTTAACTCTTCGGCTAAACCTAGAACGCACATACTCATCCCATACTTTGCCATTGTGTAAGCCAGATGTGGTTTAAACCATTTTGCATTCATAGAAAGTGGTGGTGAAAGCATCAAGATATGTGGATTTCTATTCTCTTTAGCACTCTTGCGCAAATGAGGAAGAGCAGCTTGGGAGGTTAAAAAGGTTCCTCTGGTATTTACCCCCATCATTAAATCAAATCGCTTTGCCGGTGTACTTTCGGTGTTGGTTAAATTAATTGCAGATGCATTATTTATAAGAATATCAATTCCACCGAACTCAGCCGCTGCTTTTTCCATTGATTGACTTATTTGATTTTCATCTCTTATATCGCATTGAATCGCAAGAGCTTTGCCCCCGGCATCTTCTATCTCTTTGGCGGCTGTAAAAATAGTTCCGGGTAATTTTGGATGTGGATCTGTAGTTTTAGCAGCAATTGCGATTGATGCCCCATCCTTGGCCGCACGCAGTGCTATCGCCAAACCAATGCCACGGGATCCACCTGTAATAAATACTCTCTTGCCAGCTAGAGTCATTATTTAACCTTGCTCTTTTTTGCTAAGAAATTCATGAAAGCAATTTGTGCCTCATCAGATTCTGTTGCCATTTTAAACAGCTCCCCCTCCGCCAGCATTACTTGATTTAATGCCTCATGGGATGAACTTTTTAGGAGTGCCTTGGTGTTAATAACTGCATTCGGTGGCTGTTCTGAAACTTCATTTGCAAACTCCATCGCAATCTCTAATTGATTTTCACCAACTCTATTTATCACACCCATCTGCATTGCCTCATCAGCTGAGAATGCTCTACCAGTTAGAAAGATCTCACTTGCCTTTGCATGCCCTACCAATCTTGGAAATAAATAACTTGATCCGCCCTCAGCTACTAAGCCTAGAGAGACAAATGGCATAGAAAATATGGTATTTGGATTTGCAGTTACATAATCACAATGCAAAAGCATAGTTGTTCCAATTCCGACTGCTCTGCCCTTTACCGCCGCGATTAATGGCTTTGGAAAGTTGTGGATTGCAAATAGAAAATTAAAAACTGGTGAATTTTCACCCATCTGTGGATTATTTGCAAAATCATTTATGTCATTGCCGGCGGTAAATGAATCGCCATTTGAATCAATTACCACTGCCCGAATACTAAAATCCCCGGCAGCATTATTAATTTTATCAGCCAGCGTCTGATACATCTCTTGAGTTAATGCGTTTTTCTTTTCTGGCCTATTGAGCGTTAGGCGCAAAACGGCACCCTCGATTTGATCCAGAATCTGATTCATCAGCCAATAATAGGCATAATCGCCGATTATTCACATTAGTTGAGTTATGCCACATGAAAGGAGCACAATTAGAGATGAAAATGGAGAGCCTTATTGGAACTTAATATTTTGCTCAGAGAATTAATGCCCTTTGAACACTTAGTATGTGAACATCTATGTGAGGGCATGACTAATGCAGCAATTGCAAAGGCAACTTCTCATACCGAGAAGGTTGTTGAGAATACGGTTTCGCGCACCGCGCATGCATTCTCAATTAAATCCTCCCCTGAGGTGAATGTAAGAGTATTGCTAGCCCTTGCCTATCGATCACACTTTGGCGATAAAGCTTTTGATAAGTTAGGAATTGCCTGCCACCATTTAACTATTGGGCCAAATGGTGAGCAGATTTGCACGCAACATAATGACTAATAATTGATTTAAATCCTAAGTAGATTATCAGGTTACCGTAGAATTATTGTGTGCTTACTCAAATCCCAATTCCTAGCAGAATCTGGGAGTATTTAATTGCCACGATATTGATCATTTTGGCCCCTGGCCCTTCAGTGCTTTTCACAATTGCAAGAGCAATTTCTTGGGGTCGAGTAGCCGCAATAGCCACTGTTATTGGTAACGCCGCTGGCATGTTTTTAGTTTCGGTCTTGGTCGCACTTGGCATTGGACCTATCTTACAACGATCAGAGATTTTATATAACGGTATTCAATGGGCCGGAGGTGCCTATCTGATTTATCTAGGATATGCAGCAATTGCAGCGAGCAAGGTAGATGCTGCCGATATGCAAAAAACTGTTGGTGGCAAGCCATCCTTTTTTACCTCAGTTCGAAACGGTTTTTGGGTAGGGGTGTTGAATCCAAAATCAGTTGTTTTCTTTGCTGCGATCTTGCCCCAATTTATCGACCAAGAAAAAAATAATGTCACCGCTCAATTACTTTTACTTGGCGCTATCTTTGCCTTAATCGCACTCATCTCAGATGGCAGCTATGGGTTACTAGCCGGCACAATTCGCCAATGGCTCGCTGGTGATGTAAAAAGGTTGATCTTTATGCGCTTAACTGGCGGTGTAGTAATGATTGCTCTGGGTATATTCACCATCTTATCTGCGCTCTTTGCTAGCTAGATTGGACTTAAATTCTCGTGGCGTTTGACCAAAATGTCATACCTAGCAGGCAGACTTACGCTTTATCAAGTAAATAAAAATTAGGGCGGGCCTGAGAGTGCTTGCGCAGAAAAGAGTTGTTATGGCCTCATCAAATGCAGTTGGAAATGCCAGGGAATTTATCTCCCCGTCAGATTTAACTTTTTCTTGGGGAAGTTGTCATCGCTGCCTATGGCTGAATTACAACCATGGTTTACGCACGCCAGGTTTTATGCCACTTGTGGGCGATTTGGCAAATATGCAAGAGAACTACTTTGCCGGTAAAAGTACAGCAGATATTGCACCAGTTTTACCTGCTGGCAAGGTGGCAGATTTAGGTGGCTGGGTAAAGTCTTCGCTCATAGATGTAAATGGCAATAAAACAAAGTATGCCATTCGGGGAAAATATGATTTGCTGATTGAGTTTGCCGATGGCACCTTTGGCATTATTGATTGTAAGTTTCAAGCAAAGGATTCAGATAAGACTGATCTATATCAACCGCAATTAGAGGCGTATGCCTTTGCACTAGAACATCCAGCCACCGGTGAGGCAAAAAAGGTGTCATTGATGGGATTACTAGTTTGGTCACTGCTTGAACCAGCTGGTGATGTAAGTAAGGGATTTGGAATAAAGCTAAAACATACTTGGCGACCAATTGAGCGAAATCCGCAAGCGCTGCAAAGTAGGTTAACTGATTTTATTACAGTTGTAAGTGGTGTGATGCCAAGCTCTAAAGATAATTGTGATCTTTGTAATTATTTAAGCGCAAGAAAAGAGTTTATTGGAGCTGAGTAATTACTCCTCATCAATTTCTATTTGATCATCATCTTCTCGACTTTTCTTAATTGCATCCTTGGCCTCTGAGGCGTACATATTTGGTACATACTCTTGACCTGAAAGTTCAGCAATTTTCTCCATTAATTTATTTGTAGCTTCTCTTAATACATCTAAATCAGATGAATCCCCGGTGAAATACATTGGCTCACCAAAGACCATCTCAACTCTTCTTACCTTAGGCACAATCTGACCAGTTGGTTGAATCTGGGCGGTGTTATACATAGCAACCGGCACCACAGGTGCGCCCGACTCAATCGCCATTCGAGCAATTCCAGTCCTGCCCTTATACAGCCGGCCATCAGGAGATCTAGTTCCCTCTGGGTATATACCTAGGCAGTGATTTTCTTTTAATAAGCGTAAGCCAGTTAACAGTGCGGCCTCACTGCGTTTTCCACCAGAGCGATCAATTGGCACCTGGCCTAAAGCTATGAAGGTAAGTTTTTTAATAAATCCTTTTAATCCAGGTGAGGTGAAGTACTCACTCTTGGCCAAAAATGTGACCTTACGAGAGACGACCAAAGGCATAAAGATTGAATCGCTAAATGACAGGTGGTTAGAGGCAATAATTACTGGGCCATTACTTGGCACATATCTAAGGCCTGAGACCTTAGGTCGAAAGATAAACA
The DNA here is from genome assembly GCA_016870895.1 of Actinomycetota bacterium. GTDB lineage: Bacteria > Actinomycetota > Actinomycetes > Nanopelagicales > Nanopelagicaceae > Nanopelagicus. The sequence continues at coordinate 42,307 of VGAA01000004.1, read as the reverse complement.
TCAAAAGCGGGATCAGGAATGATTTCAATATCTTGTATGGCACAGGGCTAATTTAGTGGCTAAGCCAATCTATGACACCATCTGAGCGTGAATTCAATTCCCGACTCAGCCGGTTTTACCCTCTCTGGTGGAAAAATCGGAGTTTTGGTAATTCATGGTTTCACTGGCTCTCCGGTAACTATCAGGCCATGGGCGGAATTTTTAAATAAATCTGGTTACACAATTAATGCTCCTTGTTTGCCAGGCCATGGCAGCAGTTGGGAAGAGTTAAATGAAACCACCTGGCAAGATTGGTTTGCTGAGGTTGAAAAAAGTTATTTAGATCTGCAAGAAAAATGTGATCGTGTATTTATCGCTGGATTTTCAATGGGCGCAGCCTTAGCACTTAGGTTATGCCAAATTCGAGGTGCTGAAGTAGAGGGCTTGATAATACTTAATCCTGCAATTCATGATCGCCGATTTATTCTTAAATTTACACCAGTTCTTAAATACTTCATCCCATCAGTTAAAAAAGGTCCAACAGATATTGCTAAACCAAATCCACCAAAACATAGCTACGGCCGAATTCCACTAAAAGCCCTAGATTCACTTCGCAAATTTTGGAAGCTAGTAGAAAAAGATCTTTACTTAATAGATCTACCCTTAATGGTTGCTTACTCAATTAATGATCATGCAGTTGATCCAGAAAACTCCACTACAATTATCGATAATGTCTTTTCAGTTGATATTCGAGAGGTTATCTTTGAAAAATCATTTCATAATGTCCCGCTAGATTATGATGCCGAGCAGTTAAGTATCGAAAGTAATTTATTTATTGAAGATGTCTTATCTGGTGGCTTAAAGCGAGGTACTGATTTTAATGAGCGCGACTTAGTAGATGCTGAATTTGATTCAATAGTTTCAGGTCTATCCCTAGATCAATCCTCGCCAACTACCTATTTAGATCAGTTGGATCAAGTTGAGATTAGTGAGAAATTCACCGCTCCTAACCCAAAAGCTATTGATCTAGACAATACTCAACGCATAACTATCGCATTATTGGGGGCGAGTTTTCTCTATTTAATCTCATACTTATTTTTGGATTTTAAAATATATGGTCCCTGGCCAGCAGTGCTTGGATTTATCGCCTCAGTAGCCACAATAATTTGGCGAACCGCCAGAGCCAATGATGAGTTTGATGATGGCGCTAGCCTCTAACTAGCACTGCAGCTCCTACTAAACCAGCGTTGTTACCAAATTTGGCTGCAATTATTTTTGGTGAGGGGTGGGTATCGGCAAATGGCATGTATTTTGCCATTGCCTCCCTAACTGGTCTTAAGAAAAGTTCACCAGCATCCACTACTCCGCCACCAATAATTATTGCCTCTGGATCTAGCAAGAGCGTGTATGAAGCAATCGCACTGCCAAGCCAATCTGCACAGGTATTAAAAGCAGAAATTGCAATCTTATTATTGGCTTGCGCAGCTTTAGTCAGCACTGTGCCAGTTAAGCCATTAAGTGTGCCATCTCCAAAGTTTAATAAATCTTGGCCTGTATTTGCATCGACCGCAATTCCCTCTTTGGCATATCTCATTAGTGCACTCCCAGATGCATACTGCTCAATACAACCCTTTGCGCCACAGCCACATAAAATGCCACCGCTTTGAATCTTCATATGACCAAACTCAGCACCAATCCCAAAAGCGCCTCGATATAGCTTGCCATCGACCACAAAGCCACCGCCCATACCAGTTCCAATAATAAAAAACATCACCGGATTAAAATCTTTGGCAGCTCCAAATTTATATTCAGCCCACATGGCCGCATTAGCATCATTTTCAATAACTATTGGAAGTGAAAACTCTTTTTCAAGCCGATCGCCTAAACTTACCGCCTTCCAATTTGAAATATTGGGTGCAGAAATAACAGTTCTTCGATCTGATGAAATTATTCCTGCGCAACTGACTCCAATGCCTGCAACCTTATGGTTATTTAATAGCTCACTAATGACTTCAGATATCTGTAAGTAAAGTTCATCGCCACCTGATTTTGGAGTATCTCTTCTGGCAGTTGATAATATTTGCCCTAAACTATCGACTACACCACCTAAAACTTTGGTGCCACCAATATCAATACCGATTGTTAAAGCAGAGTTGGGAATTTGATTGCTCAAATTAATTTTCCAGTTTTTCCTTCAACTGCTTTAAAGCCAGATCAATGGTTGCTTTTTCGGCCTTGGTGCGCATTATCTCCGGCACTGGCATTGAAAGTGCTACAGTCATTTCAAAAGTAACCTCAGTTTCATCGCCATTATCTTTAACAATGTAAGCCCCGCTCATTTCAGTTAACAAATCAGCATCCTCTAATGAGAAATCAACTCGATCTGGATAGCCTGACCAATCGTAATTTAATGTCGGTTTGTCCTTGAGCGCGCCGGCATCGACGCTGAGTTTTACCTGAGTGGCCCTACCATCAGCATCACTTGCCAAAACTGTTGCAGATTTAAATGAGCTCGACCAGTTTGGATAATTTGCGATATCAAATAACACCGCTCTTACCTCATCGGCAGGAGCAGATATCGAAACGGTTGAAGTAGTTGGATTAGACATAGCTTAAGGTTACCCTGAAGTAACACCCTGACTAAGCACCAGTAAAAAGTTGGGTTGGGGTATAGCAAAACACGCCCCCCTGCCAGTAGCGTGTGGTCATGAATCAGATAACCATTCCTGCATTAGTTCCACCTGCGACTACTGGCAACCTAACTAATCTAATTGCCGATCGAGCTCTTATGGAGCCACAACGTATTTTGGTATCCCGTCCGTTAGGCAATGGCTGGCAGCCAGTAACTGCCAAAGAGTATGAAGAGGAAATCAAATCTGTTGCTAAAGGATTAATTGCCGCTGGCATTAAATTTGGTGACCGTGTTGCCATTATGGCAAAAACTCGTTATGAGTGGACAGTTTTAGATTTTGCAATCTGGTATGCCGGAGCAGTTCCCGTTCCAATTTATGAAACCTCAAGTGCTGAACAGGTTGAGTGGATTCTCACCGACTCAGCGGCGGTGGCCATAATTGTAGAGACGCCAGCATTAGCGGAGTTAGTCCAACCAGTTATGCCGGCAACTTGTAAGAATATTTGGAATATTACCTATAACGCTCTGGCCACCTTGGCTCACGAAGGTAAAAACATAAGTGAGGAGGAGATTAATAAGCGTAGGGCAGATTTGAAACCAGAAACTCTGGCGACACTTATTTACACATCTGGTACGACTGGAAAGCCAAAGGGTGTACAACTTACTCATGGAAACTTTCTTTCTGAGTGTGGAAATGTTGTAAATGGTGCCAGTGATCTCTTTCTAAAATCAGGTGGATCAACGCTTCTTTTCCTACCTGTTGCCCACGTTTTTGGTCGAATGGTTCAGATCGGCTCTATTACCGCCGGACTACATCTTGGTCATTGCAGTGATCTTTTAAAATTGCCAGCAGATCTTGCTTCATTTAAACCAACATTCGTCTTAGCTGTACCTAGAATATTTGAAAAGATCTACAACGGTGCTGAAGCCAAAGCACAAGCAGCGGGCAAGGGTAAAATTTTTCATAAAGCTGCAGAGGTAGCAATTGCTTATAGTAAATCTCTGGACAGCAAAAAAATATCGCCGCTCCTAAAATTTCAGCACGCGCTATTTGATAAATTGGTTTATTCAAAAATTCGAACTGGCTTAGGTGGCCGAGTAGAGGCTGCGATATCAGGTGGCGCTCCGCTTGGTGATCGTTTGGGCCATTTCTACCGTGGCGCTGGCGTAAGAGTTCTAGAGGGTTATGGCTTAACAGAAACCACTGCAGGTGCAACTTTGAATTTAACCAATTCACACAAGGTCGGTTCAGTTGGTAAACCCATTCCGGGTACCACAATAAAGATTGCTGATGATGGTGAGATTTTAATTAAGGGTCCGATTGTGATGAATGGTTACTGGCAAAATGATGCAGCGAACGCTGAGGTATTTACCTCCGATGGCTACTTCAAATCTGGTGACCTCGGTCAGCTAGATGAAGAAGGTTACTTATCCATAACCGGCCGTAAGAAGGAATTGATTGTTACTGCAGGTGGTAAAAATGTGGCACCAGCTGTTCTCGAAGATCGCTTGCGCGCGCACCCACTGATTAGCCAATGTATGGTGGTTGGTGATAACAAACCATTTATCGCAGCTCTAATTACCTTAGACCCTGATTCCATTAAACCGTGGGTAGTTGCAAATAAAAAGGAGAGTGCATCCATTGCTGATCTAACTAAGGATCCAACCCTAATTGATGTAATTCAGACGGCAGTTGATGAAACTAATAAGGCGGTGAGTCGTGCTGAATCAATAAGAAAATTTACTATTCTGCCAGTTGATTTCACCATTCCCGGGGGTCAATTAACTGCCAAATTATCAGTCAAACGACATGTTGTTTCGCAACAGTTTGCTCGCGAGATTGATGAACTCTTCGCCTGACACCGAGCGATCTCGATTAGCTCTAGAGCTAATCGAGCACAAGCCGTGAGTATTGCCATATCTTAAAAATTAATTCTTGAATAATAATTTATTGAATTTATCTGACCAAATTGAAAGTTGCCAATTATCAATTACCCATCCTCTACCAGCCTGGCCCATGTGCTTTGCTCGAATTGGATCCGCTAATAATTTACAGATTGCTTCTGCAATCTCATCTGAGCTAGTGCCATCAACAATTAGACCAGTGACACCCTTAAGGACTGCATCTGGAGCGCCACCTGAATTACCAGCAATTACCGGCAGACCACATGCGCTAGCCTCTAAGTAAACTATCCCTAGCCCCTCAACCTCAAAACCAAAAAATCGTGTTCTAACTGGCATGGCAAATATTTCACCTAGGCTTATGTAGTCTGGTAAATCATGGTGTGAAACTTTTCCCGTAAACGCAATATTGTTTGTGACCCCTAATTGTCTAGCTAAGTTTTGTAACATGCTTTTTATCGGGCCATCACCTACAAAAAGTAAAACTGCATCTGGATATTTATCTAATACCTTTGGCAGAGCCTGGATTAACTGATCTTGCCCCTTACGGTGCACCAATCGTCCGACTGAAACAATGACCCTTCTTTGATCAAGTCGATATTTAAGAATTAAATGCTGATTTTTAGGCCGTGGGGAGAAATATTCAGTGTCTATTCCTGGGGCAATCTGAATAAATTTATCCTCGCTGTTATCTAGTTTTATTAAAATACTCTTTGTATACTCTCCTAAATATCCTAAGTAATCCACCTGTTTTACTATTTTTTGCATCAAGGATCTAAGGATAAAAATACGAGACCACCACAACTCATGCCCATGAGTAAGTGCGATGATACGTTTGGCGCCAGCAGCCCTTAAATTTCCTGACATCAGCGCTAATGGTGCTGCCGCCCCAAACCATACTCGAGTTATTTGGTATTGCTTTAAAATTTTGGCTGCTTTTCTAGTAATCCGCGGTGTTGGCAGTAAGACTTTGGCGCGGTCTCGAATTACCTCAACTCCATGGTTTTCAAATAATTGCTTATCAAACTCTGCCGCTCCCGGTTGGGAAGATGTATAAACTATTAATGAATCTTTAGGTAATCCGGCAATTAGGCCCAGAATAAAAGTTTCAATTCCCCCAGCTCTTGGTCCTAAATCATTTGTAACCAATAAGACTTTTTCCAAGTTATAAACGGCGAGCCCCGATGTAAGGTTTTCTTCCCATGTCCATGGTTGCAATCTTTACTCGACTGCCGGATCTAGGGGCGTGCAACATTCGATTGGGCCCTAAGTAAATTGCCACATGAGAGATTGGTTTACCAAAAAATACTAAGTCCCCCGCTTGTAATTGATTTCTTGGAATTGCTTTGCCGTATCGGTATTGCGCTCGTGATGAGTGCGGCAATGAAACCCCAGCGGCTTTAAAGGCGCGCATAGTTAGACCAGAGCAATCCCAGTAGGTAAGCCCTGATGCACCAAACACATACTTATCTCCGATTTGAGCTAGAGCATATTTAATTGCGGTACCAGCCCTGCCAGAGACGCCAGCGTATTTTCCGCCTTCAGCTAGAGAATTTTGCTGATCGGCATTTTCTTGATCCTCATTTAAACGAGCAAGCCGCTCGCGCTCGGCAGCGGTTAACTTAGCCAGAAGTTTTTCAGCCTCCGCTAATTTTGAGTTTGCAATTGCTAATTGCTTTTTAAATCTCGCTTCAGCCGCCTTTACTAGCGCTAATTTATCGCTTACGGTATAGGTAGTTGCATTTAGTCTTTGGGTTGCAGTTGAAAATTTCTTTAAGTCCTCACTCTTCTTTCTGGTGATCGCTTCTAGCGCACCCGCTGATGATAAATAAAGTTGTGGGTCCGTTGAAAATAAAAGTTCAAGAGATTGACTTAATGGTCCGGCCTTATACTGCTCAGCCGCTATAGCACCAATAGTTTTATTCATCTGCTTAACTGATTCACCCTGTTGGCTTGCTTGTTGTTGCACCGCAGTTAATGCTTTAGTTAATTTCGATAATTGATACTTTGCCTCTTGGGCACCTTCAGCTGCGGTAGTGGCTTGCTCTTCTAAATCTCTAACTCGACCTTGCACCTCAATTAAGGATGGAGCAGCATTTGCTTCAATTGGTAGTAATATGCCAGCTGCCACAAAAAAGGCCATAGCTGCCCGAAGAGATAACCTCATTAATTAAGGCTAACCACCGCAATAGGTAGAACTCAACCGAACTCAAGCGTAAGGTGCTGAGAATTACCCAAAACTTAAGGCTGATACGCGGGGTTTATGCATATATTGCTTAGCGTTGCTAGCCAGCTCGCCCTGGCTTAAATCTAAGTGGGGGCACCATGCCAGCAGTGGAAAGATGATTGATCGCTCTTTGATCTTGAGCTGAGAACTCAGCAGTTTTGCCAGGAAGTGGCTTTATATTAAGCAAGACAGTAATTACACAATCACTGCAAGCTATGTTTTTCATAGTGCAACTATCACAATTGATTATCATAGAAAATAAGGTTATCTGCCCCCACTGACACTGACGGTAACCTGTGCCTATGAAGCCTATAATCGTTACCGCCAATCTGATTGTTGGCCAGGATGGCTCCACCACATTAAATGGCTCATCAACTGCACTCTCTACGGCGCCAGATCGATTGCGGTTTCATCAATTAAGAGATCATCAGGATCTAATAATCATCGGGGGAAATACCGCTCGCCGGGAGCCATATAAGCGCACCCCCATCCCGCTTTATATCCTCACCCACGCAAAAGTTCGTTTACAGCCAAAAAATCAACTCGCAAAGCAATTTCAATTAACCCCAGCCCAGCTGTTAGCTGAAATAAGTAATAACTTTCAATCCGAGCAACCACAGATAAATGTTCTAGTTGAGGCAGGTCCAAACCTACTTATGCAAATGATTGATCAATCACTTATTGATTACCTATACCTGACCGTGAATCTAGATAAACAGGGTGAGAATAGGATCTCGATAAGTGATTTAGTAGAAAACTTTGAACTGCTGGAAAGTGAAAAAATTCAAGATTGCGAATTTAGAAAGTATAAAAAACTAGCCCGCTGAAATAAAAGCTACTCCCATAATTGCTAATGTAATACCAATATATTGCACCTTATGTAATCTCTCATGCAAAAGTTTAAATGCCATTAGTGCAGTAACTATTGGAAATAGCGAACCAAGTACGACCGCAAGTGAGACTAACCCCTTGGTAGTTGCTACACCCAACAATAGGTTAGCGATAAAATCAGCTGCCCCAAGCAAGATCAAAACTGGTAGATCTTTTTTAGTAAACCCACCAAAGGTTCGAAATTTTGCAAATAAAAAAATCGCAATAATAAATGTAGTAAACCGCATGGTGGTCATTGTCATAATTGCACTTGACGTAGATCCCTTAGCAATAAAGTTAACCGCAAAACCAAAACCAATCGCAGCAACTACCGCTAAGAGAACAGGTTTTAGTGCCACACCACCTTTAACCTCGGGTCCACTCGCGCATACTGCGCCAATTAAGGCGATGCTCATGCCAATCATTTGAGTTGAGTTAGGTTTTTCACCATTAATAAATGCAATAGTTAATGGAATTAGAACGCTAAGGGATGCAATTGGTGAAACCACACCCATCCTGCCAGTTGCCAATCCGGTGTAGAAAGCAATCAATCCAACAAAGCCAAATAATCCAGCTAGTACCCCAGACAAAAAGTAGTTATCCCAACTTAAGATTGGCTCAAGCCAGGATGAGCTGACTAAAACTATGATTATTCCAGTCAGTAAACCAAAGGCTTGTGAGACGGCAGTTACTGCAATTGCTTGATATCTTTTTGATAATTTGCCACCAAAAAAATCTGCTGCTCCCCAAAGAACTGAAGATAAAAGTGCTAACAATGAGGCCATTTCGCTAGCCTACTATCTAGATTTAATTGGATTTATCAGCGATGCGCTCGCGCCTGCGCCCACTTAGCTTTAACTCAATTTATCATTTGGGAGTGAGTTTAAATTTCGATCAACTAGTAGCACCAATTTTGGCATTAAAGCCGCGAGGTGAAATTTTGCTAGAGGTTGTTCCAGCACCTCAAAAACTTGCACCACATGCCCTGGCACTAACGGCAGATGTTTTAGAGGATGCAGCAACTGGGCGATTAGTTTTACTGCATGACCCTAATGGACAAGAGGGCTGGGGCGGACAGTGGCGATTTGTAACCTTTACCCGAGCAGCAATTGATTTAGAGATGGCTTCAGATCCACTGCTGCCAGAAATTGGTTGGGCTTGGTTAATTGAATCGCTAAAAAAGTATGGTTGTGATTACATTGCAGCCAGTGGCACAGTCACTCGGGTTGCAAGTGCTTCCTTTGGTGAATTAGAAGATAAGGATGAAAATTCAGAGATTGAAATTAGAGCTTCATGGACCCCAACCTCTGAAACTCAGTTAGTAAATCACTTACAAGCTTGGCTGGAACTCCTTGGGTTGACTGCAGGGTTAGAGCCAATTCCAGAGGGCGTCGCATCAATATCTCGTAAAAGTTAATATCAAATAGATGGTTAGCGCGTTAATAGTCCCACGAAATGGTCTGCCAAAATTAATCGAAGATGAGAAGGCCTTTGCGCAAGCAATCTCAAATCTCGCAGCGGGTACCGGACCACTTGCGATAGATGCAGAACGAGCTTCGGGATATCGCTATAGCCAACGTGCTTATCTAATTCAAATTTTTAGAAATGGTGGTGGCTTGCATCTAATTGACCCAATACCGCTTAAAAACTCTAAATTATGGGACACATTCAATGAGAATTTTTCATCGCTAGAGTGGGTTATTCACGCAAGTACGCAGGATCTTCCTTGTTTAATTGGAGTTGGATTAAAACCAAAGAAACTATTTGATACTGAATTAGGAGCAAGAATTGCCGGTTGTGAGCGCGTTGGTTTAGGCCTACTTGCCGAAAGTTTATTGCAATTGCAACTTGCCAAAGAACACTCCGCAGTTGATTGGTCGATCAGGCCGCTAAAGAGTGAGTGGCTAAACTATGCCGCTCTTGATGTCGATATTTTACTTGAGATTAGAGATGCTCTTGCGGAGATGTTAATTGAACAAAATAAATTAGAGTGGGCTAAGCAAGATTTTGCTGCGATATTGAAAAATTATGAGAATTATATTTTCTCAGATGAACCTAAAGCTGATCGTTGGCGCAGAACATCAGGTATGCATAAGGTTAGAGATCGGCTAACACTTACAATTGTTAGAGAGCTTTGGCTCTCCCGAAATGAGCTCGCATCTGAGCTAGATATTGCACCTGGTAGAGTCTTGGCAGATGAGGCGATAATTGATTTGGCCATTACCTGCCCAAAGGATTTAGAGGCGGTAGCGAAAACCATTGGTTGGCGGAGTAAATTAGAGGCGCCACCATTTAATCGATGGCTTAAAACTATAAATAAAGCACTGGCGACACCTCTTGATAGTCAACCTGAATACAAGGTGGCCTCACAAAGTTTGCCACCAATTAGAGTTTGGAAGGAGAAGAATCCAATTGGTTATGCCAGGCTCACCCATGCCCGAGCATTACTTTTAGAGCTTTCAAATGAGTTAAAAATTCCCCAAGAGAACTTAGTCACGCCAGAACTAGTTCGAAAATTATGCTGGCAAGATCCCCCGATGAATACAGCTGAGCACCTTGAGTATGTCGAAAGATCCTTGGCACAAATGGGTGCTAGGAGTTGGCAGATTGAGCAGATCAAAAATAAATTAACCTTTGCCCTGGGGCAAAAGGAGCCGGTGATCATTGCCGAGCTGGTGGAAAATGAATCTGAGGTAGAGCAGCCAAAGTAAGGCCAGCCTAAAGCTCACTACCCATTTTGATTACTGGCGAGTAACCTAGCCCCATACCTAATAGAAATGGTCAGGGCCTAGCAAATGAGTAAGAACACCACCTCAAAAACCAATGTTGTATTAGTTGATGCCGTTAGAACCCCATTTGGTAAAGCTGGTTCGTTATATGCCCAAACACGAGCCGATGACATTATGGTTCGTTGTATTCGAGGCCTACTAGAGCGCAATCCTAATATTGCGTTAGATCAAATTGATGATGTTGCAATTGCTGCCACCACCCAAACCGGCGATCAAGGAATGAATATTGGGCGATCAGTTGCAATTCTTGCTGGAATTCCAAACTCTGTTCCGGGCTACTCCATAGATAGATGGTGTGCTGGCGCGTTAACAGCGGTAACCACAATTGCCGGTGGCATAAATATGGGTGCATATGATTTAGCAATTGCTGGTGGAGTCGAACACATGGGAAATCACCCAATGGGTGATGGTATAGATCCAAACCCAAGATATTTAGCTGAAAAAATTGTTGACACCGATGCATTACAGATGGGGGCAACTGCAGAAAGATTGCATGATAAGTTTCCACATTTAACTAAAGAGCGTGCAGATAAATACGCATTAGCTTCGCAACAAAAAACTGCTGCTGCCTATAGCGCTAATAAAATTCAACCTGATTTAATTCCAGTGGCTACTAGAACTGTTGAACTGGGCTGGGGCGTGGCAACTGTTGATGAACCACCTCGTCCGCAAACAACTTTAGAAGCGTTGGGTGCTTTAAAAACTCCATTTAGAGCTGCTGGCAGAGTAACTGCTGGAAATGCAGCTGGCTTAAATGATGGCGCCACAGCTGCAATTTTGGCATCAGAAAGTAAGGCAAAAGAGTTAAACCTACCAATTAAAGCAAAAATGGTTTCATTTGCATTCGCTGGTGTGCAGCCAGAGATTATGGGATACGGACCAGTTCCTAGCACCATAAAAGCATTAAAAAAGGCTGGGTTAGATATTACCGATATTGGTTTATTTGAAATAAATGAAGCTTTTGCCATTCAAGTTCTATCCTTTTTGGATCACTTTGGGATTGCAGATGATGATAAGCGGGTAAATATTTATGGTGGCGCAATTGCTGTAGGTCACCCACTTGCATCCTCTGGCGTTAGATTGATTTTAAATCTTGGTAATGCGTTTAAAGAGCATCCCGAAGTTCGGTATGGAATCACCACAATGTGTATTGGGCTCGGCATGGGCGGCACAGTTATCTGGGAAAATCCAAACTATAAGGGTGATAAATAATGTCAGATGTAACAACACTGGCTGGCGCTCCTGATGAGGTAGTCACAAATGCCATATTAAGAATGGTTTCGATGACACCATTTGGCCATCAGGCCGATTTGGCTTTAATTACCTTAGATAATGGCGCAGATCATAATCGGCCAAATACATTTGGTGCAGCATCATTACAATCACTATCCAAGGCGATAGATGAGGCACAAAAATCAGATGCAGTAGCGATCGCAATTACTGGTAAGCCATTTATTTTTGCAGCAGGTGCTGATTTGTCGGCTATGGGATTTTTAACCGATAAATCTCAAGCTATTGCAATTGGCGATTTAGGTCATGAAGTATTCCTAAAACTACATGAAAGCAAAAAGCCAACATTTGCCTTTATCAATGGATTAGCACTTGGTGGCGGTCTTGAAGTTGGGCTGAATTGCCACTATCGCACTCTGGCTACAACTGCATTTACTGGATTACCAGAATGCTTCCTAGGACTTGTCCCTGGTTGGGGTGGGGCTACTTTGCTTCCGAAGTTAATCGGACCAGAAAATGCCGTTCAAGTGATTATTCTGAATGCACTAAATAACAACACCATGATGAAATCAAAAGATGCACTTGCCCTTGGCGTTGTTGATGCAGTTTATGAGCCAGCTGACTTTTTAGAGAAATCTGTTCAATTTGCCGCAGATGTGTTAACTGGTAAGAAAAAAATTGAGCGTAAAGATTTTAGTAACGACTCCGATACATTTGAAAAAGCGATTGCCACCGGCAAGGCCGCTGTTGCCAAAAAATATAACGGGGCAGAAATTACCTCCCCACTTGCCGCACTTGAATTAATTAAGGCCGCGCAGAAAAATTCTGTTCGAGATGGTTTTGCTGCCGAAACCAAGGTGTTGGCTGATTTGGTTATGAGTGATCCACTTAGAGCATCCCTATATGCCTTTAATTTGATCCAAAAGAAGCGTAAAAAAGTTGAGGGCGCTCCTAAGCCAGCGCTGGCACGAAAAATTACAAAGGTAGGTGTTGTCGGTGCTGGATTAATGGCATCTCAACTTGCCCTGATCATGTTGCGCAACTTAAAGGTTCCAGTTGTAATTACTGATTTAGACCAGGAACGAGTTGATAAGGGCTTATCCTGGATAAAAAATGAAATTCAAAAATTGGTTGATAAAAAACGATTAGCACCAGAGGCCGCCACCAGGTTATTGGGCAATATCTCAGGTTCTATCGACCAGAAGGTTTTTTCAAATGCTGATTTTGTGATCGAGGCTATATTTGAAGAACTAACTCTTAAGCAAAAATTATTTAAGGATTTAGAGGCGATCATTACACCTGAGTGTGTATTAGCGACAAATACTTCATCACTTTCAGTTGAAGCGATGAGTAAAGGACTAAAAAATCCAGAACGAGTAGTTGGATTTCACTTCTTTAACCCAGTTGCGATTATGCCTTTGCTTGAGGTAGCACGTACCACAAAGACAGATGATGCAACCGTTGCAACGGCAATTAGTGTCGGCAAAGAATTGAAAAAAACTATGGTCATTGTTAAAGATGCACCAGCATTTGTAGTCAATCGCTTATTAACAAGATTTATGGGTGAGGTTACCGATGCTATTGATGAGGGAACTCCGTACGAAGTAGCAGATGCAGCTATGAAGCCACTTGGTTTTCCAATGTCCTCCTTAGAGTTACTAGGTCTAGTTGGTCCTGGCGTTGCTTTACATGTTGCCGAAACTTTAAATAAGAATTTGGGTCCTCGTTACAAAATTTCGCCAACTATGCAGCGCTTTGTTAAAGAAGGCGTTAAAACTTTCTACGTAAAGGGTGCTGATGGTGTTAATACCGTTAATCCGGCTGCGGTTTCTCTCCTTGAAAAAGGCAGTAAGCCCTCTACAGCTGAGCAAGTAAGACGCAGAGCATTAGAGGCGATTGCCACTGAAGCAAAAATGATGCTTGATGAAGCAGTTGTCGCAACACCTCAAGAGATTGATATCTGTATGTTGCTCGGCTCTGGTTGGCCAATGCACTTAGGTGGAATCTTGCCGTATTTGGATCGAGAAGGAATTAGTGAAGCGGTTTGCGGATCTCGTTTTCATCCAAAGGGTGTTGCATCTCTGCCTTAACATCAAGGCGAATCTCACTACTGCTCCAAGATACTAAAGATCTCGTTATATTTTGAACTGTTATGCCTAGCTCTTCAAGAATTTCACTTCGCTTTGCATGCTCAAGGAAAGTTAATGGAATTCCAATTGAGTGAACAGGGACATCAAGTTGAGCATCTCTAAATAACTCTGAAATCGTGCTGGCAATTCCACCATGCTTAATACCATCTTCTAGGACGACAACACTCTTATATCTTTGTGCCATAGTTACTAAAGATTTTGGTAGGGGTTTGACCCATCTTGGATCAATAACTGTTACTCCTACGCCCTCTCGATAAGCTTGCGCTGCTGATTCCACTGCAATTGATGCAAATGCACCCACGCTAACTAACAAAATATCTGCACTCTCGCCGCGATATAAAACATCGATGCCATCTCGGCGCTCAAATGCTGGAATATCTGGATTTATTGCACCTTTTGGAAATCTAATTAATGAAGGTGCATCTGAAATATCTACCGCCTCACGTAAGGTTTCGCGCAATTGTTGGCCATCACGTGGTGCTGCAACATGCAACGTTGGAATTATTCCAGTCAATGCTAGATCCCAAATTCCATTATGGGATGGCCCATCATCACCTGTAACACCTGCTCTATCTAAGACAAAAGTTACACCTGCTTTATGAAGTGCGACATCAAGTAATAGCTGATCAAAAGCTCGGTTTAAAAAGGTTGAATAAACGGCAAAGACTGGATGTAATCCTGCATATGCCATACCGGCAGCTGCAGTTGTGGCATGTTGTTCGGCAATTCCAACATCAAAGGTTCTATCTGGGTAAGCGTTTTGGAATTTATCTAGTCCAGTTGGTCCCATCATCGCGGCAGTGATAGCTACTACATCTTTGCGTTCCGAACCGATCTTTACTAGCTCATCAGAGAAGACGCTGGTCCAGCTCTTACTGCCCTTAGTAAGTGGCAATCCAGTTTCTGGATCGACAACTCCAACTGCATGAAATTTTTCAGCTTCATCATTTAATGCTGGTGCATGACCTCGACCTTTTTCAGTAATTACATGGACTAACACTGGCGCGTCATAATCTTTGGCAATTTTTAATGCCTTTTCAATTGCCTCGATGTTATGACCATCAACTGGTCCAAAATACTTCAGGCCTAGATCTTCAAACATTCCTTGTGGTGCCACAATATCTTTAATACCTTTTTTAACTCCATGTAAGGTTTCATAAATTGGATGTCCAATAACTGGAGTTTTTTCTAATATGCCTTTACCCCAATCTAAAAATCTTTCATATCCACTTGTGGTTCTTAATGTTGAAAGATATGTAGCAACTCCGCCAATAGTTGGGGAGTAAGATCTCTCATTATCATTGATAATAATGACTAATCTTTGATTCTTACTTGCGGCAATATTATTCAGCGCTTCCCAACTCATTCCGCCGGTAAGCGCTCCGTCACCAACGACGCAAACCACAGTTCTATCCCGTTGATTGGTGATAGAAAATCCCTTGGCAATTCCATCACTCCAAGAGAGCGCAGTTGAGGCATGAGAGTTTTCAACTACATCATGCTCACTCTCTCCTCGGTTTGGATAACCAGCTACTCCCCCTCGCTGACGCAATTTATCAAAACCAGATTTTCGGCCAGTCAATAATTTATGCACATAACTTTGATGACCGGTATCAAAAACGATTACATCTTTCGGAGATTGGAAAATTCTATGAACTGCGATAGTTAGCTCGACCACTCCCAGATTTGGGCCTAAATGTCCACCGGTTTTAGAAACTTGCTCAATTAAGTAAGCGCGAATTTCAACACTCAGCGAATCAAGTTGTTCAAAAGTTAATTTTGTTAAATCCTTTGGGGAGTTGATTTCGGAAAGCATTGACTTAGTTTAAAGGTTATTTTGTAGATTTTCGATTAATTATTTAGTAGTGAGCGCAATACATATTGCATGATTCCGCCATGTCGATAGTAATCTGCCTCACCCGGGGTATCAATCCTGACTTTGGCCCTAAAGCTCTTTTCACCTGCGGTCACGGTTACCTCTTTAGGTGTTTTTCCATTATTTAATTCTCCTACTCCTGTTATTTCAAATTCTTCACTGCCATCAAGACCAAGGGATGCGACATTCTCCCCTGCTAAAAACTGAAGTGGTAAAACACCCATACCAATTAAATTTGATCTATGAATTCTTTCAAATGATTCAGCAATCACTGCTTTAACTCCGAGTAAGGCAGTACCTTTCGCAGCCCAGTCTCGAGAAGAACCCGATCCATACTCCTTACCTGCCAAAATTACAAGCGGAATACCCGCTTGAATGTAAGCACGTGATGCATCATAGATAGTAGTTTGCTGACCATTTGCCAGAAAATTCTTGGTGAATCCACCCTCCACACCCTTTAACAATAAATTTCTTAACCGAATGTTTGCAAAGGTTCCACGGATCATAACTTCATGATTGCCTCGTCTGGATCCATAGGAGTTGAAATCAGATTTATCAATTCCATTTTCTGCTAAATACTTACCTGCTGGTGAATCAGCTTTAATATTTCCAGCAGGTGAAATGTGATCTGTTGTTACCGAATCGCCCAAAATTGCTAACACTCTAGCTTTTGAAATATCGGTCACAGGTAGGGGCTGCTTTGGCATGCCATCAAAATATGGTGGTTTTCTTACATAAGTTGATTTTTCATCCCAAGCAAAAGTTTTACCAGTTGGTGTATCTAGGGATTTCCATCGTTTATCACCATCAAATACTGAAGCGTAATCCTTGGTGAACATTTCCGAAGATATTGAAGAGCTTATTACTGAATCAATTTCTGTCGTTGTTGGCCAAATATCCTTTAGGTAAACCTCTTTACCATCATTACCCATACCAATGGGATCTTTTTCAAAATCATGGTCCATAGTTCCAGTTAGAGCGTAGGCAACAACTAAAGGAGGTGAAGCCAAATAATTCATCTTTACATCAGGTGATATACGACCTTCAAAATTTCTATTTCCAGAAAGAACTGCCGAGACGGCTAAATCATTTTCGTTAATCGCTTTGCTTATCTGAACTGGCAGTGGTCCAGAGTTTCCAATACAGGTAACGCATCCATATCCAACTAGATTAAAACCCAATTTCTCCATATATGGAGTTAAACCTGAACGAGCGTAATAATCAGTTACCACTTTAGAGCCTGGCGCTAATGTAGTTTTAACCCAAGGTTTACTGCTCAAGCCCTTATCTACCGCTTTTTTAGCAAGCAATGCCGCTGCCATCATTACTGATGGATTAGATGTATTGGTACATGATGTTATCGATGCAATTACTACATCGCCATTTCCTACAGATGTGGATTTACCATTAACACTAACATCTACTTTAGATCTACTAGTTTTTTCCGAAAAATATGTTGGCAAAACTTTTTCATAAGAGCTTTTGGCATCAGAAAGTGAAATTCTATCTTGTGGTCGTTTCGGTCCAGCTATTGAGGGAACAACAGTTGCTAAATCTAATTCTAATTTTTCAGAAAATCTTGGTGAGGCTTTCGGATCATGCCAGAGCCCATTTACTTTTGCGTATTTCTCAACTAATTCCAGCTGTTCGCTATTTCGCCCAGTAAATTTTAGGTATCTGATTGTTTCTTCATCAATTGGGAAGATAGCGCAGGTGGATCCATACTCAGGTGACATATTGCCAATTGTCGCTCGATTAGCCATTGGAAGAGCACTTACGCCTGGACCATAAAACTCAACAAACTTTCCAACTACGCCATGTTTGCGCAACATTTGCGTAATAGTTAAAACCAAGTCAGTCGCAGTTGTGCCTATTGGAAGTTCACCATTTAATTTAAATCCAACGACTGTTGGTATTAACATCGAGACAGGTTGACCTAACAGTGCAGCTTCAGCCTCAATTCCACCAACTCCCCAACCAAGCACCCCTAAACCATTAACCATTGTCGTATGTGAATCAGTTCCAACTACAGTGTCTGGATAGGCGCTAAGTTTTCCATTCACAACTCTGCTCATAACAACTCTTGCTAAATACTCAATATTTACCTGATGCACTATTCCGGTTCCCGGCGGCACCACTTTGAACTCATCAAAGGCAGTTTGTCCCCACCTTAAAAATCTATATCGCTCCTTATTGCGTTGATATTCGATATCAACATTTTGCTCAAATGCATCTTTAGTACCAAATAGATCTGCAATTACCGAATGGTCAATTACTAATTCAGCTGGAGAAAGTGGATTCACTTTGGCTGGATCACCACCAAGATCTGCAATTGCCTCACGCATAGTTGCCAGATCTACTATGCAGGGAACGCCAGTGAAATCCTGCATAATAACTCTAGCTGGCGTAAATTGGATTTCAGTGTCTGGCTCTGAATTTGGATCCCACGCGGCTAGTTTCTTAATTTGCTCAGCGGTGATATTTGCGCCATCTTCTGTGCGCAATAAGTTCTCAAGTAAGATTTTTAAGCTAAAAGGAAGATCTTTAGCTTCGGTAAATTTTGTAATATCAAAAATTTCGTAACTTTTACCAGTAACTTCAAGTGTGGTCTTGGTCTTAAATGAGTCTTTGCTCAACGCCCCGCACCTTCCTTCACTTCTTGAATACTTCTAATTCTAGCCATTTGCTGGTGAAAATCCAGCCACGCACTCGATGTGCTGAGTCATTGGGAAAAGATCATATCCTGAAATGTGATCCAACTTATAGCCAAGATCTAGCAAAGTTTTTGAGTCTCGAGCTAGTGCTGCAGGATCACAGGCCACATAAATAATTTTCCGAGGCTTAAATTTTACCATTTGCTTTACAACTACCTCACCTGCGCCAGTTCTTGGTGGATCTAAAACAATTAAATCTGCTCTTTTTACTATCGATAACTGCTGCGCTACTAAGCCTTGTAATATCTTTACATTCATTCTATTTGCAAATATTTTACGAGCATCTGCAACTGCAGTTTTATCACTTTCTATCAGGGTTAGAAATCCTAGGTCACTAATTTCGTTCACGATAGCGGAGGTAAACAAACCAACACCAGAATACAAATCGCAAATATGATCTGATTTCTTTATCTCTAGTCTAGAAATTACCGCCTCAACTAGCGTGGTTGGAGCTAATTTGTGACTTTGCCAAAATGCATTAGGTGAGATCTTAAGCGAGCTACCACCTACTTGCTCAATCAACTGGGTAGGTCCACTAATACTACGGCCTGATCTAACTACCGATACCTCACCTGTGCTGGACACTGCCACTTCAACTCTGGCATCTGACTTCCAAGTGCGATTTGCTAGTATTGAAACATTCATTCGGCTATCGGCAATTAGACAGTCATTTATCTCGACCACATCATTGCTGCGAGCGCCGTAAAATCCGATTCGCCCGCCATTTGAGACTGCAAACTCCATTCTAGTTCGCCAATGCAATCCATCTAAAGGTTCAATAGCCTCGACCTTTAAATCAAATCCCATTTGTAGTAAATCAATTTTGCCAATTCGTAAAAATTGTTCAAGAATAATATTTCGCTTAAATTCGCGCTGTCGATCAATTTGAACATGCTGGAAATCACAACCACCACATTTTCCAGCATAGCTACAGGGTGGAATTACTCGAGTGGATGCTGGTGTTATTACCTCGATAACATCTGCATGTGCAATTTTTGAAGTTACGGCGGTGATTTTTATCTTTGCAATCTCACCAGTAATTCCATGGCGAACAAAAATAACCTGATTGTTATGACGAGCAACGAAGTGACCACCATGTGCAACTGGGCCAATTTCGACCTGAATTACCTCACCTATTTTTAACCGCTCTTGAGCGTTTAATTCCATAGGAGTGAGCCTATGGGTGTAAGTTGTGCTTTGTGCATGTAGTAATTATGGGCTGCGGTCGCGTCGGATCCACACTGGCGATAGATCTGCAAAAAGCAGGTCATACAGTTTCGGTAATCGATCAAAATCGAGAGGCCTTTCGCAGATTAGGTGCTGACTTTAATGGTCGAACCATCGCTGGTGTTGGATTTGATCGAGACACCTTGCTAGAGGCAGGAATTGAAAAAGCAGATGCCTTCGCCGCGGTCTCAAATGGTGATAACTCAAATATTTTGGCAGCACGAGTTGCTCGAGAAAATTTTGGTGTTAAAAATGTCGTTGCCCGAATTTATGATCCAGGTAGAGCTGAGATCTATCAGCGACTTGGAATTCCAACTGTAGCCACAGTGCTTTGGACGACTGATCAAATTATGCGCCGGCTTGCCCCAGATGGCACCAAGTCAGAGTGGCGAGATGCCACTGGCACAGTGCAACTAATTGAGGTTCATCCAAATATAAATTGGTGTGGCCAATCGGTGTTGTTAATTGAGAAAAATACCCAATCTAGAGTGGCTTTTATTACTCGCCTAGGTGAGGCACTTCTGCCAGATGAACACACAGTATTGCAAGAGGGCGATCTAGTACATGTACTAGCGAAAGAGGATGATATTGCCAAGATTGAAAAGATTTTGGCTAAATCTCCTGAGAGTGCAAAATGAGAATAGCTATCGCCGGAGCTGGCAATGTGGGTAGAGCTATTGCTCGAGAATTGTTAGAAAATGGCCACCAAGTGCTGTTAATTGATAAGGATCCAAAGGCGTTAAAGATGGATTCAGTTCCAAGTGCAGAGTGGTTATTAGCTGATGCATGTGAGATTACCTCGTTAGATGTTGCTAAATTAGATGGCTGCCAAGTATTAGTTGCCGCTACCGGTGATGACAAGGTAAATCTTGTCGCCTCTCTGCTTGGAAAAACTGAGTACGGTGTACCAAGAGTTGTTGCTCGGGTAAATCACCCAAAAAATGAGTGGATGTTTGACTCTGCTTGGGGAGTAGATGTTGCAGTTTCAACGCCAAGAATTATCTCCGCCTTGGTTGAGGAGGCGGTAAGTGTTGGCGATGTAGTGCGATTGTTCTCATTTAGAAAGGGAGAGGCTAATTTGGTGGAGATTACTTTGCCCGATTCAGCGGCATGTTGTGGGAAAACTGTTGGCGAAGTTGAGCTACCAGAGGATGCATCCTTGGCGGCAATTGTCAGAGATGGCCATGTCCTAACACCAAAAGATCATGATGTATTTGCCGCAGGAGATGAGTTGTTATTTGTGGCCTCAGCCAAAGCTGAAGAGCAATTAAAGTCCTGCTTTATTTAACTTATCTTTGTAGTTGGCGTCTTTCTTAATACCAGCCAAGTTGCCCATGCCGTGGCAATAAATAGTGGGTAACCCATAACCAACCTGGCTGTACCGAGTGCATTCACATTCCCGCTTTTATAAAGTGGATACTGCACAATTAATCTAAGCGCAAACATTCCTACCCAGAGCCAGCCAGCTTGGATATATGCCTTAAGTCGGGCTGGATCTTTGCGCCATAAAAAGTTCTCACCCAAAATCGGTCCCAACATAATTCCTAAAATCGGCCACTTGATTAAGTTTGTAATGGCGTATAAGAGCGCGTATCCGGCATTTATAAATAGCCCTGGCAGATAGAAATCTGCTGCATTTCCACTTCGTCTTGAAATTAAGGCACAGATTGCCACCCCGAGTAAGCCAGAGAATGCATGTTGAATAGTTTGACGCTGAATTAATCGAATCGCTGTCAAAATTATTGAAAGGGTAAGCGCTGCCCACAGGGCTGCATTTAAATTTTGTCCAGAAATATTAAAAACTACCAAGAAAAGTAGGGCTGGCAGCCCGGAATCAATTAATCCGCGCTTACCCCCTAAGGCAGATACAACTTTATCTTTATCCTCGTTATGGCCGTGATAACTCATGCGCCAGTTGATCCAAATCCACCAGTTGAGCGCTCAGAACCAGGTAGATCTTGCACCTCAATAAACTCCGCCCGCTCAACCTGTTGAATTACAAGTTGAGCAATTCGATCCCCTTTTTTAAATGAAATTGATTCAGTCAGGTCGTGATTAATCAAAATTACCTGCAGCTCACCTCGATAGCCAGCATCCACAGTTCCTGGTGTATTAACAATTGAAACTCCAAATTTGATTGCTAAGCCAGATCTTGGATGGACTAATGCCACATAACCATTAGGTAGGGCAATACTGATACCGGTGGGCACTAAAACTCGCTGCCCTGGTTTAATTGTTATATCAATGCGAGTACACAAATCCGCACCAGCATCTCCACCTTTTGCATATGCAGGTAGCGGAATATCTGGATCTAGCCGCTTAATTAAGACTTTAGTCATGGATTTATATCAAAATCTGGATCGACAAATGCCATTAATTCTGGATGTTTTACTAGATGATCCTTATATTGATCTGTTAAATTCCTAATAAAATGCTCCATTGGAACTGAAATAAATAATGCCGAGGCCCTCACGGCAATCTCACCAGTTGATGAATCTAATCTACCCTCGGCTTGGGTGTAAATTTTGCGACCTGCCTGACCGGTAATCCTGGCATCAATATAAAGGGTTCGACCCATTGGTACGGGGAGTAAAAAGTCAGTCTCTAACCTGCCAGTTACTGCAGGAGTTCTAATTAACCACATTAATTTTCCAAGCGCTTCATCAAAAGCTAAAGCGAGCAACCCGCCATGGGCCAGACCTGGCGCACCTTGGTGATTTTCAGTTACAGTAAATTTTCCAGTTAAATCTAAATTACTTCCAGCAATTGCAACTAGGTGTAATCCACTTTGATGAAGTTCACCACAACCAAAGCAGTGACCAAAATGCGATGGAATTTGTGAGCCAATCGCGGGCGCTTTGGGATGCCGCTCAGGCATCACCGCATCCACTGGCGGGGTAGTGGTGGCAATCCGACTCATTGCCAAAGCGTATCCTTATCTATATGGCTAGATCTAATCCAAATTCTGAGTTTGCTGAGCGAATTACTTGGCCGATGTCGCTTTGGCTATTTCTTGGCCTAATGCTCGCCTCTATCTATCTAACTTTCTGGGCACCATTTAATGCGCTAGTAGCAACCATAATTTGCCTGCTTATACTCTTAAGCTTAATTTATGCTCAGTATAAAACTCGATTAGAGATAGTTGTAATTAATAATTGGCTATATGTTGATAATGCAAAGATTGAATTAAAGTATATTAAAAGTGCAAAGTGTTTAGATAAGGTCTCCTACCTAAAGCTACGGGGCCAGCAAGCAGATCCAGCCGCCTTTAATGCCACACGATTTTGGATTAAAACTGGCGTGAAGATTATGTTAAATGATAAATCTGACCCAACTCCATACTGGATAATCTCAAGTAAAAAAGCAAAAGCGCTGGCAGATTGCCTTAATTAATCGCAATCACGACAAACAGCTTTTGGACCCTCTCCTCTGGCACGTTGATTAATATGTTTGACTAAAAAGCAGCGCGAGCAGGTGAATTCATCCTCTTGCTTTGGCACCACCTTAACCGCTAACTCTTCACCCGATAAATCAGCACCCGGTAACTCTAAATTTTCAGCTGCTTCAGCCTCATCAATATCTACCTGACCAGATTGAGCATCTGCTCTTTTTGCTTTTAATTCTTCAAGGGACTCTTCATGTAACTCTTCATCGGTTTTTCTGGGGGTGTCGTAATCAGTTGCCATCATCCACCTCCTTCTTTAAATCATTTAAACTTTTTAGCTTTGGGAAAGTTTCCCCCAACTGGGCGGATAATCCCCTATTACTGTCGGTTACACCTAATGAACACAGGGTGTGTCGGGATTATTCCTGCTCTAAGTTTCTCGTTCGACGCTCAGCCTCACTCCTTCGCCACTTTGCAATCTCACCATGGTTTCCAGATAGTAAAACCTGCGGAACTTCCAGGCCACGCCATTGGGCAGGCTTTGTGTAATTTGGATACTCAACTAATTGTTGATCATCCTGGCCGGAAATTGAGTGCGACTCTTCCCTTAGCGAATCGGGGTTTCCTATTACGCCAGGTAATAATCTTGCGGTGGCTTCAATAATCACCATTGCCGCCACCTCGCCACCACCTAATACATAATCACCAATTGAAACCTCATGAACTCTGAAATTTTTCTGACTTCGGTAGTAATCGCCAACTCTGGCATCTATTCCTTCATATCTACCACATGCGAAAATAATCTGATCACACTTTGAAAATTTCACTGCCATCTGTTGATTAAACTTCTTACCAGCTGGCGTTAATATAATAAGATCAATTACTTGGCCATTTGAAGTAATTTCATCGATTGCATCTCCCCAAACCACCGGGGACATCACCATTCCCGCCCCGCCACCATAAGGTGTGTCATCTACCGACTGATGCAGATCAGTTGTTTGATCACGAAGATCATGAATATTTATCTGCAGCAATCCTTTATTTTGGGCTTTACCCAATAGGGATAATTTTAAAGGGGATAAATACTCTGGAAAGATTGATATTAAATCAAAGCGCAACATCAAGTAACCCCTCTGGAGGATTAATCTCAATTTTTTTATTAGCAATATCAATATTTGTAATTATCGCCTTAACCATTGGAATTAATACCTCTCTACCTAAGTGATCCACCGCTAGTAAATCTTGTCCAGGAAGTGCCACAATTTCAGTGACATTTCCAACTAACTCACCATTTTGTAAAAATACCTTTGCGCCAAGTAGTTGCTGGTAGTGATACTCACCGGGGGCTAAATTACTAAAATCAACCTCAGTTGAGATCAATTGATCTTTTAAGCTTTCAATTTGATCTCGATCATTAATTCCGTCAAAGGCTATAAGTAATATTTGGTTATGCCAACGAGCGGACTTAATGGTTAGCTCTTTACCAGAGCCAGTTCTTAACTTACCGCCGACAATAAATCTCTGCTCTGGATCATCGGTTCGAACCTCAATTGTTGCCTCACCCAATACACCATGTGCGCGGCCGATGCGACCTACGACAAGTTGCAAATTAACGAACCTCGTCTGCCTCGATTAGATCTACTCGAACTGAACGACCGGCAAGCGCACTAACAACAGTTCGTAAAGCTTTTGCGGTTCGTCCATTGCGACCAATAACTTTGCCAATATCTTCAGGATGAACTCTAACCTCTAAAGTTGTGCCACCACGAGAGGATTTTTCAGTGATAACAACCTC
The DNA here is from genome assembly GCA_016870895.1 of Actinomycetota bacterium. GTDB lineage: Bacteria > Actinomycetota > Actinomycetes > Nanopelagicales > Nanopelagicaceae > Nanopelagicus. The sequence goes on along the minus strand of VGAA01000004.1, from coordinate 17,531 downwards.
TTCAGGATTATCAACAATACCTTTTACTAAATGTTCTAGTGCTTCATCAATCATTATTTACTCTTTTTTATCAGATTCAGCATCTACTTCAGCTGGAGTTTCAATTGCAACAGCCTCTGCTGCTGCAACCTCTTCTGCTTGCACAACAGGTGTAACGGCTTCACCCGACTCAGGGACTGAAACTTTTTTAGTAACTACTGGTGGTACATACTCTGGCTCAACAATAATTTCACCATCTGCGCCACGACGCTCTTTAATTTTGGTTGCTTTACCAGTTAATTTACGTAGGTAGTAAAGCTTGGCGCGTCTGGCTGAACCATGACGAATAATTTCAATTCGTTCAATTACTGGAGTGTGTACTGGGAATGTACGCTCTACACCAACACCATAAGAAATCTTACGAATAGTAAAAGACTCTCTAATTCCTGAACCAGATCTGGCAATTACTACACCTTGAAAAATCTGAATACGACTCTTGCTGCCCTCAATAACTCGAACGTGAACTTTAAGCTCATCACCAGAGCGAAATGTTGGGATGTCCTTACGAAGTGATGTGGCATCAACAGCATCTAACACGTTCATTATTTGTCCTAATCGCTAATTCTAAAGTCAGTCAATTAATTTGATTGAGCCCGTATCTTGCCACAGTCGGGGCGGTTAGATCAATTTGAGTTCAAAGTAAGGGAAAAAGGGCAGCGTGAAGAGCGGGGCCAGCACATAAAACTAACTCACCATCCGGTGTGCCACCATCTCTGCCAGAAATCTTTGCGCCGGCTTCAGTTGCAATTAATCCACCGGCAGCTAGATCCCATTCCTTAAGTGAAGCTTCAAAATATGCATCCACTGCCCCCATTGCTACATAACAAAGATCTACCGCTGCTGCACCATTTCTTCTTAAATCTCTAATCTTTGGTAATAGGTTAGCCATTGCCTGGCCCTGGCCAATTCTTAAAGTTAAATCGTAAGCAAATCCAGTTGCAATCAATGCTCGATCAAGTGGGACTGGATCATTGCACTTAATTTTCTTACCATTATATGTAGCACCTTGAGATCTAATTGCACTCCAAAAGCCATTAAGGGTAGGTGCGTAAACTACGCCAACAACCACACCATCCTTGTCTTTGGCAGCAATCGATATATTCCAACCTGGTAATCCGTAAAGATAATTTACGGTGCCATCGATAGGGTCAATTACCCAAGTAATGCCAGATTTACTTTCCCGCGCGGAACCCTCTTCAGCCACAATTCCATCATCTGGTCTAGCGGCTAATAATTTTTCAACAATCAACTTTTCTGCTTGTTGATCCATTTGGGTTGCAAAATCAACTGCAGAGCTTTTCTCAGTTAAGGTAAAGGTGTCCGGGCGATTCATTAAAAGGCTGCCGGTGGCCTTGGCAACAGATTCAGCCAATTTTAATAATTCTGCGCTCACCTGGTTATCTAACCATGAGAATGCCATTACCTAAGCATGAGTGGCAGATTTATCTCACCTAACAATTATGGCAATCTACTCTCATGAGTGAGCCAACCGACCTACGCCTTATTGGCCGCACCTCCGAAGGTAGTGAGCTAGAACTTGTCGACCACTCTGGGAATGCCTATCACCTAAGAGTTAGTGACACGCTTCGTGCCCTAGTAAATCAGCCAAGACTTTCTGCAGTTGCAGATGTTGAACCAATAATTACCACCACCGTTAAAGAGGTACAGGCAAGATTGCGTGCCGGTGAAACTATTGATGCTATTTCAAGAACTACTGATTGGCCCATGGAAAAAATTGAAAACTACGCCGGTCCCATTTTCCAAGAACGTGCATTTATTATTTCTCAAGCATTAGCAACACAAATAAAACGTGAGCCACATGCGCCCTATTTAGAGACCGCGGTAGCAAACCAGTTAGCTCCACGTGGCGTAGATATGAACTCAGTGGAGTGGAATACCTATCGCCTACCTGATGGAAATTGGCATCTGACCCTCTATTATCCTCTTCGTGACGGCTCACCTGGAGATCCAAAAGGTGAAGCAGTTTGGTTGTTCAACTTAGGAAGACGAGCTTTATCTGCTCATGATGATGGCGCCCGATGGATTAGTGGTGAGGCTAAACCAAAGCAACCGGTTCAAACCTTTGGAAGTATTCCGCAAACTGATCCACCAAGACTTGTTGCTATTAAAGAAGATGTTGCGCCATATGCACCAACTCCACTTACATCCGTGGATGAGGTTGATGAAGAGGCAAAAAAAGATGGCGTAACTCGTCGAATTAAAATTCCATCCTGGGATGACATTATGTTTGGTAAAAAGGATGAGGATTAAACAAGTAGTAACGGAATCTCAACTTCACGCTCTGTTGTTCCACCGTGGTGGCCTACCATGGAACTTTCTTCTCTAACTCTTGCCGGATCAATTAGAATTAAATCTGTATTAGGAATTGCGATTAAATCTCCCATTCGATCAGCAGAGTCCTCGGTGACTGTTTGACCAAATAAACCAGCACCAATTGCATCTGCCTTGCTAAAAATCTGCACCTTACTGCCAAAGAACTCACGCCAATGAGCAATACTTTCACCCTCTGATCCTTTGGCTAAATAAATATGTCTAGCTCTTGGCTCTCCCCCAATTAGTGTCACATTTTCCAACAAATTATTATCTTGACCTAAAACAATCTGTTCGGTGCTATTTACCATTCCATGATCTGAGGTAATCCATACCCGAGTACCTTCGGGTACTGATTGAACTATCTTAGAAATAAAATCACACACCTGCCTTAGTGCGGTTAACCATTTATCAGAGCCAACTCCATCACTATGGCCCGCTGAATCTAAAGAATTCAAATAGGTGTAAACAAATGATGGTTTCGGCGCTAAGGCAAGCTTTACGGCTTGAACCATCTCATCAATTCCATTTGCGCCAACATATTTTGCCCCTCTAAGTGCTGCTTGTGTAAAACCACTACCCTCATATCGTTTTGCAGCAACATGTGTGACTGAAATTGAGTTACTAATTGCTCGTTCAAAAAAAGTTGGTACTTTTTGCCACATTACCGGATCAACTCTTTCATCCCACTTTAAAGCGTTTAATAATCGATTATCACTTCTTGGTACTCGAACTGTGTAACCCAGCATGCCATGCACTCCTGGTAATACACCAGTTCCTAGGGTAGACAAACTTGTTGCGGTAGTTGATGGGAAATTTGCATACAAAGTCTGGTGGAATTTAAGTTGGCTAAATACTGAAAACTGTTCACCATACTTTTCCACGGCATCTTTTCCCATACCATCAATTAGTATCAGGCACTCACGCATACCAGATTGAGCTATTCCTAATGGATCAATGGTTTCAGGCAAGCCAAGCGAGTTAAAGATTGAGTTAGTTAAATCAGCTAAACCAAATTTTACCGATTTCAATTAGAAAGATGCTCCTGAGCAAAGATTTGCATGGCTTTAAACATAAATTCGGCACTGCCAATGGCCTGGCTTTCATAATTTTGGGCAAAACGTGGATCTTCTACATACATGCTTCCTAAACCTATGTATGAATCTTTGTTAGGTTGCCAGAAATTACAAATCCATTGATAGTGCTCACTAACCAACTTCTGAACCTCAATAGATCCAGCTGATTGATTGGAAAGAAATGCCAGGGCAATCTGCTTTATGTTCCTATTTCCAATCTGAAACAGTTCAACTTGTTCGGCTTTAGTAAGTGAACTAAGTTTTGTATTACTTATTTCATACTCTTTGGGCCATCTAGATTTTGCCTCTTGTGAATACAAATCATTTGCCATCATGTCCAAAGGTTATCATTTCGCCAAAAGTAATAGATTTTGGCTTGTCGGTGACCAGATTTCTTGGAATTTCTTGGCAAGATACGACTTATGGCAAAAACTCCAAAAGCAGTGGCTCCAAAAGCTGGTGAGAATCCTGGCCGAATAATTGATATCGATGTCGCATCTGAAATGTCGGAATCATTTCTTGAGTATGCCTACTCAGTTATTTATTCACGTGCACTACCAGATGCCCGTGATGGTTTGAAGCCCGTGCAGCGTCGAATTCTGCATCAGATGAGTGAAATGGGATTACGTCCAGACAAAGGTCATGTTAAGTGTGCACGAGTTGTGGGTGATGTAATGGGAAAACTTCATCCACATGGTGATGGTGCAATTTATGATGCCATGGTTCGAATGGCGCAAAGTTTTTCAATGCGCCTGCCACTAATTGATGGACACGGAAATTTCGGCTCCCTAGATTCTGGGCCAGCTGCAATGCGTTACACCGAATCTCGACTTGCACCCTCTGCGATGATGATGGTTGATGAATCTGATGAAGATACCGTCGACTATGGTGCAAATTACGATGGTCAAATTTTAGAGCCACAAGTCCTGCCAGCTGCTTTCCCAAATCTCTTAGTTAATGGTGCAACAGGTATTGCTGTAGGTATGGCAACCAATATGGCACCACATAATTTAGGCGAGGTAATTGCTGCAGCTAAGCATTTAATGGAAAATCCAAAAGCTACGTTAAAACAATTAATGAAAATTGTGCCTGGGCCAGATTTTCCAACTGGCGGACACTTAGTTGCTACCGAGGGAATTGCTGATGCGTACGCAACTGGTCGTGGTTCATTTAAGGTTAGAGCAACCACCGTAGTTGAGAAGATTACTGCCAGAAAACAAGGAATTATTATTACTGAACTTCCCTTTAATATCGGGCCAGAAAAAATCATAGAAAAAATCGCTGATCTAGTGAAAGCCAAAAAGATTCAAGGTATCTCAGATATTGTGGACTTATCCGATGGTCAATCCGGCACCAAGGTTGTCGTGGAGATTAAGAATGGTTACGAACCGGCTGAAGTATTAGAGCACCTATATCGATTAACGCCAATGGAGGATGCATTCTCTATTAATGCGGTGGCCCTAGTAAATGGAAAACCACTCACCCTGGGATTAAAGGATTTACTTCAAGTCTTTATTGATCATCGTATTGAGGTGGTAAAGCGCAGATCAATCTTTAGAAAAGCTAAGGCTCAGGCTCGATTGAATTTGGTTGATGGACTTTTAAAAGCAATCGTTGATATCGATAAGGTGATTAAATTAATTAGAGGTAGTGAAGATGCCACCGTAGCAAAGGCAGGCTTAATTAAAACTTTTAGATTAAGCGATGAGCAAGCAACCTATATTTTAGATATGCCGCTTAGACGACTTACTAAAATGAGCAAAATTGAACTTGAGACAGAGGCCAAAGAATTAAAGGCTACAATCGCCACCTTAACTGCAATCCTAAAAACAGAGGAGAGCATCAAAGCCAAGGTGTCTGAGGAGCTAGGTGATATTGAAAAGAAGTACGCATCACCTCGCCGCACCCGCCTTGTTGCCTAAGCAACTTTGATATCAACTAACGCCCTAGAGCTTCGCGCTGCCGCCAGGTTATTGGTTAAAGATGTAACTATCCGAATCAATCATGGTGATCGAATTGGTTTTGTTGGTCGAAATGGTGCCGGCAAATCAACACTTGCCAAAGTTATAGCTGGTGAAACTATGCCTGCAGGGGGTGCGGTAAATCGCACTGGAAAAATTGGCTACCTGCCACAGGATCCAAGAACTGGTGAGGATCAGGGAACTGTAATTGATCGAATCCTTTCAGTTCGTGAATTAGATTTAATTGCGCAACGAATGCGCGCAGTTGAAGAGGAGATGGCGACCTCGCAAGGAAAAGATCTAGAAAAAGCTATGGAGCGTTACACCCGAGTAGAACATGAATTTTCAGCAGCAGGTGGCTATGCAGCTGCGGCTGAAGCCGAGGCAATTGCCTCATCCCTTGGTGTTCCCAATAACCTATTTGATCAACAACTAAGCGCATTATCTGGTGGGCAAAGAAGAAGAATTGAACTCGCTAGAATTTTATTTTCTGGTGCAGAAACCCTTATTTTGGATGAGCCCACTAACCACTTAGATGCGGATTCAATTATCTGGCTGCGCGAATTTTTGCTTAAGTATCCAGGTGGATTAGTAATTATCAGTCATGATGTTAATTTGATTGAAACTGTAGTAAATAAGGTTTTCTACCTAGATGCGAATCGCAATGTAATTGATGTTTATAACATGAGCTGGAAGAACTATTTGCTCCAGCGAGAAGCAGATGAACATAGAAGAAAACGTGAGCGAGCTAATGCTGAGAAGAAGGCTGAAATTCTACAAAAACAGGGTGAAAAGATGCGAGCAAAGGCAAGTAAAGCAAGTGTTGCGCAAGGCATGCTCAGACGAGCAGAAAAATTACGAAGTGGTTTAGAGGAGGTTAGAAAAGTTGATCGAGTTGCAAAACTTCGCTTTCCAACTCCAGCTCCTTGTGGAAAGACGCCGATTACTGCAAGTGAATTATCTAAATCATATGGCTCACTTGAAATCTTTACCGATGTAGAGCTGGCAATTGATAAGGGATCTAGAGTGGTGATTCTTGGCTTAAATGGCGCTGGAAAAACAACACTGCTTAGAATTTTAGCTGGCGATTTACAACCAGATACTGGTCAAGTAGAGGCTGGGCATGGTTTAAAAATCGGATACTACGCTCAAGAGCATGAGACCTTAGATTATGAACAAACTGTGCTGGAAAACATGTTAAGTGCAACTAAAGATATAAGAGAGCCTGAAGCTAGAAATGTTCTAGGTTCATTTTTATTCACCGGAGATGATGTTCATAAACAGGTTAAGGTCTTAAGTGGTGGCGAACGCACCAGATTAGCCCTAGCATTATTAGTAGTAAGCGCGGCAAATGTATTGCTATTAGATGAGCCAACAAATAACTTAGATCCAGCTTCTAGAGAAGAAATCCTCGGCGCTCTAACTGAATACCAGGGCGCGGTAATTTTAGTTTCCCACGATGCTGGCGCTGTTGAGGCGCTAAAACCAGAGCGGGTACTGCTTCTACCAGATGGCGATGAGGATTTATGGAAAGATGAGTATTTTGATCTAGTAACTATTGATTAAGCGTCAATTCGCTCTCTATCAATATCAGCGTTAGAAATAAAATCTTTTCTTGGAGCAACCTCATTACCCATTAATAATTCAAACATTGCTTCAGCCTTTGTCACATCCTTCATAGTGATTCTGCGCAGGGTGCGGTGCTCAGGATCCATAGTGGTCTCACGCAATTGATCCGCATCCATCTCACCTAATCCTTTATAACGCTGGATCGGCTCTTTCCATCTTTTGCCATCTCTTTTAAGTTGGCCAATTACTTTTTTCATCTCATCATCAGAGTAGGTATAGAAAACCTCTCCCTTTTTGCCACCGATTACTTCAATTCGATGCAGTGGTGGAATGGCAGCAAATACTCGTCCCGCTTCCACTAACGGTCGCATATAGGAGTTAAACAATGTCAAAAGAAGGCAGCGAATATGAGCACCATCAACATCAGCATCTGACATAAGGATTACACGACCATACCTGGCATCATTGATATCAAATGATTTACCACTGCCAGCTCCAATTACCTGAATAATTGATGCACACTCATTATTTTCTAGCATTTGCGAAAGCGATGCTTTTTGAACATTTAAAATCTTTCCTCTAATTGGCAAAATTGCTTGAAACTCTGAGTTTCTGGCCGCCTTTGTAGTACCAAGAGCTGAGTCTCCCTCGACAATAAACAACTCAGTTCTTGTTGGGTCATCAGATCTGCAATCAGATAACTTGGTGGGTAAAGAGGAGCTTTCTAATGCGTTCTTACGACGCTGCAAATCTTTATGTGCTCTGGCTGAAATTCTTGTTCTAGAGGCATTGGCAATCTTCTCCAAAATCAGCCGCCCAGTGGCCTTATCTACTCTTTTAGTCGTGTTAAAAAAAGCTTTCATCTCATCAGCAACTACTTGACCCACAATTTTGGCAGCTGCTGCCGTTCCTAAAACCTCTTTAGTTTGACCCTCAAATTGTGGTTCAGACATTCGAACCGTGACAACTGCAGTTAATCCCTCTTGCACATCATCTTTGATGACATCTGCCTCATTGTTTTTTAAAGTTTTAGTTGCTCGCAATGCATCATTGACTACTTTAGTTAATGCTCTTTCGAAACCTGCCACATGTGTGCCACCCTTTGGCGTGGCAATAATATTTACAAAGGAAGCAACCGTTGGTTCATAGCCATTGCCCCATTGCATAGCGATATCAACATCCATCTCACGCTCTACCTCAGTTGGAGTCATATGACCCTTTTCATCTAAGACTGGAACATTTTCAGTGTAAGAACCACTACCAGAAATTCGAATAACTTCACCAACTGGATCATCCGGTCTTAGGAATGTACAGAACTCAGAGATGCCACCTTTGTGAGAAAATGTCTCACTTGTTTTAGCTTTGGCGCGACTGTCATTTACCACCAAGGTTAATCCGGGAACTAAATATGAGGTTTGTCTTGCCCTGGCATAGATATCTTCGATTGATAACTCAGCCTCTTTCAAAAATATCTGTTTATCAAACCACCATTTAATTCGGGTGCCAGTTACCTTAGAAGAAACCTTACCAATAACTCTAAGTCCTGATTTTTCAGTAAAACTTGCATTTGGCCCATCCCCATCAAAAATACCAGCATGTCCCCGCTTAAATGACATCCAATAAATTTTGCTGTCTCTATCCACTTCAACATCTAATCGGGAGGCTAAAGCATTTACTACTGATGCACCCACCCCATGTAATCCACCTGAGGCTGCGTAGGAGCCACCACCAAATTTTCCACCGGCATGTAATTTAGTCATCACCACTTCAACACCAGTTAGCCCAGTCTTTGGCTCTTTATCGACTGGAATACCACGACCATCATCATGCACCTCAACTGAACCATCAGCTTCTAAATTAATTTCAATTTTCTTACAATGCCCAGCCAGCGCTTCATCAACTGCATTATCAATTATTTCCCATAAGCAATGCATAAGACCGCGAGAATCGGTGGTACCGATATACATTCCCGGACGTTTACGAACCGCCTCTAAACCTTCTAGAACAGATAAATCTTTAGCAGTATATGTACTAATAATGGCGGCTGAGGTTCCATCATCTGCTTTTGAGATCTTAGTTGCCACGGTTGGTAAGGTTATCGAGGCTTGTACCACCAACAGATGATCCGCGCCGAGATTGACCCGTATTTATGCCCAATTGATACAAAAATGAGATATTAACAACAAATTCTCAGTATTTGAGCAAAAAATTTACTTAATTGAAACCAAATTCCAAGCCGGGAATAAAGTATTCATGGTTTGATGTTCCCCTAGCAGTAAATCTAAGAGAGGTGGCAAGGCGATGAGCAATCAGATAATAATGGAGCAAACTCCATTGAATTCATTGGATCGTTGTGATCGTTGCGGCGCTCAAGCTTATGTTCGGGCGATCTTAGTTTCAGGCGGCCAACTATTATTTTGTGCTCACCATGCAAAAACTTATGCTGAGGGGCTGAAACCTGTTGTGGCTACTATTCAAGATGAGAGTGAAAAGTTAGCTAAGCAAGCTGCAAATTAATCTGTAGTAAAACCAACCTCGCGATGACTGCCATCGCAAAACGGCTTCTCTTTTGATGCTCCGCATCGACATAGTGAAAAATCTGTTTTGCTCTCAAGTACATTTCCATCAGCATCCACAAAATCAACGGTGCCAGTTACTCGAATTGAGCCATTTTTCTTAAACTGCATCTTTATCTTATCGCTCATATTTTCTCCAATTTATTTAACTTGATTAATCTAGGTAATCCCGAAGTACTTGGGAACGAGATGGGTGGCGTAATTTAGACATAGTCTTAGATTCAATCTGACGAATACGCTCACGGGTTACTCCGTAAACCTTTCCGATCTCATCTAAGGTTTTTGGCTGGCCATCGGTTAAGCCAAATCTCATTGCTACTACACCAGCCTCACGCTCGGATAAAGTATCTAATACTGAGTGCAACTGCTCCTGTAATAAAGTGAAGGAAACAGCATCAGCTGGCACAATCGCCTCTGAGTCTTCAATCAAATCACCAAACTCACTATCGCCCTCTTCACCAAGTGGGGTGTGAAGTGAAATTGGCTCCCGGCCATACTTTTGCACCTCAACCACTTTTTCTGGCGTCATATCTAATTCTTTTGCTAACTCCTCCGGTGTTGGCTCCCGACCCAGATCTTGCAACATCTGTCGCTGCACCCGGGCTAACTTATTAATAACCTCAACCATGTGTACTGGAATACGGATGGTTCTAGCTTGATCTGCCATCGCTCTAGTAATTGCCTGTCTAATCCACCAGGTGGCATAGGTTGAGAACTTATAACCCTTTGTGTAGTCAAATTTTTCTACAGCGCGAATTAATCCCAAGTTACCCTCTTGAATAAGATCTAGAAACAACATTCCGCGTCCGGTATAGCGCTTAGCTAGCGAAACGACCAAGCGAAGATTTGCTTCAAGTAGATGGTTTTTATCTCGACGACCATTTAACACAATTTGTTGATACTCGCGTTTTAACTTCTTATCCATCTTCTTATTATTTGCTAATCTCTCCTCGGCAAATAGGCCAGCCTCAACAGATTGCGCCAGAGATACCTCAAGCTCAGCATTTAATAACGGTACTCGGCCAATTAATTTTAGGTAATCCTTTACCGGGTCGGCAGTTGCTCCAGCGGTTAATACAGTTTGCGCAGGTGCATCATCCTCTTCGGAATCTTTAAGCACAAATGAGTTCTCTTCATTTTGTGACTCTTCAGCAACATTTACTACTCTAATCTCGGAGGCACCATCCTCTGCCGGTGTCTCCTCTTTCTCTTCAATTAAGCTATCTAAATCCTCTAACTCAACCTCTTCTAACTCAACCTCTTCACCATCAATTTTTACCTTAGAAATCTTTTCACCCTTGCTAGCTGGAGCCGCACTTGGCTTTGGCGCAGGGGGTGCAACTAGGGCTAACTCAGTCTTCTTTAGCATTCGATAAGGAGAGCCAAGGCCTGCCTTACGTAATTTTTGGATCTGTTTTGGAACGGTACTTTCTAACTCACGCGCTATCAAAACCAGGTCTTGATCTGCTTTTTTAACTATCCGATGAATATTTGTAACGCCCCTTGATGCCAATTCACTCAAGACATTTTTTTGCTGAATGACTAAATCTTTCACCTTCAAAATTTGGGCTACATCTTTAGCCTCAAGATTGGTTTTTAATGGAACCTTTTCAACCTTTTTGGCAACTTTACCTTTTTTTACTTTAGATTTTTTTGGCAAATTCTTTTTTGCAGCAGGTTTTCTCTTAGATTTACTAGCCTTGGCACCCTTTTTGGGCGCACGAGTTACAGCCACAATTCATCCCTTGTTTTTGAAGTCTTACTTTTTGCGGTTTAACTTTAAACCGCCTGACTTCCTGGCTATATTATAAATTGTCCACAGGCTTAAATGCACATCCAAATTGATTAATTTGCGATATTTGCCAGGTTGAGCGCATTTTTGATGATTTGACCCACAGATTCGACTTCGATTAGGAAACCATCATGGCCAAATGGGGAGGAGATGGTGTGGAGTGTGGAGACCGATGGGGCCAGCTCCGCTATCTCCTGCTGCAACCTAGGTGGAAACAATCGATCATTATCGATTGAGACTATATGCAGTGGCACCTTAACCTCAGAGAGGGCGGCTGCCACCCCGCCACGTTCTCGGCCAACATCATGGGAGAGCATCGCCTCGGTTAATGAAATATAGGTATTAGCATCAAATCTTTTGGCCAGCTTTTGTGCTTGATGATCTAGATAGGACTCAACTGCAAACCGGCCCGTATCATCACCTTGCAACTCTCGACCAAAGCGAACATCCATCTCAGATTCAGTTCGATAGGTCAGATGCGCAATCCTTCGAGCAATTCCCAAACCCTCAATTGGCCCAATATCTTGGTCATAGTAATCCCCATTATTAAAGTAGGGGTCACTCTTTATTGCTCGGATTTGAATTGTGGCCGAACCAATTTGATCACCAGTTGCAACTGCAGATGAGCCAATAGTGCAGATAGAACCAATCAAATTTGGATGATCTATTGCCCACTCCAAACTTCGCATACCGCCTAAGGATGGACCAACCGATAATTGATATTTGCTTACCCCAATTTTTTTAGTAAAGGCAAGCTCAGCTGCCACCATATCTCTGATTGTTAATGATGGAAATCTTGAGCCCCATCTTTTTCCATCTGGAGCCAATGAGGATGGACCAGTACTCCCTTGGCAACCACCAATTACATTTGGACAAACCACAAAGTATTTATCAGTATCAAATGGCAGACCAGGTCCAACCATCTGTGGCCACCAACCATTAACATCGGCCCAGCCAGTTAAGGCATGGTTTACTAATATTGCATTATCACCTGTTGCATTTAATCTGCCCCAACTTTGGTAAGCAATCGTGATATCCGGTAATACCTCACCTGACTCCAGCGCTAAATCACCAATCTTAAGAAATTGGCGATCACCAGGGGCATGATCTTCTAGCCATGCCCCAGTGACAGTGAGATTAACCTTACTCATTGGGTGTAACTCCTCTTAACTAAAAAATATTTTTAGGTTAAGTAAATTACTTTGCTGCGGCAAATGCAGTTTCAAGATCCTTTTGAATATCTGCGACTGTTTCAATACCAACAGATAGTCGAACTAATCCTGGAGTAACACCTGCAGTTAACTGCTCATCTGGTGTTAATTGTGAGTGGGTAGTTGAGGCTGGGTGAATTGCCAAGCTTCGAACATCACCAATATTTGCCACATGTGAGTGAAGCTTTAGCGCTTCAATGAACTTCTTACCGGCTTCAATTCCACCCTTAATTTCAAAAGATAGAACTGAGCTGCTGCCCTTTGGACAGTACTTAGTTGCCCACTTGTGCCACTTAGATGAAGGCAAGGATGCGTAATTAACCTTTTCCACCTGGGGATGTTTTTCCAACCAAGCAGAGATCGCCTTTGCATTTTCAACATGTCGCTCCATACGCAACGACAAGGTCTCTAAACCTTGGGCCAGTAACCAAGCATTAAATGGTGAGACTGCTGCGCCAATATCACGAAGCAGAGTTAGGCGAATCTTAAAGATATAAGAGAGATTTGCACCAAATGCAGAGCCAACGCCAAGTGCTTGGGCGTATACCAAGCCATGGTAGGAAGGATCTGGCTCATTAAAACTCTTAAATCGATTTGGATATCTGGCGTAATCAAACTTTCCAGAGTCAACAATCGCACCCACAATAGCTGTGCCATGGCCAGAGAGGAATTTAGTTGCTGAATGAACCACCACATCAGCACCAAATTCAATTGGTTTGATTAAGTATGGTGTTGCCACAGTGTTATCGACAATTAATGGCACCTCATTTTCATGAGCAATCTTTGCCACTGTTTCAATATCTAAAACATCATTTTTTGGATTAGCAATCGTCTCGCCAAAGAATGCCTTAGTGTTTGGCTTAACCGCTTTGCGCCAACTCTCTGGATCCTCTGGGTTATCCACGAAAGTAACGTCGATTCCAAACTTAGGTAATGTGTAATGGAAAAGATTGTAAGTACCACCGTATAGAGATGGTGATGAAACAATGTGATCTCCAGCTTGAGCCACATTCATGATCGCATAAGCGGTCGCAGCTGAACCAGATGAAACAAGTAGTGCTGCCACACCACCCTCTAAGGCGGCTATGCGTTGCTCAATTGAATCTTGAGTTGGATTCATGATTCTGGTGTAGATATTTCCAAGCTCAGCTAAACCAAATAGATCAGCGGCATGCTTGGTATCACGGAATTGGTAGGAAGTTGTCTGATATAACGGCAGAGCGCGAGCGCCTGTAGTCGGATCAGGAACTTGACCAGCATGGATTTGTTGGGTTTCAAATGAGTAACTCAAAGTAGCCTCCTTGTTTTAAGGGGATCGAATTAAAATAGGGATAGACCCTAAACTTTCTTTTAGCGATCCACGCTTATCGATTACACCTTGCAATCGATCTGGTCCTCACCCGGAGCACCCCACCGTGGTGGAGGGTTGCCGCTCAGTTAGCCGGGGCTAGAAACTGAGACTCGTGACCTTAGGGAGAAAAATACTAGAGATTGTGCGCCTTTGCAACTGCATCGTAGTAAATCTTGCCAGCATGCACATTTAAACCCTTAGCCAGATTTGGATCATCAGCTACTGCTTTTTCCCAGCCCTTACCTGCCAAGGCCAAGCCATATTTAAGAGTGGCATTTGCTAAGGCAAAGGTGGAGGTGGCTGGAACTGCCCCTGGCATATTTGCGACGCAGTAAAAAATTGAGTTATGTACTTTATATGTTGGATCTTGATGAGTGGTTGGATGTGAATCTTCAAAGCAGCCGCCTTGATCAATCGCCACATCAACCAATACCGAACCTGGCTTCATCTTTGCCACCAATGCATTTGAAACTAACTTTGGCGCCTTTGCGCCATGAACTAGTACTGCGCCAATTACCAAATCAGCTTTTACTAACTCATTTTCAATATCAAATGCACTTGAGGCAATAGTTTTAACGGTGCCAGAGAATAATTGATCTATCTTTGCTAATCGCTTTATATCTAAATCCAAAACTGTTACATCAGCTCGCATGCCATGGGCAATTGTGGCTGCTGCCAATCCAACTACCCCTGCCCCAATTACAACTACCTTGCCCGGCCTAACTCCTGGTACGCCCCCAAGTAATACTCCCCGCCCACCAGATGATGCTTGCAACGCAGCAGCTCCCACCTGCACACTCATTCGCCCTGCTACCTCACTCATTGGCGCAAGTAGTGGCAATGAGCCGTCCACCTCAATAGTTTCATAGGCAATTGCGGTGATACCAGAATCAATTACCGCTTGGGTGCAAGCTTTATTCGCAGCTAGGTGTAGGTAGGTATAAAGAATTTGTCCCTTACGCATTCTTTTATACTCAACCTCAATTGGCTCCTTTACCTTCTGAATTAGATCAGCTGTTTGCCAAATCTCATCTGCTTTATCAATAATGCTGGCGCCAGCTTTGATGTAATCATAATCTGAGATACCAGAGCCAACTCCAGCAGATCTTTCAACAATTACCTGATGTCCAGCACTTACATATGCATGTACACCAGCGGGAGTAGCAGAGACTCGAAACTCATTATTTTTTAACTCTTTGGGAATACCAATTATCAATTTACTCTCTTGCCCACTTCTCTAATCAACGTTGATTAGGTAATTAAATACTACCGCCAAATAATGCAGCACAAATCCGTGGGTGCAGCTCAGCCCGCATGGCAGCAAAACTACTACTTGGCCAGGAGGTGCTAAAAACTCTTCTTAGCAAAAGTGCCAGCGGATAATTTGGGCAATCACCAATCGCCCGATCTAGCGCAAGCAGATAAAGGTAGGGGCAGGGTGAGAATTAATAACCCTGGCTTAAAAATCATGGCGATAATTTAAATAGATTTTAAACTCACCGCTTAAAGATGAGAGTAAATATGTGAATTACTCCTTAGTGTGTAAAACTACCCTTATGGCACACCGAGATGGCGATGGTTGGGTGGAATGTAGTTGCGGTGGTAAGCATTGGGGATTACATGGCGCAGCTGGATTACTACTTATTAGAGATAAAACCATCTTGATGCAACACCGAGCTCCTTGGGTACACAATGGTGATACCTGGGGAATTCCAGGTGGCGCTCGGGATTCTCATGAGAGCGCAGTTGAGGCTGCGATCAGGGAGGCCCATGAAGAGATTGGTATCTTTGAAAAAGATTTAACGCCAGGTGAGATATTTATTGATGATCATGGGGTGTGGAGTTATCACACCGTAATTGCAAATGCCCACAAGGAGTTAGTTGCCCATGAAGCAAATGATGAGTCCAAACAGGTGGCTTGGATCCCACTTGATGATGTCATTAAGAAAAATCTACATCCAAGCTTTGCAATTACTTGGCCACAACTTTTAGAGAGGTTAAAGGCGCTGTAATCGCCGGCAAATGATGATTACGTGCCAATTCCAGCAGATGATACGCAGCAGCAGTGCTTGCGGTTGCTACTTTGCCGGAACCAAGATCTTCATACCCGCTAACAGATCAGCACTGCCTAACTTATTTACCTCCACAATATCTGCCACCACCGAATTGATCTGACCTGGGGCGGCCACCATGGCGGCAATCGACCAGATGCTCTCACCCGGTGTTACCACTACCTGAACATACTTGCTCTTAGCTTTTGTGCTGGCAGTATCTGTGCTGTTGTTAGCACTTGAGATTGAGCTAAAGCCAGCACCAATCACAACCAGCAGCGATAGGCTCAAACCAGTTCTGGCTAGCCGTTTTGCTCTTCTTGCCTTCATCTTGACTTACTCCGTTAATAACAGGGGTCTAGGGGATTCGAACACCTGTTCTATAGAGTATTAAACACCACGCCACTGACAATGTCTACTTAAAACCGAACATATGTTTGATTTTTTTTCCACCCCCTGCTACCCTTCAGTTATGGCTAAAAAACCGGCAAAAGCCCAGGTAAGTGAGCTGCCAGATGGGCCAGTCGATGACCATGGACTCACCCCCAGGCAGTTAAAGATTTTATCTGCTATAAAAAAAGCGGTTGAGGATCAGGGCTATCCGCCCAGCATGCGCGAGATCGGCCAAGCTGCCGGCCTATCCTCTACCGCCTCCGTCACCTACCAATTACAGATCCTGGAAGAAAAAGGTTGGATCCGCCGGGATGCCTCTCGTGGTCGGGCGATTGAGATCACTCTTCCTGGTCAAGATGGTGAGGCGGCCCCGCAGGATAAAACAAGATTAATTCCACTAGTTGGCAAGATTGCAGCTGGAAATCCAATTTTAGCTGAGCAGGTAGTTGAAGAGGTCCTACCACTTCCGGAGTCAATTGTTGGTAAGGGCGAGCTCTTCCTATTGCAGGTAAAGGGAGATTCCATGATTGATGTAGCAATCTGTGATGGTGATTATGTAGTTATTAGATCGCAAAAGAGTGCAGAAAAGGGTGAGATTGTTGCAGCCATGATTGATGGTGAGGCAACTGTTAAGACCTGGTCTAAAAAGGATGGACATTATTGGTTGCTACCGGCAAATGATGATTACGCGCCAATTCCAGCAGATGATGTGCAGATACTAGGTAAGGTAACAGCGGTTCTAAGATCTGTTTAAACTGGCTTAAAAACCTCTTGTTTGAATGAGTTTTTTATCAACTCTCTGCCATGATCTAATGAGGTAATTACCCCATCTGCTTGCATCTGAGTAATGATATTACCCAACACTGTTGCCTCCACTGGACCTGCGTAAACTGTTTTTCCAGTTGCATTAGCGGTTAATTGATTTAATAATTTATTCGCACTACCACCGCCCACAATATTAATTGAATTTATCCTCACATTTGCCGCCTGCTGTAATTGATCAATCACCTTCACATATGCATCCGCTAAGGAGTCAAAAATACATCGAGCAAATTCAGCTGGGGTAGTTGGCACTGCTTGATTACTCTCCTGGCATAAAGCAGCAATTCGCTCTGGCATCGCTCCTGGCTTTTCAAATCTTGGATCATTTGCATCAATTACCGCACCCTTTGGTAGTAATG
>VGAA01000003.1 GCA_016870895.1 Actinomycetota bacterium | reverse complement strand
CCAGAATCTAGCAACTCTTTAATCTTAGAATGGGCTAAATCTCTAGCTACTACTAATGTGCCAGTTAAATTCACTCTGGTTTTCACTGGATGCTTTGAAAGCTGGGTCAAAATATCTTTCATAGGTTGGTTTAAATTTATATTTACTTCATGCTCAGTTAATTCATCATGGCTTTCAGCAGGCAAAAAGTGCGCTGGCTCAGTCTCTAATTTCTCAATAAATACGCCATCTTTTGTGATCTTGGCCTTTACCTGGCGATCTGCCGAACAAGATACGGCAATTGCAATTGGTAAAGAGGCGCCATGTCTTGGCAACCTAACTACCCGCACATCATGACAGAAGTACTTACCACCAAACTGGGCGCCAATTCCAATGTTTTGAGTTAGCTTTAAAATATCTTTCTCTAACTCTAAATCTCTAAAGCCATGGCCAGTTTTAGCATCACCCTTAGTTGGAAGGGAATCTAAATATTTAGTGCTGGCAAGTTTTGCCGTCTTAACTGTGTACTCAGCACTGGTGCCACCAATTACGACAACTAGGTGATATGGCGGACAAGCAGAGGTACCTAAGGATCTAAGTTTCTCCTCTAGCCAGGTTAAAAATGAGGTTGGATTTAATACCGCTTTAGTTTCTTGATACAAAAATGATTTATTAGCACTTCCCCCACCTTTAGCAATAAACAAGAAGTTGTACTCATCGGCGTGATCGGTATCAGAGTAAATCTCAATCTGAGCTGGCAAATTATTACCAGTATTTTTCTCAACCCAAGTGGTAACTGGAGCTAATTGGGAGTAGCGCAGATTTAATTTAGTGAATGCTTCATAAACTCCACGCGAGATTGTGATCTCATCTTTTTCACTAGTTAAAACATGTTGACCCTTTTTTCCCATCACTAAGGCAGTACCTGTGTCCTGACACATTGGTAATACACCACCTGCTGAGATATTGGCATTTTTTAATAGATCAGTGGCAACAAATCGATCATTAGGTGAGCTCTCTGGATCCTTCAAAATATTAGCTAATTGAGCTAGGTGCTCACTTCTTAGGTAGTGTGAGATGTCATGCAGCGCTACTTGAGTTAAATCACTAATTGCCTGCGGAGTTACCTTTAAAAACTCTTTGCCATCAGCGGTGAATGTGCTCACACCTTCGGTAGAAAGTAGGCGATACTGGGTTGAATCCTCACCAAGTGGAAGCAGATCCTGATAATTAAACTCTGGCGCCATAGGCTTAATCTAATCACTTCCATCATCAATTAGGATGAGCACATGAGCCAGATCACCCAAAAGAAAGTATTACTTGCTGCCCCTCGTGGCTATTGCGCAGGTGTGGATCGGGCTGTGATCACAGTTGAAAAAGCTTTAGAACTTTATGGCGCACCGGTTTATGTTCGTAAACAAATCGTGCACAACAAACATGTGGTCTCAACATTAGAGGCACGAGGTGCAATATTTGTTGATGAAACTGATGAAGTACCAGAGGGAAAGATTGTGGTCTTCTCCGCCCATGGTGTATCACCAGCGGTTCACAAAAGTGCTGCCGAACGTAATTTAAAAACTATTGATGCCACCTGCCCATTAGTTACCAAGGTGCACCATGAGGCGAGAAGATTTGCCGCCGATGATTACGATATTTTGTTAATTGGTCATGAGGGACATGAAGAGGTGGATGGCACAGCAGGTGAGGCGCCAGAGCATATTCATTTAATTGATGGCATTGCTGATATTAAAAATGTAAAGGTACGAGATGAAAATAAGGTGGCTTGGTTATCCCAAACTACCTTAAGTGTGGATGAAACTTTAGCAACGGTGGCGGAGCTAAGAAAGAGATTTCCAAATTTAATTGATCCACCAAGTGATGATATTTGTTATGCCACCCAAAATCGTCAAGTTGCAATTAAGCAGATTGCACCAAAAGCTGATCTAGTTTTAGTAGTTGGCTCAACCAACTCATCAAACTCAGTTCGATTAGTTGAAGTTTCCCTGGAGTATGGCGCCAAGGCTGCTTACTTAATTGATTACGCCGCAGAGGCCAAGGATGAATGGTTAGCTGGTGTTAATACAGTTGGTGTCACCAGTGGGGCATCGGTACCAGAGATTTTGGTAAAGGATTTACTTAACTGGTTAGCTGAGCGTGGTTTTGGTGAGGTAGAGACTATAACTGCAACTGAGGAGCATCTACTTTTTGCAATCCCACCAGAGCTTAGAAAAGATATTAAAGCCGCTAGTAAGTAGCTGAATCTGTCCTACCTCGCTCTTTTTTAAACCATAAAAACCAGGTTATTGCCGCTCCACTTAGTAGGTAAAAATTAATTGCCGCTAAACCTGATACTAAATCTAGTAACAATTTAGTTGGCATAAAGGATCCGCCGCCAATTGTTGGCATTAAAATCAATGACGAGATTAAAAGTGAGATCGGTGGTGAAACTGCGGCCACATATAAGGTGCCAACTCGGCCTAGGTAAATTGCACCAAAAAAAGCGATCCAGATAGCGATCGCTGTGATTATGCCTAGGGAGGATCTAAAGAGTAATTCAACTGCTTGGAACAAAAAGATAACTAAAAATTGCAAAACAATTACCCCAGGCTTAGTTAGCCCAGGACCTTTAATTGGTGAATTAATTGGCAGATTACTCACTTGTCATCTGCCTCAATCTCTTCGACCTCAATGAAATCATCCTCTGCTGAAATTGATCTTAGCTCTCTCACTGCTCCTGGGGATTCTGGGTACTCAATTGCTAACTTATCTTTATCACCAGCTACTCCTAAATTATGTATTCTTCTAGCTGGGCTTAATACAGTTTTTTCAGCAGTTGGAATTAAATCTTCATAAGCTTTTGTAGTTGATGAGATTGCCTTACCAACCGCCACAATCTTGCCATGAAGTAAGGTGATATTTTTTAAAAAGGTATTTGCCACCTTTTGAATCTCATCGGCATTATCTGCCAATTTATTTCTAGTAAAAATATAACCAATAGTTCTAAGTAGCGCCATCATTGAGGTTGGGGTAGCGATGGTGACATTTAATTTAAATGCTTTTTCCAAAAAGGTGGGATCAATTCTTAAGGCTTCAGCTAGCAAGGTTTCAAATGGCACAAATAAGACCACAAAATCAGGAGAGCCAGCTGATTTGTGATAACCACGTTTTGCCAGCGCTTCAACATGCTTAAGTAAATCTTTTGTATGTTGAGCTAAAAAATCATCCCGTTCACTTTGCACATCGGTACCGAAGGCATCTAAAAAGCGATCAAATGGAAATTTAGAGTCGATAAATATGGCCGAACCCCCAGGCATCTTTACTGTGATATCTGGAATACCAGATGAATCTGCATCGGTGGTTGATTTTTGTCTTGAGTACTCCTGTCCCTCTCTAAGCCCTGCTGATTGTAAAAGTAACTCAAGTTGGGCCTCACCAAATTTTCCACGTGCCTGACTATTTGAAAGTGCACCAGCTATTTTTTTAGTCTCATCAAAAATAGATTCACTAGCCCGGCGCATCTCATTAATTGTGGTTTCAAGTTTGGCCTCAGCCTCACTTCTTACTCGATTAGCCTCATTAGATTGCAGTGATAATTTTTCAACGGTTGATTTCATGGCCGTTAACTCAGCGGTTAACTTAATTGAGTTTTCAGTTTTGCTTCGCTCCGCCTCAAGCTGTTTTTTATAATCATCAAGTAATGCCCCATCGCTGCCACTTGATTTATGGCGCAAAGCTTTTAATAGGTAACCAATGGCAAAACCTGCCGGTATGCCAATGGCAAGGCCAATAATTAGGGAGGTTATCGATGCGGGCATGGGGTTATAGTGGCATCAAGTGCTGACAAACTTGCGTAGGCTTTACCCCTCGTGAGCCTTTCAATTGGAATCGTCGGTCTGCCAAATGTGGGTAAGTCCACCCTGTTTAACGCCCTAACTAAGAACAATGTCCTAGCTGCTAACTACCCCTTTGCCACTATCGAACCCAATGTTGGTGTGGTGGGTGTGCCAGATGAGCGGCTTGCCGTCCTAGCTAAAATATTTCAATCTGAAAAAATCCTGCCCGCTTCCGTCTCCTTTGTAGATATTGCTGGAATTGTCAAAGGTGCCTCTGAGGGCGCTGGCCTGGGCAATAAGTTCTTAGCAAATATCAGAGAAAGTGATGCCATCTGTCAGGTAATTCGAGTGTTTAAAGATAATGATGTGGTGCATGTAGATGGCAATGTTGATCCAAAAAAAGATATGGAAACAATTAATACCGAACTTTGTTTAGCCGATCTACAAACTCTAGAAAAAGCTATTCCTAGATTAGAAAAAGAGGTTAGAACGGTTAAGGAGAAAGCACCAGTTTTGGCAGCGGCCAAAGTTGCTTCTCAAGTATTAAACCAAGGTCAACTTCTTAAAGGATCATCGGTTGATTTATCAGCAATTGGTGAATTACAACTATTAACTGCTAAACCATTTTTATATGTATTTAATGTTGATGCAGCCGAGTTAGCTGATAATAATTTGCGCCAAGAGTTAGCAAAATTAGTTTCCCCAGCTGAGGCAATATTTCTAGATGCAAAGACTGAGGCTGAGTTAGCTGATTTAGATGAGGCAGACGCGCTGGAATTACTTAAATCTATTGGGTTAAGTGAGCCGGGCCTTACTACATTGGCTCGAGTGGGATTTAATACATTAGGATTGCAGACATATCTGACCGCAGGCCCAAAAGAGGCCAGAGCGTGGACGATTCATAAAGGTGATACCGCCCCAGTTGCAGCTGGAGTAATTCACACAGATTTTCAAAAAGGTTTTATCAAAGCCGAAGTTATCTCCTTTGATGACTTAGTAACTGCTGGCTCAATGGTGCAAGCCCGCGCCAATGGCAAGGTGCGAATGGAAGGTAAGGATTACGTGATGAATGATGGCGATGTAGTGGAGTTTAGATTTAATGTCTAAAAAACAAGCACACTTAAAAGATCTGCCAGTAAAGACTCGAGATAACTTGAGAAATGTGGCAATTATTGCTCACGTAGATCACGGTAAAACCACCTTAGTTGATGCCATGTTATGGCAATCTGGTGCATTTGCCGCTCATAAAAAACAAGATGAGGGTCAAGATCGAATGATGGATTCGATGGATTTAGAGCGAGAAAAAGGAATTACCATCCTGGCAAAAAATACAGCGGTAAAACGTGGCGACAAAATTGTAAATATTATTGATACCCCAGGGCACGCAGATTTTGGTGGCGAGGTAGAGCGCGGCTTAGAGATGGTAGATGGCGTTATTTTATTAGTTGATGCCTCCGAGGGACCACTGCCCCAAACTAGATTCGTACTTAGAAAAGCTTTGCAAAAAAATCTCCCCGTAATTTTGTTAATTAATAAAGTAGATCGACCAGACTCTCGAATCGCAGAGGTAGTAGATGAGGCGTATGCCTTATTTTTAGATTTAGATGCCAATGAGGATCAAATTGAGTTTCCAATTGTTTACGCCTCAGCTAAAGCAGGTAGAGCATCGCTAGAGCGGCCAGCAGATGGTGGCATGCCAAAAGAGGAGAACTTAGATGTTTTATTTGAAACTATTTTCTCATCCATTCCCGCACCGCAATATCATGAGGGTGCACCATTACAAGCCCATGTTACAAACTTAGATTCATCTCCTTTCTTAGGCAGGTTAGCGCTGTGTCGAGTAAGAGAGGGTGTGATTAAAAAAGGTCAAACAGTAACCTGGATTAAAACTGATGGCTCAATGTCAAAGGTAAAAGTCTCTGAGTTATTAATGACCGAAGCACTTGAGCGAGTACCAGCACTTGAGGCACACCCGGGCGACATAATTGCTGTAGCTGGCTTTGAAACTATTACCTTAGGTGAGACATTAGCTGATTTAGAAAATCCACACCCATTGCCATTAATTACCGTAGATGAGCCAAGTATTTCGATGACTATTGGAATCAATACCTCACCTTTAGCGGGCAAGAGTGGTTCAAAATTAACTGCTCGCCAAGTCAAAAATAGATTAGATACTGAGCTAGTAGGAAATGTTTCACTTCGAGTATTAAATACTGATCGACCAGATACCTGGGAGGTGCAGGGTCGAGGTGAGTTACAACTTGCCGTCCTAGTTGAAATTATGAAGCGAGAGGGATTTGAGTTAACTGTTGGTAAGCCGCAGGTGGTAACTAAAATGGTTGATGGCAAATTACATGAGCCGATGGAGCGGCTTTCAATTGATGCCCCAGAGGAGTATCTAGGTGTGATCACTCAACTTATGGCACTTCGTAAAGGGCGCATGGAGCAGATGGTTAACCATGGCACTAGCTGGATCCGATTAGATTACCGAGTTCCATCCCGAGGCTTAATTGGTTTTAGAACTGAGTTTTTAACTGAAACTCGCGGTACTGGACTTTTACACCATGTATTTGATGGTTATGAAGCTTGGCATGGTGAGCTTAGAACTAGATCAACTGGCTCCTTAGTTTCAGATCGCCTGGGCGTTGTCACAAGTTACGCACTCTATGGCACACAAGATCGTGGCTCAATATTTGTTGAACCAGGGGATGAGGTTTATGAGGGCATGGTTATTGGGGAGAACTCTCGCAGCGAGGATATGGATGTTAACTGCGTTCGAGAAAAGAAATTAACCAATATGCGAGCCTCCGGTAGTGATGAATCGGAACGCTTGATACCAGCTAAGAAATTAAATATGGAGGGTGCTCTTGAGTTTTGCCGCGAGGATGAGTGTGTTGAGGTGACCCCTGCGGTAGTGCGAATTCGTAAGGTGATTTTGGATGGTTCAACCCGCGCTCGCATTACCTCAAAAGCCAAGCGAGCAAACGAAAACTCCTAAGCCTAAAATCTCTACCATTTCATTAATCTCCCATTAATGTCAGATCGGTGGCGTTAAATTAAGCCGTGGCCACAGGGGAATTAAAGCTAAAACTAGTTCGCCCATCAAACTCTGCTAATTTTTTATCTGCTACCCAATTAAGTAATGAACAACAGCAGGTAATAAATCATAGAGGATCACCATTACTGGTATTGGGTCCAGCAGGTAGTGGCAAAACCTCTACCTTAGTTGCAGCAATTGCTAATCGAATTGCAACTGGGGATGATCCAAATAAGATACTGGCTATCACTTATGGCCGAGAAAATGCCAGCAGATTACGAGATCAAATTGCATCTGCAAACTCGCACCTACACACCGTAAATGAGCCAATCGCTAGAACATTTCACTCAATTGCCTTTTTGATATTAAATGATCCAATTGCTGCTTCGGAAAATAATCCAAGCAATAAATATGTCCTACTCTCTGGTGCGGAGCAGGATGCAATTATTTCTCAATTATTAGCAGTTGATCTTCAAAGTTTAAGTCAGAAACCAGATTCAAATCTATGGCCAGCTGAATTAATACCAGCTCTATCAACTAGAGGTTTTGCCAAAGAGTTACGAGATTTTATTGGCAGAGCAACCGAACGTGGCACTTCACCAAGTGAATTAAATAAGTATGCAACCAAGTATGGTCAGAAATATTGGCCCTATATTGGCAATTTTTGGAGTAGGTATCAAAAAACATTAGCACTTAGGGATGGCACTACCAGTAATTCATTAACCAGAATTGATCCAAGTGAGATAATTATTTATGCAATTGAGAGATTAGAATGTAATCCAAAATTGCTTCAGAGGTATCAAAATTTATTTAAAGTTATATATGTTGATGAGTTTGAAGAATCAGACCGAGCCCAGCGTAAATTATTAAAACTACTTAGTAACCAAGAGTTAGTGATTTTTGCCGATCCAAAGAGTGCAGTTGGCAGATTTAGAGGAGCAGATCCAGATAATTTATTAGTCGATTTAGAGCATTTTGGTATTAGAAACCAAATCCAGTTATCTAAAAAATTTAGAAATGCCACCGATCCAAAAGTTGCCGCATTAAGCAGTGTAAGTGATGAGGCTAATTTCATCGCTCACCAATTTAGAGCTGCGCACTTAAGAGATGGCGTGCCTTGGTCTGAGATGGCGGTAATTTTAAGATCTCCTGGCGCACAGGTTGCAGCATTAAGTAGAGCATTTGCTCAAAATCAAATCCCTCTTCAAATTGATGCTGCTGCTCTGTCTTTGGCAGATAATCCAGCAATTAAGCCCATACTTACCATTGCCCAAATTGCAATTGGCCAAATCAAACTCTCCCCAAGTAATTGGGATCAAATCCAATCACTTCTTTATAGTGAGTTTGCTGGAGCAGATGCAATTTTAATGCGCCAGATGAGAGTTGCACTAAGTAAGGAGCAATCAACTGATGAGCGCAAGAGTTCGACTGAATTAATTTTAGAAGCATTAACTGCAAAGAGTGTTGATCTACCTTGGGAACAATTAACGCCGCTAAAGCGGATAAATGATTTGATTGAAGCGGCGAAAAAGTCTTTAGCTAAATCAAAAGATATCTCTGATCTACTTTGGAGCATTTGGAGTAATGCCAAAAATTATAATGGGGAAAGTATTGCCAATCTTTGGCAAAGGCAAGCATTAGCCGGTGGAAGTAAAGGTGGGATTGCTGATCAAAATTTAGATGCGGTGATAACTTTGTTTGAGGTAGCAAGAAGATTTAGTGAGCGGCTTCCTGGGGCTAAAGTTGGATTATTTATTGATCAGTTATTAGGTGAGAAAATTTTGGCCGATAGCATTACAGCATCTGCCCAACGTAGCGAAGTTGTTAAGGTATTAACAGTTCACTCAGCAAAGGGACTTCAGTGGCGTTACGTAGCATTAGCTGGCATGCAAGATGGCAGTTGGCCTAATCTAAAACAGCGAGGATCACTGTTAGGTACTGAAAGATTAGTAGAAATATTCAGGCATGGGATCAGTAACCCAGAACAATTAGATGCCATCGCAGCCTCTGGTTTAGCTGAAGATGAAATGCGGTTATTAAATGTGGCAACAAGTAGATCAACTGAAAAACTATTTATAACTGCAGTAGTACAGGAAGATAATCAACCATCTAGATACTTTGAAAAATATGCTCCAGATGATTACCAATTAACTGTAAATGAAAGATCTATTACCCAACCAGCCATAGTTGCAACTTTGCGCAGAATGGCCATGCAAGCACAGGATGTAGGAGAGATTGCGTTTGCTACCTCTGCCTTAAAAACTTTAGCAGATGCCGGTGTTAGATCAGCAGATCCTAAAAATTGGGTGGGCATTAAAGAGTTATCAACTAGTGCACCAGTTATTGGCGAAGATGAGCAACAACGTATATCACCTAGCTCACTAGAGTCCTTTACTGAGTGCGAGCTTAAATGGCTACTTGAGCAAAGTGGTGGAAAAGATGCAGATTCAACAGCTCAGGTATTAGGAACAGCTATCCATGTAATTGCAGCGCAATTAAAGCAACAACCTGAACTCTCACTAGCGCAATTAGAGGCAAAACTTAAGGGTGCTTGGACATTAATTGATATGAACAAAGGTTGGATTAAAGATTATGAATACCGCAGAGCAGCTCAAATGCTCAAAAAATTTTATGGTTGGAATTTAGAGAATAAAAATCAGCTAGTTTCAGTTGAAGAAAGATTCGAATTTAAATTAGGTAATTCAGTCATCTCCGGCTCAATTGACCGGATTGAACTAACTAACGAGAATAAGTATTACATCGTTGACTTAAAAACAGGTGCGACAGCCATAAGTTATGAAGATGCCAGAAATAACAAGCAATTACAAAGCTATCAATTAGCAGTAGTTAACAATGCCTTTAAGACTAAGTTAGAGCATCAAGAGGTTTCAGGGGCTGAGCTAATTTTTATCGGAGATGCAAAAGCTAAAGAAGCTAAATCTAGACCGCAAGAAAAAGTGGATGAAAAAGCGGTAACTAGTGAGCTATTAGAAATTTCCGAGCAAATGAGTGGTAATACATTTATTGCCAAGATTAATGATCGCTGCCGAAGTTGTGCAGTTAAATCATCTTGCCCAATTCAACCCCAAGGCAGAGGGGTGATTTAATCATGAGTATTAAGTACTCAGCAGAAGAGATAGCCACTCGAATTAAGGCGGTGGACCCTACATTTAGATTTCCTACCAAAGAGCAGATTCCAATCATCCAGTCCGAGTTAGCGCCTTCGGTCGTAATTGCTGGGGCAGGCTCTGGAAAAACAGAAACTATGAGCCAGCGAGTTCTATTTCTAGTTGCAAACTCATTAATCAAACCAGATCAATTATTGGGTTTAACATTTACTAGAAAATCTGCAGGTGAGCTTTCAAAGCGAATTAAGTATCGATTACGCCAATTAAAAAGCGCCAAATTACTTCCAGAAAATCTTGATGAATCTGAACTAACAGTTTCTACCTATCATTCATACGCTGGCAAAGTGCTAGCAGATCATGCCATCAGAATTGGTTTGGATGCTGATTCAGATCCGATTGGGGAGGCTGCGGCCTGGCAAATTGCATTTGAAGAGGTAAGTAGGTTTGCCGGTAATGATCTACCGATTAATGGCTCACCAAAATCAGTTGTTACAGAGGTTATGGATCTATCTACCGCACTTGCTGAAAATGATAGAACAGCGGCGGAGATCATCGAATACACCCATAAATTACTTAATCACATATCTAATTTTTCTGACCGACAAACAATTCCAGTATTAGAGTTTAAAGAGGAGCTAAATCAAAGACTAGCTATTTTACCTATTGTTGCCGCATTTGATGAGCGGCGCCGACAGCATGGACTTTTAACGTTCAATGATCACATGTCAATCGCGGCTAGATTAGTAAAAGAGAGCAAAGATAAACATAATGATGACATCGGAAGTATTGAGCGCAGTAAATATAAAGTTGTATTACTTGATGAGTATCAAGACACATCATTTAATCAAATTAAGTTCTTATCCAACTTATTCGGTAATAATCATCCAGTTACAGCTGTAGGAGATCCAAATCAAGCAATTTATGGCTGGCGCAGTGCCAGTTCAGAAACCTTAGATACCTTCGCTCAATCATTTAATAGTAAAGCTACTCGATATACCCTGCTGACAACTTGGCGAAATGATAAATCAATACTAGATCTGGCAAATGTAATGATTGATTCAATTTCAACTCAAGAGAATGTAGAAAAATTATCCGCACGACCAAATGCTCACATTGGTGAGATTGGGTGTGGAATATATGAAACGCAAGCACAAGAGGCAAACGCAATAGCTGAATACTTTAGTAAGTATTGGTTTGATAAAAACCGCCACACTTCTCCTGAAAATGAGAAAACTACCTTTGCGGTATTGGTGCGTAATCGATCCCAGATAGATCAAATTCAAAGCGCGTTATTAGATGTAGGCATTCCAACTGATATTCCAGGTGTGGGTGGATTAATTCATACCCCAGAGGTATCTGACATTGTTGCTTTATTAAGAAGTTTAACCATGCCAGATTCAGGAACAGCTTTAATGCGCCTTCTAACCGGTCCACATATTGCGTTAGGAGCAAAAGATTTAATGGCACTTGGTGCATTCACAAAATCTTTTGCAAAATCAAATGAATACTCAAGAAGTAAACAGCTCAAGCAAGCTTTAGAGGAAAACATTGAGGCAACTGAAACAGCGGATGAGTTTGCGTCTGGATCGATAATTGAATCATTAGAGCTATTGTTAACACTAACTCCAAAGGAGTTTTCTAGTTATCACTTAACTCCAAAATTTAGCAGTGAAGGACTTGAGCGGTTACGAAAATTTTCACTCTCCCTACGCTCACTTAGAAGATCACTAACTGGCTCGATTACCGAAGCAATTAATGAAGCTGAGCAATTTTTGTCATTAGACAGTGAGGTTTTAGTTAGAGATGGTTGGCAAAATGGCAGGAGAAATCTAGATCGATTCTTAGATGAGGCTGCCAGATTTGAAAAAAATGGTGGAACTTTAATCTCATTTTTACAATGGCTTAAAGTCGCAGAGGAGGCAGAGGGGGGATTAAAACCAGCCGAAGTTGATGTTCGAAGTGATGCTGTTCAGATATTAACGATTCATGCCGCAAAAGGGGCGGAGTGGGATTATGTTGCCATTCCTGGTTTAGCAGAACGAAATTTTCCAAGTATTGGTAAAAAATCTGATAACTGGATAAGCAACGCCGGATCAATCCCAGTTAGTTTGCGGGGAGATTTTGAGCAATTGCCAGCAATTCACTTTGAGAAAATTGCGGATAACAAGAATTTGAAAAAAGCTTTAGAAGGATTTGATGATCAGTGGAGGGCTCGTAAGTTAACAGAGGAACGACGATTAGCTTATGTTGCTATCACTAGAGCAAAACAAGGCCTGCTTTGTACTACCTCACATTTTAGAAGTGGTAACAAACCAGTTGACCCAAGTCAGTTATTTGAGATCTTTGCTACCGCTACAAAAGATATTGAAGGTGCAAGCATAATTAGTGAAACAGATGTGCCAGATGGCATCAATCCACTTAAGGAAAATCCGAGAACAGCCATTTGGCCAAGCCCAAACCATAATTTTGAGAGGTTGCGTAAGGTAGCTGACTTAACTAATCAATCTTCAATTATGAAAATTGAGGAGCAACTTATAACCATCAATAATGATGAGCAAAAATCAATTTTATTTGATATGCAAGCAATAATAAATGAGATCAGGGGTAAAGAAAAGTATTTAAAAGTTGTATTACCAACTCGATTATCGGTCTCAACCTTGCTTTATTTGGCAAAAGAGCCACAGGAGCTAGCACTTAGGATTCGTCGGCCAATGCCAAATCACATAGATAAATATGCTCGCAGGGGAACTGAATTTCACCTGTGGCTTGAAAATCATTTTAATCATCCATCCCTAATCTCCATTGATGAGTTGTTTAATCAGAGTTTGCAAGCAGTTGATTTGCAATCAGATGCGCCATTAGAGAAATTGCAATCATCCTGGTTGGCAAGTCAGTGGGCTACAAAAACTCCTGCTGATATTGAATTTGGATTTGAAACGATGATTGATGGCATTTTAATTCGAGGAAGAATTGATGCGGTATATAAACTCGAAAATGATAAGTATGAGGTTGTTGATTGGAAAACTGGCAAAATTAAATCAGGTGATGATTTAGAAACAGCCGCAATTCAGCTTGCTATGTATCGACTAGCCTATTCAAAATTAAAATCTGTGCCAATTGAAAATATAAGTGCGGCCTTTCATTATGTAGCAGATAATCAAACTGTAAGGCCGGCTGACATAATGAATCAAGAACAACTAAAGGCGTTAATTTCAAAGGTTCCTATTGAAATTTAAGCTCTACCCCAATTGGAATATGATCTGAAATAATTGGTCTGCCAGTGCTTCTTATAAGAGTAGCGGTAACTCTATTATTTTTTACTAAATCCTTTTTAGCCATAATGTAATCAAATTGAATTTTCTCTTTCCAGCTCGGATAGGTAGCAGCTGCAGCCAACGATCTGAAATCACTTAATTTTGATGGCAAATTTCCAGGTAAATTTAAATCACCAGCTAGAATTTTTTTACCCGGTATATTTCTTAGCAAAAAACTAATTCGATTTAATTGGTAGATGTTTAACCCAGGTACAAATGATAAGTGGGTAGTAGCAATAGTTATGCCATTTTCTAGTTCAATAATTAATACAACCCTGGGTTCATCTTTAACATAGATCACTCTAACCCCAGTACCTTTCTCATTAGGAATCAATAGCGGCATCCCGATTACTGATTTTCCAAGTTTTTTGGCATAAAGTTTTTTAATAGGTTGATTTGTAGCAATACCAATTCCATAACTCTTAGCGGTATTGATTGATTCATTTTTAGAGGTGATAATGGATTGCTCCAGATTTATGACTTTTTTCCACTTCTCCCCAGGAGTGCCAAAAATTGCAGGTAAATAGGCCCAGTATTTAAGTCCAGAAGATTCGGCAATAATTTTTGTTTGGTTTAATAAATCCGATCTAGGTTGTTGGTAGTCAACCTCTTGCAAGCAAATAAAATCTGGTTGGTAATTTAATACCACTTGAGCAGTTGCACTTTTTAAACTGGCTAGCTGGTCAACTTGATTAGATGGCGGAATGACCTGGCCATGCAAGATATTCCACGAGAGCACTCTCATGCTCTGACCGGGGGCGACAACCATGACGACAGGCTAGTAGGGTCGGCAGGTGATGGCGCCCCAAAAACCACTAAAACTTCCACTTGCAGTAGCTAAGGTGGATAGAGCTGCCCGTCTGCGCACTGATAAGGCCTATTTAAAATCTATCTGGCCAACATCAAATGTAATGATTTTCGTAAATGAGAGATTTTCCACAGAGCAAAACCAATTACTTTTTACACCCGGTGGCTTACTGGGTTCTTATCAATCTGCAACCGATTATTTCTTAGGGCTTAAAGATGACCAAACATTTTTTGTTCGCCACTTAGCTGAGGATATTCAGAGTGAGTATGAACTAAAGACATTACGAGAGATTGGAACGTTTTTATCGCCTAGAGATATTGGCCTTGCAGTACATGCGCAAGGTTTAGCAAATTGGCACCAAAAACATCCAATGTGCTCACAATGCGGTGGTCCAACAGTTGTGATTTCAGCTGGTGCGGTAAGAAAATGTTTAGCCGACAATAGTGAACATTATCCAAGAACTGACGGTGCAATAATTGTTTTAGTAAAAGATGAGACAGATCGAATCTTGCTTGGTCGGCAAAAAGTTTGGCCAAAAAATAGATTCTCTACATTTGCCGGTTTTGTAGAGCCCGGTGAGTCATTTGAGAACTGCGTAATTAGAGAGGTTGAGGAGGAAGCTGGAGTTAAGTTAACCCAGATTAATTACCTTGGCTCTCAACCGTGGCCATTCCCGGCATCGCTAATGATTGCATTTGAAGCAGTTACCAATACACCAGAGTTAGCTAGACCTGATGGCGAAGAGATTGAAGAAATCCGCTGGTTTTCAAAATCTGATATGAAGCAAGCTATATTAAATAATTCGCTAATTTTGCCTTTAGAGATAAGTGTGGCTAGGCAAATGATACAGGCTTGGTATGGAGATGGGGCAGATACTGATTTAAAGGGTAATGAGTCATGGCGGTAGACAGTAAGCAGATATTGACGGAATTAGATGCTGAGCAATTAGCTGTTGTAACAGCAATCCATGGCCCAGTTTGTGTAATTGCTGGTGCGGGTACTGGAAAAACAAGAGTAATTACTAATCGGATTGCATATGCAATTAATTCTGGCGTAACGGATCCAACCAAGGTATTGGCACTTACTTTTACGGCTCGAGCAGCCGGTGAGATGCGTGCCAGACTTAGAGCGCTTGGAGTACCAAATGTTTCTGCCCGGACATTTCATTCTGCAGCGATCAAACAGCTTCTATATTTTTGGCCATATGCATTTGGTGGTCAATTTCCTACCCTTTTGACAACCAAGTCTGGATTTTTAAGTCAGGCAATTATACGAGCTGAGGTGGCAATTCCTGCTCAGGCTGCTGTGCTGAGTGAAATCGCAGGTGAGATTGAATGGGCAAAAGTATTAGAGATTTCTCCAGAGCATTACCATGAAAAGGCAATTGAAAGTAATCGTTTAATTAAGTTGCCGAATAATAAGAGTATCAATGAAAATCTAGGAATGATTTCTCAAGTTTATGAAGCTTATGAATCCTTAAAGCGACAGGAGCGCGCCTTGGATTTTGAGGACGTCTTACTTTTAACGATCGGAATGCTTGAGGAAGAACGCGGGGTCAGGGAACGGATTAGGGATCAATATCGATACTTCACAGTTGATGAATATCAAGATGTCTCACCAATTCAGCAACGATTACTAAATTTATGGCTAGGAAATCGGGAGGAGATTTGTGTGGTTGGGGATGCTGCACAAACCATCTACTCATTTGCAGGAGCAACCTCAGACTTTTTGTTAAATTTTAAGAATAGATTTCCAAATGCTCAAGTTTTCCGGCTCACGACTGGGTATCGATCAACTCCTGAGATTATTAACTCAGCAAATAAAATTCTTCGCGCAGCTAACTTAGTTAGTGAGCATGGGATTGAATTGCAATCGGTTAACACCCATGGTGAAAAGCCATTGGTAAACGGGTTTAGCTCAGCTGCAGAAGAAATTGCCTATGTAGCAAGTGAGGTAAAAAAGCAGATAGACAGTGGCATCGACTCTTCAGATATTGCTATTTTGGCAAGGACTAATGCTCAACTAGATCAGGTTAAATCAGGGCTTAACAATTTAAGAGTGGTCAGCCAAATTAGATCTGGTGAGCGCTTTTTTGAGCGGGTAGATGTCCGTGATGCCATGCGATTAATCCGTAGCGCTTCAGTGTTGCCATCTGAAGGCGGAGATTGGTTTGCCGATCTAGTTTCAGTACTACAACCCTTTGGCGATGCAGATTATGTGACCGCATTTTTAAGACTAGCCAAAAGCATTAAAGATAATGGTGGTGAGAATATGCGAGTATTTCTACGAGAGATTGAAGATCGGGCTGAGCAAAATAATCCACCCATCCTGCCAGGCGTCACACTTTCGACATTGCATGGGGCTAAAGGGTTGGAGTGGGATCATCTGTATTTAATTGGCATCTCAGATGGGGTATTACCGATGGGTAATGATTTCAATGAGGAGCGACGGCTTTTTTATGTTGGAGTCACTCGAGCAAAGCAGCAAATTCGTATCACCTATGCGGGCAAGCCCAGCGTATTTTTAGAGCAATTTAATTAAGTTGCACCAGCTCTGCCTGATGCTCTATTCTTTGCAACATGGCAAAGTTAATTGATTCAACGACAGTTACTGCAATCGCGGTTGCTGCTAATTCACCTGCCATCAATTCAGTTGCGGCGAAATCTTCATATCGCTCAGACTGGACAAATAAGCGCTCTAATAAGGGTTTTTACACCTTTACATCAGATCGCACCCCAAGGAGCTATATCGGCTAAAGTCGAAATAGAAGCCAAGGGGCCCGCGAATCTAATGATTCGGGGGCCTTTTTCTTTTCTCCAAAACAATAAAAGCCAATAGGCAAGAAGTATAAAACCAATGAAAGATAACGAAAGGAAAGGTGAGAACGATGACCGTTCTCTTCAGCGAACTACTAATCCCAGGTTGGGCAGAAGGCCCAACTGCAAAAATCGGATTGGCCGATGTCACCTGGGCATATGATGATGCACCAGTAATCTCCTATACCGACTACAGCACAAACTCAACGGCCAAGGGTGATTACAAGCGCGCTGATAATCCTTTCGCTCCTGAAATTAAGAGCCCAGTCCAGCCACTCTCTCTACCCTGCCATACAGCCGATCCAGAGCTCTTTTTTAGCGAAAGTGCACCAGTAATTGCCCAAGCTAAAGCGCTATGTGGCCTCTGCCCAGTACGAGCTAAGTGCTTAACTGCTGCACTATCTAGAGCTGAGCCATGCGGTGTCTGGGGCGGAGAGTTATTTGATGAAGGTCAAGTAATTCAGAGCAAGAGATTGCCAGGTAGACCGGCAAAGGTTGCCGTAGCAAGTTAATTTATAAATCAACTGTTAACTAGAAAGGGTTAACAAAAAAGGGACCGGTTAATAGCCGGTCCCTTTAATTTTTTGTAATTGCGTTTTGGTTAAGCCTTACCAAGAATTCGATTTACCTTTGTGCCACAAACTGGGCAGATTCCTTGCGCCATGCGGCGACCAGAATCAGAGACCTTTACATGTCCTTCAAAAGAGCGCTTTTCTTTGCACTTAACGCAGTAGGCCTCACCCTTGTACTCTTCTGCCATTTTCTTCCTCCATCTGCCGCACTCTTGGGAGCACGCAGGGGAGTTCCTGCGCGAGAGTACGAATGGCAACACCATACCCCTCACACCACGCTCAACTGGGGTTTTCCACGCGTAAAATCAAAAATATTGGCTTAGAAGGTGAAAAAAAGGGGTAAAACTAGATATTTACCGCCGACATCACACCAGAGTTACCAACTTGGCAACCAATCTCAAAACCTTCCAGGAAGGCTTCAGCCCGGTTTAGATCACCAAATCGGTGTAAATAATTTTTGAAATCTTGATCATGGCCTGGAACTTTAAGATGTATTAGCTCATGAAAAATTATGTAGTGTAAAACATAGGTGGGTGCACCAATTAGGCGATCTGAAATTCTGATGGTCCGATCAACTGTGGTGCAAGAGCCCCATCGCTCACTCATATTGCGCCAGTTAATACTTGCCGGTTTGATATCAAATTCAGGTAGCAGTTTTGATAAGAGCTCAAGTGCTATTTGCATCAATTGATCATCGGTTTTTCGCTCTCTTGCCTCTCGTCGCAAAACCATTGCGATCATCTCGGGGATGGCTGCGATCTCATCCTGCTTACTCATCCCAGATGGAATACTGATCTGAATTACACCACCTTGTCGGTAGGCGCTAATACTGCTTCGTCTCCTTCGACTTCTAACCACCTTAAACTCTGGTAACCCGTCCGGTAATAATGAGGTTCGCTTGGTTCTGCGCTTTGAAATTTGGGCTATTGGTGGCAGTAAATCTCCAAAAAGAATTTCCTGTTCAAAGTTATCCACCATTACCTCTTTTTATCCACCATAATTTAGGTTATCTCCACAGGTTAATCCACAGAGATTAGGTAATTTTACGCATACCTATATCGACTTTATATTTAGGCATACCGCACGAAATGTTTTTTGATTACAACATCTTCAATTTACCAGATTCTGGCCAAAAAAAACTTAAAAAAACGCCAAATAACTGGTCGGATCAAGTTGATTATCCGGATTGATTAACCTAAGTTAGCGCTACGAAGTCCCCGGATAACCGTTTCATATCTGCAAGGGGAAGGCAGATAGGAAATGTGCGGCCGGGGATTTCGCTTTTTAAAATCTAACTTTAAATCAATCCAGATAGATCATCTGGAACTGTCACGCTATCTAAAAACGCCGCCACATCAGTTAAATCTTTAGGCATTGGTAAAAATGCTGGATCTTCCCAACATTTATCTCGACCATCTGAATTGCGTAATTTCTTTACCTCACCCCAAAAAGTGGCTGACTCCCTTAATTTTCTTGGTGAAATTTCTAAACCAAGTAAACTAGCAAACATCTGTTGCATAGGAGAGCTAGTTGCACGTCGGCGTCTAGAATTTTCAATTAATGCATTAAAACTTGGGATTCGATCGGCTGCCACTTGGGAAATAACATGATCAATCCAGCCCTCAATTAAGGCTAAAGCCATCTCTAATTTTGTTAATGCTTGCTCTTGAGCTGGAGTTTGCTGCGGTGTGAATAGGCCTGAGTTCAAAGCGATATTAATTGATTGTGGGTCATTGATATCAATATCGCCAGAACTCATCGCCGCTTCGGCTTGGCGAGTAATAGATTCAACATCGATAGTGAT
This sequence comes from Actinomycetota bacterium, assembly GCA_016870895.1. Classification (GTDB taxonomy): domain Bacteria; phylum Actinomycetota; class Actinomycetes; order Nanopelagicales; family Nanopelagicaceae; genus Nanopelagicus. Next base: position 46,617 of record VGAA01000003.1, on the reverse strand, counting down.
TCCTTGGCCATAGGTGGTAATAGCATCAGTTAGGTAGGAGTGCAGCCAGGTGTTATTTGAAAATAATCTACTCGCCGCCACCTCTCGTAATGCTAAATAGAGATTAACTTCCGATTTTTCAATTCCTAAGCCTTGTGCCCACTCATTTATATTTTGTGGAATTAAATGTGGACCACTATTGGAGGTAAGTAGCGGAATAGCTACATCATTAGCACTAGTAATAGAGTTAGCTAACAGCCCAATTCCTTGTCCTAATTGGTTGGCAATTAGCGTGCCCATAAAACTTCGGAGAAGTTTCGCCACCATCTGCTTCATTACCTCTTGTTGCTCTGGAGATTGATCGACCTGAGCGGTGATTTCAATTGGAAGTGCGGTGGTTGGGTTAGTTATCACCTTTGCTAAGGCATCTGCCATACCGGCTGCCAGGGGTTCAATCAGCCGCTGCCAGCCGAATAATGACTCCTCTAGCCAAACTCCCTTGGACCATGCGCTATCGGAGGGCAAGGTAGCTGCCGGAAATAAAATTTCAGTATCCAGCCAGGTATTAGCAATCGCAATAGAGTCCGCCATCTCCCGTTGATCAGTTATGCCGACTGGTAAATCACCTTTGGTTGCAATTATTTTCTTAGCGATTGATCGAAGAGTTGCTGGGTTGATTAAGTTTTGATTAGCCGCAGTGGGAGATTGCATATTTTCAATAAAGGATTTAGCACCAGCTAAAGTTTCAGAATCAATCCCCATTTCTGAGAATTTTTTAAACAGCGCCTCAAAGTCAGGCTGCCCATCTGCTGGTAGGAAACCGAAGCTCATTAAAAATTCCCATCTATTTTGAGTACTTAAAGATATCGCAATTCTCTATAACAATCCTGCCTACCTTTTTCTTCCCCGCTGAATATGATTGGCCTATGAGCTCCGCCCCGCTTTCTGCCTTAATCTGGTGGGTCATTCCCATTGGTGCGGTGTTTTGTTCCATTCTCTATGGAGTCTGGCTTACTAAATATAAATCTAAATTTGATAATCAAACAAGCAGGTCGGTAAATAAGTTTAAGAAGTTCCAAAATACTTTTCGTCATAAAAATTAATAAGAGATAATGCGATCAATTCTTCCCGTAAAATCTAGACTACCTAGATCAACTCAACTACTTCTAACCGTCCTAATCTTGGCCGCTTTTTTAATCAAATCACCATATGTGATTTTATCGCCAGGTGATCCGCAAAACATTTTGGGCTCATCGATAACCATCTCTGGTACTCAGGTCTATCCCACAACTGGCAAATTATCGGTGACATCGGTTATGGTCACCGATCCAGATTCTTATATAACTGGATTTGATGTTTTATATAGTTGGATTGCTCGAGATAGGGCTGTGTTACCACGAGTTGAGGTTTACCCAGAGGGCGAGACGACAGAGCAATCCATGAAAATGGGAGCACAGGAGATGGCAGATTCTCAACTCAATGCAACTGCAGCGGCGCTGAAATACTTAGGTTATGAGTTAAGTTCGAAATTAATTATTGGCCAGGTTAATGAGCAAAGTAATGCTTTTAAAGTGCTAAAGGTTGGAGATGAGCTTCTAACTGTTGACAATTCAAGGTATGAAACTCAAGCCGAATTAGCAAGCGAACTTGAGCAAAAAAAACCAGGAGATCAGGTAAGTGTAAAGGTCTTACGGGCGGGTACAAATATAGTTGAACAACAAATCAAGCTCTCCGCCCGAGATGATGGCTCTGCATTTATCGGTATTGGATTGAGAAATCAATTTGATTTTCCATTTGATGTGAAAATAAGACTTGCTGAAACTGGTGGGCCAAGCGGAGGTTTAATTTTTGCACTAGGCGTAATTGATAAGTTGACTAAAGAGGATTTAATTCGATCTAGAAATATTGCGGGTACGGGCACAATTACGCAAGATGGTCTAGTTGGCCCAATCGGAGGAATTGCTGAGAAAATTATTGGAGCCAGTAAGGCTGGGGTGGAGTTATTTTTTACACCCATCAGAAATTGCGAAGAACTTGGGGATATTGATGAGATTCTTAATGCCAAGGCCCAAGCGGAGATGAAAATTGTGCCAATCGCCACACTCTCCCAGGCCGTCTCAATTCTTAGATCACCTGATACCACCCAATATCCAAGTTGTAAAAGTATCGCCTAGGAGTAGATAAGATCTGCGCATGAGTAATTCGGGCTTTGGTGGTGGCGGTTTTAATCGAAATAACAATCCATTTGGTGGCAGCGGTTTCGGTAGCGGTGGCTTTGGTGGCAGCTTTCCTAATCCATTTGCAAATCGAAGTGGTGGCCGAAGAAGGATAAGTCCATTAACCATCACTTTTATTATTTTGTTTATATTAGCCAGTATCCTAGTTTCGCTAAGTGGATTTTATGCCGATCTACTTTGGTTTCGCTCAGTTGATTATGTAAATGTTTGGCAAACAACATTATTTACGAAAATATTTTTATTCTTAGGCTTTGGTTTTGTCACTGCACTATTTATCTCTGCAAATATTTTAGTGGCATTTCGCAAGCGTCCAGTATATGTTCCAGTATCGGTTGAGGCAGACAACCTTGAGCGCTACCGTGCACAAATTGAGCCAATTAGAAGGTTGGTCGGAATAGTCATCTTTTTAGCAATCTTTTACTTTGCAGGTACTGCAGGATCTAGATTTTGGCAACAGTGGTTACTTTTTAGAAATTCAACTGAGTTTGGGGTAGTAGATCCACAATTTGGTTTAGATGTCTCCTTCTTTGCCTTTAAATTACCTATGTACCAAGCATTAATTGGTTGGGCTATTTCAACAATTATCTTGTCGTTGATTGTGGCAGCAGCGGTTCACTACATTTATGGTGGCATCAGACCAGCAGTAAAAGAAGAGCGAACAACTGTTGCAGCCAGAGTTCAACTTTCGATACTTCTTGGTTTACTTGTTTTACTTAAGTCAGTGGCATACTGGTTTGATAGATATGCCCTGACCTTAAAAGAGGGAAGATTGATAACAGGTCTTACCTATACAGATGTAAACGCTTTATTACCTGCCAAATCAATTTTGGCAGCAATAGCACTAGTCTGTTCACTTCTCTTTTTTGCCAATATTATTCGTAAATCTTGGCTACTACCAACTGCAGGCGTTGCATTAATGGTGATTGCCTCGGTATTGATTGCTGGGATCTATCCAGCAGCAATTCAGCAATTCCAAGTTAAGCCTTCTGAGTCAACCAAAGAAGCGCCATTTATCCAAAGAAATATTGATGCTACACGTATTGCATATGGCCTGGATCAAGTTGAGGTTAAAGATTATCAAGCAACTGTTGCCACATCAGCTGGGCAATTATCAAATGATGCATCAACCATTTCCAATATTCGATTAATGGATCCAAATGTTTTATCAGCCACCTTTAGGCAACTACAACAAATTAAGCCGTACTATGCATTTGCTGATTCATTAGATATTGATCGATACACAATAGATGGTAAAGAGCGAGATGTTGTGGTGTCGGTTCGTGAACTAAATATTGATGGTAATCCGTCTCGTAACTGGATTAATGATCACCTTGTTTATACTCATGGCTTTGGACTGGTTGGTGCCTATGGAAATACCGTAGACACCGATGGTAAACCATCATTTTTGGTGGGAGATATTCCACCGACCAAGGGATTGGGTGAATTTCAACCTCGAGTTTATTTTGGCGAAAATGTTCCAGATTACTCAATAATTGGTGGACCAGCTGCATCAAATCCTGTTGAGCTTGACTATCCAGATGATAGCTCGCCAAATGGGCAAAAGAATTACACCTATACAGGTAAGGGTGGAGTGCCGATGGGCTCTCTTTTTACCCGATTACTGTTTGCAATTAAGTATCAAGAACAAAGAATTGTCTTATCAAATCTAATAAATTCTGAGTCTAAAATTCTTTTTGAAAGAAACCCAAGAGAGCGAGTAGCAAAAGTTGCTCCTTGGCTAACACTTGATGGTGATCCATACCCTGCAATCGTTGATGGCAAAATACTTTGGATTATTGATGGCTATACAACAAATGCTGGATATCCAAACTCTCGAATTGTTAATCTAGCTAATACTGGAGATGCTCTAACAAGTAGATCAAATGCAGTCGCATCTTTAGATGATCGCAATGTGAATTACATAAGAAACTCAGTGAAAGCAACGGTTGATGCTTACGATGGCACAGTTTCGCTTTATCAATGGGATGAAAAAGATCCGGTACTAGCTACTTGGAGTAAAGCATTTCCGGGTAGTGTTAAGGCTAAGAGCGAAATAACTCCTGCTTTGTTATCTCATATTCGATACCCAGAGGACATGTTCCGAGTTCAGCGAGATATTTTGAGCGCCTACCATGTAACAACTGCAGAAGCCTTTTATGGTGGACAGGATTTTTGGAGGGTGCCTCTGGACCCCTCTACCTTTGGAGCTAACTCTGGTGTTCAGCCACCTTACTACTTGACCATGCAGATACCTGGGCAAGATAAGCCAACTTTCTCGCTTTATACCCCATTTGTGCCTCGAGGTGGACGCGAAAATTTAACTGCATTAGCTGTGGTGAATGCTGATGCTGGTGATAATTACGGAAAAATAACGGTGTTGCAATTACCAAGGTCAACAAACATTGCTGGCCCTTCACAGGTAGCATCAAATTTTGAAGCAAAACCTGAAGTTGCAACTTCGCTATCACTACTTCGCCAAGGTGGAGCAGATGTTGTACTAGGTAATCTATTGACATTGCCGGTTGGTAAAGGCTTACTTTATGTTCAGCCGGTATATGTACGAGCAACCGGAAATACCGCTGCATATCCGCTACTACAAAGAGTTTTAGTTTCATTTGGTGATCAAATTGGATTCAGTGAAACTTTGCAAGGTGCATTAGATCAAGTATTTGGCGGCGACTCTGGAACTGAAGCTCCTACCAATCAATCTGATTTACCAATTAATGGTGGAGTTGGCACAAGCCAAGCAATCAAATCTGCAATAGCATCACTGCAATCTGCATTTGCAGATCTTGAAGCAGCACAAAAGCGTTTAGATGGTGCTGCTGAAGATCGTGCAAGAGCTAGAGTTAAAGCTGCGATATCTGCATTAGTCTCCGCTCAAAATAGATAATAAATTCATCTATTTTGGTTTAGTGCTGAACCTACTCTAAGATTTAGGTCCCGACGCGGGGTGGAGCAGCTCGGTAGCTCGCTGGGCTCATAACCCAGAGGTCGTAGGTTCAAATCCTGCCCCCGCTACCAATTTACCTAATTCGTAAACTATTTAGTACCACAAATAATGATGAAAGTGACATAGCTGCTGCAGCGTACATAGGTGAAAGGTTTCCTGTGGCTGCAACTGGAATAAAAGCCACGTTATATAAGAAAGCCCAACCAAGATTAGATTTAATAACTCCTACGGTTTTCTTAGATATTTTCATCGCATCAATGGCTGCCAATAAAGATGGTCGAACTAAGGTAATGTCGGCAGCAGCAATTGAGGTATCAGTCCCAGATCCCATAGCAATACTCAAGTCAGATTTAGTGATGGCTGCGGCATCATTTATGCCATCACCAACCATCAACACTTTTCCATTTTCTTGAAGCGAAGTTACAAAATTCAATTTGTCTTCTGGTGTTGCTGAGGCAAAAATATGATCGATTGCAATCCCAGCTTGAGAACCTATGTTTACAGCTGCCGATTCAGTATCGCCTGTAATTAACCATGTTTTGATTCCTGATTTTTCAAGTTTTTCAATTGCCACCTTGCCATCTACCTTTATTTGATCACCAATTTCAAATACTCCATACGCCAGACCATCTATTGCTAAGACTGCAACAGAGCTAGACCGATTCTTTGCCACCTCTATTGCACTCAATAATTTTGGCGAAAACTCCGTAGTACTGCGAGCTATTGATATTGGTGAGCCAATTAAAACTGCTCTGCTATTTGTTGAAGTATTGGGCTTTATACGTCCAGTTACCCCTGCGCCAGGAGTGTGTTCAAATTCAGAAACTTCCCACTTGGTTGCACCTTGTTTCGATAAGGACTCAGATATTGCGATAGCGATCGGATGAGAATCCATGCTTTCAAGACTTAATGCATAACTCATTAGGTCGGCGGCTGATATCTCCGTGCTTTGCTTATCTAGTGGATTATTTATCAAGACCATCTCGATTAATTCCATTTTTCCAGTGGTTAAGGTCCCAGTCTTATCAAAGACTGCATCCGTAATCCCTACCGCTTTTTCGATAGATCTTGGAGATCTAATGATGATGCCGTTCTTGGCCGCCTTACCTGAGGCCACCATTAATGCAATTGGTGTGGCCAGACCAAGTGCACAAGGGCATGCGATTACTAAGACGGCAACTGCAATTGAAATGGATTCAGCAATACTTTGATTCATCAAATACCAAGTTAAAAAAGTGGCGATTGCAAGAATTAAAACAACTGGAACAAATACTTTACTTACCTTATCGGCAAGTTGCTGGGCAGGTGCCTTTTCTGATTGTGCAGTTAGTACCATCCTAGTAATTCTTGCTAACTCAGTATCAGATCCAACTCTTGAAGCTTTAATAAGCAAATTTCCGTTGTTATTAATCGAGCCAGCAAATACCAGACTGCCAACTGTCACCTCAAGCGGGGTAAATTCACCAGTTAAAAAGGAATTATTCACTGTGCTAAAGCCCGATACTACTGTGCCATCAGTTGCGATTTTTTCACCTGGCTTTACAACAAATATATCTCCAATTTCTAATTCTGTTATAGGGATGTGCTTTGTCTGGCCATTTTTATGAATCTCAACTTCTGACGCAGATAATTTAAATAATTCAGAAAGTGCTGAGCCGGCTTTTCGTTTCGCTTTGTGCTCTAGGTATCGACCTAACATGACAAAAAATATTACAGCTGCTGAAACTTCAGCATATACAAAAGAAGTTTGACTTTCATTCGGGGTATATATTGCGGCAGAATATGTACTCCAGATAAATGTAATCAATGATCCCAATGAAACTAGAGTATCCATAGTTGGGTGTAATAGGTTCTTTAAGGCTGCTCTGTGAATTGGCCAGGCAAAGATAAAAACAACTGGCAGTGATAAAATTATTAGCAACCAAGTACTAATTGGCGCGTTTGGGTAATTAATCACCAGATCCTGGTTGTTATCATTTAAAAATACATTGGTTCTATCGATTAGTGAAAGTAATTGCTGGTCAACTTTTCCATGTATATCATGAAACATTGAGATAACAATTATTGGAGCAGAAAATAACAGTGTGAAAAATAGTCTTATACCTAAGCGATTTGATTTTTCAAATGATTCTCTTTCGCCTTTAAATGCGCTAGCTGAATAACCTGAGCTTTTAACGGTTTCTATTAGTTCTTGCTCTGAAATATTTAAGGGGGCAATTATGTGGGCCGATTCCATTGCTAGATTCACAGCGGCCCTTACTCCCGGCAACTTATTAAGTGATTTTTCAACTGTACCAACACAGGAAGAGCAGGTCATACCAGAGATTTGAAGGTCAACCTGTCTAGTTTTACTCTCTTTATGTCTTGATAACTCACTCACAGTGAAAGGTTACTCTTACTTACCTTGTCCGATAGATAAAACTCTCCGTAGGCTTGCTAGTCGAGCATGATTCTTCTCATCAAAACTCTGCCAGGTGTTTAATGCACAATCTTGTTCATTATGTGAGCAATTCTTTGGGCATAATGAAATTGGTTCGGAAAACTCGGGAAATGCAGCAATTACCCGCGATGGTTGAATATGAGCTACTCCAAAGGAACGAACACCAGGAGTATCGATTATCCAACCAAAGTTTTCTTTAGAAAATGTGGAGGATAGTGACAAAGCCACCGCACTTGAGGAGGTATGTCTACCTCTACCAGTTACTTCATTTACATCTCCGGTTTGACGATATGAGTTTACTTGCGTATTAACTTGTTTATTTTCCTCACTTTTTAAGAGAAGATTATTGACTAAAGTTGATTTACCTACGCCAGAATGTCCGATTAACACTGTGATTTTTCCAGTTAATATATTCCTTAACTCAGATAAATCTGAACTTTTATCAGTCTTAAATACAGGAATTTCTAAATCTTTATAGGTTTCAAGAAAGTTATCACCATTTGCTAAATCTTGTTTAGTCATAACAATCAAAGGTGAAATTCCTTGATCATACGCAACTACTAAGGCTCTATCCACCAGGCCAGTTCGTGGTTCTGGATTTGTGGTCGAAACGACTATTGCAAGTTGATCTACATTAGCCACGATGACTCTTTCATCATTTAAATTGTCATCAATAGTTCTAGTTAGTGAATTTTTTCTGGGATGGACAGCAACGACTCTCGCCAGCGACCCTTCCTCTCCTGATGTGTCTCCAACTATAGAAACCAGATCACCTACAACTACAGATTTCTTGCCTAATTCCCGGGCTTTCATAGCAGTAACAACCGCATAAGACTCATTCATAGTTAATAGACACTTAACTCGACCACGGTCTACTTCAATAATTATGCCAGTTATTGCCTTTGAATAATCAGGTCGGTCTTTAGTTCTTGGCCTAGTTTTATTAGTCGATCCAAATTGCCTGGATTTGTTGATTCGCACATCATCTTCATCCCAATTTTTATGTGACTTAGCCATTAAGCATTTCCGCCCACAAACCAGGAAAATCTGGAAGAGTCTTTTTTGTAGTTTCAATATTTTCAACAACAACTCCTTCAACTGCTAAACCAATGATTGCGCCAGCAGTGGCCATTCGGTGATCCTCATAGCTTTTAAATTCTTGTTTTGCAACTAGAGGTGTTGGCTTAATACTTAACTCACCTGGCCCTTCAATCACTTTTCCACCAAGATTATTTATCTCAGTTGCTAGTGCTGAAAGTCGATCAGTCTCATGCAATCGTAGGTGGGCAATTCCAAATAATCTTGATTCAGTCTCAGCTAACGCCGCAACTGCTGCAATAGAGGGAGTTAATTCACCAACCTCTTGAAGATTGATATCGATTCCTAGAATTTTCTCGGTTCCAGAAATTTTTAAACCTAATTCGCTTCGTTCAATTTTTGCACCCATTTTAGAAAAAATATTTCTCAACTGATCTCCCGGTTGAGATGTGATTTTAGGCCAGTCCAGTATTTCAACGCTACCGCCGCAAATCATTGCTGCTGCCATGAATGGAGCGGCATTTGAAAGATCTGGCTCTATGATCATATCCTGGCCTATTAAATCTGTGGGCTTGACCTGCCAACTATTTGCACCAACTTCAACCTTTGCCCCATATAGTTTCAGCATTTGAATTGTCATTTCAATGTGTGGCAAAGATGGTAAAGACTCACCAATATGCTTAATGGTAATACCAGTTTCAGTTGCAGGGCCAAGTAGAAGTAGTGCGGAAACAAACTGACTAGAGGAGCTAGCATCTACCTCTACTGTGCCTCCGGCAATTTTTCCAGCACCATTTATAGTAAGTGGAAGTCGATACTTACCATTATGTTCAATAGTTACTCCAAGTTGTTCTAATGCTTTAATTACTGGAGCTAAAGGTCTTTCATAAGACCTAGCATCACCATCGAAGTGAATTAAGCCTTTTGCAAGTGCCGCAATGGGTGGTAAGAAACGCATCACTGTTCCAGCATTTCCAACATCAATACTTGCTGGGCCTAACATCTTGTTTGGAACAACTTGATAGTCAAATCCACCATTTGTTTTAATAACAGAAATGTCAATCCCTAAACTCTGTAATCCTTTGACCATTAAGTCTGTATCTCTTGACGAAAGCGGTCTTCTTAATCGAGAAGGAGTTTTGGCAAGCGCCGCTAAAATTAACGCACGGTTGGTGGCTGATTTAGAGCCTGGAATAATTATCTGAGAATGAATTGGTTTGCTGGCAGGGGTAAGTCCAGACCTGTAGGGTGCTTTCCAATTTGCCATATGTATTAAGTCTACCTTCCGCTCACTTCACCGGGACTTGGCGTTGTTTGCGCTTGAGCGGATTGGATAGGGAATATATCTGAGGTTTCCAAGGTTTTGCAGCCATGTATGCACTTAGGCGCCTAACTACTTCTCATAAAATATTCACTCCCAACTCCAAAACTGCATTCGAGGTAGCCTTAGACCAAATGAGTAATGACAAATTTCTACCTGCTGTAGTTGACCGCGATAAAGAAACCTTAGCGCAAAGAAAAATAAGGTTTGAAAACGATGCATTAGTTTTTACATCACAACTCTACGGTGCAGCACTTCGGTATACGAAAAATACTCACGATGCTCAAGACCTAGTTCAAGATACCTTTGCTAAGGCTTTCACCAGCTTTCATCAATTTGAGCCGGGAACAAATCTAAAAGCTTGGTTATATAGAATCCTGACAACAACATTTATAAATAATTATCGAAAAGATCAACGTAGACCACAAATATCAGCAGGTGAAGTTGAGGACTGGCAAATTGCAGATGCTTCTTCGCACACAAGTGATCAAGGGAAATCAGCTGAGGACGAAGTTTTAGAAGGTATTGCAGACAAAGATGTAAAAGATGCATTAAGTGCGATGCCAGAAGAATTTAGAATTGCTGTTTATCTATCTGATGTCGAGGGTTTTTCATATAAAGAAATAGCGGAGATCACAAACGTTCCAACGGGTACGGTAATGTCTAGATTACACAGAGGTAGAAAACTTCTCCGTGCATCTCTTGCTACCTACGCTAAAGAAAGAGGATTCGGGAAAAATAAAGCAGGTGATAAGTCATGAGTTTTAATAACAAGGAGTTTATTAATTGTGATCAAGTATTACCTAATATAGTTCTGTATATCGATCATGAGTTATTTGATACTAATGAAGTTGACTTGGTAGAGAATCACTTTGGTAACTGCGTCTCATGCCGATCAAAAATGGAGCAAGAAGCCCACAACTTGAACCTGGTTCGAAACTTATTGTGTAATGCTCTAACCGAGCAGGCGCCTGATGATTTGAATGATCGAATAAATAACCAAATTGAGGATCTATATAATCAAATGATTCGGTCGAGCCAAACACAGAGTATTACTGAATTTACCTTTACTCAAACAACCTATACGGAATTTACCGATGAAGGTACGACTCAAATAGAAATAACTCGCGAAATACGCAGGGAGTTCCCGCTAGAGTAATTACATAATCACTAATCTTATGATTATGAAAGCTGAGCAAGTAATGGGTGCTATTGGTATGGCTAATATGACCATTCGCCCAGGAGATACTTATGTTGCGCAGGGGGTAAATGACCTGCCAGTTGTTAGTTCTAGTCAGATTTCTGCGCTCATGGAGAGTGCTTGCAGCACAGCAATTATTGAATTTTTAGATTTTGGTGAAACAACAGTTACAACTGATTTACAATTTCAAATTCAAGGTGCCGTAGGTATTAATCATGAGATTCATGCAACAGCCAGATGTATTGGTTTAGAAGACGGACAATTAAATTTCGAAATAGAGGTTCATCAAAGTGCAAGATTAGTGGCTTCAGGATTTATCACTCGTAAATTTGTAGAACGAGTCTCTTTTATGGCTCGTGTTGCCGCAGAAACTATGGTTGCTGAAAAAGAAAATCTTATTGGCGAAAATAAGATCGCTAGTAGCCTAAATATTTAGGCCACTAGCGATAACTTAATTATTTTTTAGTTGCCCAGAAAATTTCTGCAATTTCATCAATTTTGCCGATTAGTTTTTCTGCGACAGCAACATCATTAGTACCTTTACTGCCTCCAGCACCAGCTAACTTCGTTGCTTCATTAAATAACACATGTAGTTGGGGATAGGCCTCAAAATGATTTGGCTTAAAATAATCGGTCCATAATACCCAAAGGTGGTGCTTTACTAACTCTGATCTTTCCTCTTTAATAGCGACGGCACGAGCTTTGAAATCATTGTCGCTACTTGCAGCATATTTTTCCATGCAAGCTTTTACAGATTGAGCCTCAATTTTTGCCTGTGCTGGATCGTATACACCGCATGGTAGATCGCAATGAGCATAAACAGTTTGCCTTGGCTTTATTAACTTCTTTAATAGATTTAGCATTTATCTCCTAGGGTTAATGATTAGTAATCTTATGGTGGCAGAATACTCTGCATGTTCGGCTTTAGCACAGTAGAGGTTTCAGGAAACTCTATGGCTCCTACCTATAATGCTGGAGATTGGCTGTTAATTAGATTTCTAAGTGGCAAAGAGCACACCCTAGAAGTGGGGAAGGTGTACTTAGTTGAAGATCCGCAGCGACCAGGAATTAGGCTACTTAAAAGGGTAGTGCAGAGCCGAAGTGAGCACGGCGTAATGAGGTATTGGGTAGAAGGTGACAATTTAAAAAGTACCGATTCTCGGGACTGGGGATGGGTTGAGCAGAATCAATTACTGGCCAGAGTTTTAATAAGGTACAAAAAGGGAAATTAACGAGTAAAAGCTTCAGTCATTAAGGCTTTTTCTTCTTCTTCATGCAAATGGTGGTTTCCTGTTGCAGGACTTGCTGTCGCGCGTCTGGAAACTCTACGGAATGATCGATTACTTAATTCCTCATGCGCAATAAATGCCTCATTGACTGCTGATGAAACAAATGGCCAAGGACCCTGGTTAGCTGGTTCATCTTGCACCCAAAGCAGTGTGGCATTTGGATGTTTCTTAGATTCAGTCACAATATCCTCAATCGGAAGTGGGTATAGCCGCTCAACTCTTGCAATCGCAGTTGAGTGTTCACCTAATTTTTCTCGCTCTGCAATTAAATCGTAGTAAACCTTTCCAGATGTAAAAATTAACCTGGTTGCATTTGTAACTTTGTCATCCGGAATAAATGATCTAAATTTGCCAGTAGTAAAATCTTTAAGCCCACTTGCTGCCGCCTTTAATCTAAGCATTGATTTTGGTTCAAATACCACTAATGGCCTTCTAGATGGATTTTTCATATGCCAACGCAGTAAATGGAAATACGAGGCAGGAGTTGACGGTTGGGCAACAGTCATGTTTTGTTCGGCACACAGCGATAAGAATCTCTCAATACGTCCAGAGGAGTGATCTGGCCCTTGCCCTTCATATCCATGAGGTAGCAATAGAACTATCGAGGATCTCTCGCCCCACTTTTGTAGGGAAGAAGAGATAAATTCATCAATTATTGTTTGAGCACCATTTGCAAAATCGCCAAATTGAGCTTCCCAGATAACAAGTGCATCATCGCGCTCAACTGAGTATCCGTATTCAAATCCCATTACTGCATACTCTGATAAAAGTGAATCGTAGATATGGAATTGATTTGGATCGTTCACTAATGATCGGAGAGGGAAAAATTCAGCTCCAGTTTCCTTATCAATCACAACCGCATGCCTATTACTAAAAGTTCCCCGCCTTACATCTTGACCACTCATTCTGATTGGATGGCCTTCTAAAAGTAAAGAACCAAATGCAAACATCTCACCAGCTGCCCAATCAACCGTTGATTCATCCAACATCTCAGTTCGCTTTAAAAGTTGTGGGAGCAGTTTTGGATGTACATTGAAATTACTTGGTATGGCAGATTGAGTATCTGCAATCTTACGTAAATCAGCCTCAGCTACTGCAGTATCAACGATTTTTGGTGATGGCACCACAGGAGCTTTCCAGTTTGGATCGCTATCAGGCTCAGTATTGTGAACCGCTGTAAATACACCTTCTAATTGCTGTTGGTAATCTCGTAACACTTCTTCAGCCTCTTCGACAGTGATGTCACCTCGACCAATTAATGCCTCGGTATAAAGTTTTCTAGTCGAACGTTTGGCCTCGATGAGTTTGTACATAAGTGGTTGGGTAAAACTTGGTTCATCACCTTCATTATGACCTCGGCGACGATAGCAAATCATGTCAATCACCACATCTTTATTGAACATTTGTCGGTATTCAAAGGCTACTTTTGCAATCCGAACACAAGCTTCAGGATCATCGCCATTAACATGAAATACCGGAGCCTGAATCATCTTTGCAATATCAGTGGAGTAAGTTGAAGATCGTGCAGCATGTGGTGAGGTTGTAAAGCCCACTTGATTATTTACAATAATATGAATTGTGCCACCAGTTCGATAACCTTTCAGCAAAGATAATGAAAGAGTTTCGGAAACTACTCCTTGGCCAGCGAATGCAGCATCACCATGCAAAAGAATTGGTAAAACAGGAAATGAGGTTTGTTCATCAACTGTTAAATCCCCAGCCTTTGATCTTAATTTATCTTGCTTTGCTCTAACTATTCCTTCAAGTACCGGATTTACGGCCTCTAAGTGAGAAGGATTTGCCGCCAAATAAATCTTAGTTGTAGCGCCAGATTCAGCAGCAAAGGTGCCTTTTGTTCCTAAATGGTACTTGACATCTCCCGAGCCGTGCACTTCATTTTCACGATAATTTCCTTCAAACTCCTGAAATATTTGGCCATATGATTTTCCTGCAATATTTGCTAGAACATTCAATCGACCTCGGTGTGGCATACCAATGCAAACTTCATCTAGACCAGTTTCTGCTGCTGATGAGATGACTGCATCTAGTACTGGAATAACCGACTCTCCACCTTCAAGTGAGAATCGTTTCTGGCCGACAAACTTAGTTTGTAAAAATGATTCGAATGCCTCGGCACTGTTTAGTTTTCGTAAAATACGAAGTTGTTCATCTCTTGCTGTCCTAGGAGCACCTACCTCCATTTTTTCCTGAATCCATTTACGCTCCGCTGGGTTGGCTATGTACATATACTCAACACCAATTGTGCGGCAATATGAGTCTCTCAGAATTCCAAGAATTCTTCGTAACTTCATAAATGGTTTGCCGCCAAATCCACCGGTGGCGAAATCTCTATCAAGATCCCATAGGGACAAACCATGGTTTATAACATCTAAATCAGGATGAGATCGTTGGACATAAGCTAATGGCTCTACATCTGCCATTAGATGCCCGGTAGTCCTGTAGGCATCGATTAGTTTTTGTACCCTGGCTGTTTTGCTTACATCATCTTTCTCAAATTGCATATCAGCAACCCAGCGAATAGGAACGTAAGGAATTCGTAGCGCTTCGAAAATCTCATCATAGAAGTTTTCTTCACCTAGTAATATTTCATGAATTCTTCTCAGGAAATCACCAGATTGTGCCCCTTGGATAATTCTGTGGTCATATGTGCTGGTTAAAGTAACTACCTTGCTAATTGCTAGATCAGCAAGCGTTTGCTCGTTTGTACCATGAAATTCTGCTGGATAATCCAATGCTCCAACACCGAGAATCATTCCTTGGCCTTGTACCAACCTTGGTACCGAATGCACAGTTCCAATGGTTCCTGGATTTGTCAGGGATAAAGTAGTGCCAGCGAAATCCTCTACAGTTAACGCACCACTTCTGGCCTTACGTACAACATCTTCATAGGCTGACCAGAATTGAGCAAAATCTAACTCTTCACAACCTTTGATCGAAGGTACTAATAATTGTCTTGATCCATCTGCTTTAGCTAAGTCGATAGCAATTCCTAGGTTAATATGTTCAGGATGTCCAACTGCAGGTTTCCCATCTAATTCAGTGAAGTATGAGTTCATCTCTGGCATGGCTCTTATCGCCTTGATCATTGCGTAACCAATTAAGTGTGTGAATGAAACTTTTCCGCCGCGGCCACGCTTTAGATGATTATTAATTACAGTTCTATTGTCAATCATTAATTTGGCTGGAACAACACGAACACTTGTAGCAGTTGGTACTGTAAGGGAACCTTCCATTGACTGTACGACACGGGCTGCTACACCTCGTATTGGTTCCACTTCTGATGCACCGGGTGTTATGAGTGTTGGAATTGGTTTCACAACTGGGTCTGCTGGTTTGAAAGATGTTTTAGAAGTTTTTTCTGGTAAATCTATTTTTTTAATTTCTGGCTGGCTTGCTTTGACTGTAGTTTCAACAATTGCTGGTGCGGGAGTCGCCACTGGTACTACTTGAGTCTGCTGCGATTTTGGAATCGGAGGAGTCCCCGGCTTTGGCGAATTAGCTGTAGTTGCACCGTTTGAAGATTGCGTACCTTTAAAATCTGAAAAGAAGTCCCACCAAGCTTTATCAACTGAGGATGGATCGGTTTGGTAGCGTTCATACATCTCTTGGACAAGCCACTCATTTGGACCAAATGAACCACCAAAGTGGTTAGCCGGTGTGTTAGCTCCTGCTTGGCTCACCTATTTGACTCCCCAATTAGCATGCTTGAGTTCAATTGTTACAGGTTAATCTTAACTGCCAGAGCAAGGTAATGTAGGCCGTCTGAGGCATAAGGGTTTAGTGAAAGTGGGCATTCGCACATCTAATGGGCTAGTAGTAGACCTTTAAAAGTGGCAAAGATAGCCCCATGCATCCAAATATGAAGTGGGCGATAGTTACTGGTGGATCTCGGGGGCTTGGATATGAAACTGCCAAAGCTCTCATCTTGGCTGGATTTTTTGTTTACATAATTGGTAAAGATGAAGAGCGTGCCCAACAAAGTGCCAAGACACTTGGTTGTAAGTATCGAGCAGTTGACGTAGCAGACAATGAAAAATTTCGAAAAGTTTTAAAAGAGATAAATCTAGATGCAGCATCTAATGGATTAGGTGTACTCGATGTTTTGATTTTAGCTCACGGAGTTATGAGCGAAAAAATGTCTAAAACTTTAAGGACTACTGATGCGGAATGGCGCCGTACAATGTCAATTAACTTAGATGCTGTTTTTACCGCAGTTAATGAATTAGCTCCTGCCATGTTTGAGGCTAGATCGGGTAGAGTTGTGATTTATTCTGCATGTTTAGGAAGAATGTCAGGACCTGGAACTCATGGGGGTCTTGCACCTTATCGAATTAGTAAAGCGGGAGTAAATGCTTTTGTTAAAAATCTCTCCTATGAAACTGGTTTAGGCGCAAGAGGATTTTTAGTTGATGCTATTTGTCCAGGCCATTGTCGAACCGATATGGGTGGACCAGATGCCCCTAGGAGTGCACAAGAAGGAGCTGAAACTGCAATCTGGTTAGCTACAAGAGAGTTTGACCCTACAAAAGATAAAACGGGTTTACTTTGGGAAGATCGCAAAATAGTTGATTGGTAATCACTCTTTGTAGCCAAGGGCGGCAGAGATTAATGTTATTAATGATAGAAAAAGCAATGGCACTCCAACAATTAGAAAGTTTCCAGTAATCATGTAATAAGAGACACCAAGTGCAATTAGGTTGGCTAAAACTGCTGGTGCTCTTCCGAACGATTTTTGCGTATCAAAGCCTCGGGCGGAAAACCATAATCCAATACTGGCCAAAGTTCCAAAAACTATCTCAGCGGAGAGTGCTGCTGGAGCGCTGACCTCTGATACAAACGGAGCGATTAACAGATAAATCACTGTTCCAAAAAGTATCAAAGATTCAAATTTTAATAGATAACTGGCACGAGTCCGGCAGCGCTCGGTTGAGAAGAGTCTTTTTATACTCATATTGAAATAATACCCGTGTTTATTGACCCGGTAATTAATAGGTAATGATGATTAGCTCTATATTTTATATTCTGTACGGAGCTCCCTATGTAGAAAACCATCTAGCCAGTTTTCACGCCTTTTGTGGGCTGAGTAATAAAAAATGCTCTAATTCTTAAATCAAGCGGGGTTTTAGTGTAAAGGTTAGACTGCTGCCATGTCTAAAGTTCTTTCATCCCTTCCCGTGGGACAAAAGGTGGGTATCGCATTTAGTGGTGGTCTTGATACATCAGTGGCGGTAGCCTGGATGAAAAGCAAAGGCGCTAAGCCTTGTACCTACACAGCAGATCTTGGTCAATATGATGAGCCGAATATAGATAAAATTCCCGGTAAAGCAAAACAATATGGCGCAGAGATAGCACGACTTATAGATTGCAAAAGTACTTTAGTTGAAGAAGGTTTAACAGCATTAGCATGCGGTGCGTTTCATATAAGAACTGCTGGCAGATTATATTTTAATACCACCCCACTTGGTAGGGCAGTAACTGGCACCTTACTTGTTAGAGCAATGCTAGCTGATGACGTTTTGATTTGGGGAGACGGTTCAACATACAAAGGTAATGATATTGAGAGATTTTATCGCTATGGTTTATTAGCAAATCCAAATCTTAAAATTTATAAGCCATGGCTTGATGCTACTTTTGTTAGTGAACTAGGCGGTAGAAAAGAAATGTCGCAATGGCTCACTAAACACAACCTGTCTTATCGAGATACAGTTGAAAAGGCTTATAGCACCGATGCGAATATTCTAGGGGCAACCCATGAAGCAAAATCCTTAGAAGACTTAGAATCTCATATTGAGATGATTCAACCAATCATGGGTGTTAAGTTTTGGGATCCATCGGCAACAATAGAAACCGAAGATGTAACAATCAATTTTACTAAAGGCCGTCCGGTTTCAATAAATCGGGAGGATTTCAGTGATTCTGTCGCCTTGATAAGAGAAGCAAATTCAATAGGGGGTCGACATGGGCTAGGTATGAGCGATCAGATTGAAAATCGTATTATTGAGGCAAAAAGTCGTGGTATCTATGAAGCTCCCGGAATGGCTTTGCTCTTCATTGCTTATGAAAGATTGCTTAGTGCTATTCACAATGAGGATACTATTGTGACTTACCGCGAGCAGGGGCGTAAATTAGGGCGATTTTTATATGAAGGTCGCTGGTTTGATCCACAAGCATTAATGCTTCGCCAATCATTAACTAGTTGGGTTGCTTCAACTATCACGGGATCGGTGACAATTAGGTTGCGTCGCGGCGATGATTATTCAATTATGAATACCAAGGGAGCCAATCTCTCATACTCATCAGAAAAATTATCAATGGAGAAAACCTCAGATGCTGCTTTTGGCCCTGAAGATCGAATTGGGCAGCTAACCTTGAGAAATTTAGATATTGAAGACACTCGAGCAAAATTGGATCTTTATGCCTCACAAGGTCAACTATCTTCATCTGAATTTAAACTTATTAACGAAATAGAGCAGTAACTATATAAAATTACGCTTATTTTCAGTTTGTATAATAATAATTTTTTGGTACACTCAAGCTGCATTTTCGGGGTCGGTGTAATTCCGAACCGGCAGTTAAAGTCTGCGACCCGCCTGCATCCAGCTAGCGGTGGACTTGGTGAAACTCCAAGACCGACGGTTAAAGTCCGGATGAGAGAAAATGTGTGTAAGTGGCGGGCTGTTATTACGTCATTTTCTTTTGCGTACCCCGATATTTATTTGGGGGCGTCTAGTGGATTACTCAGCATTGATGGCACAAGCCGATGCATTATCCCTGCGTGGATTAGGAAAGACTTGCCCAAATCCAATTGTTGGCGCATTAATCGTTGATTCATCAGGAGCTGTGATCTCACAAGATTTTCATGATGGGGGATTGCACGCAGAAGCAAAAGCAATAAATAAAATTAGAGAGATCCCAAAAGGTGCAACATTAATTACAACATTAGAGCCTTGTAATCACTACGGAAAAACACCCCCGTGTTCAGATTTAATAGTTAAATCTGGGATCAAGAAAGTGGTCTTCGCAGTATCAGATCAAAATTTAGTAGCAAAAGGAGGGGCAGATCATTTAAGAGCTGCTCAGGTTGATGTTATAGGTGGGGTCTTGCAAGATCAAGTTACCTATTCTAATAGATTTTGGTTAAATAAGATTAAAAATAACCGTCCATATTTTATTTGGAAGATTGGCATGACCTTAGATGGTAAAGTTTGCGCCAAAGATGGAAACTCAAAGTGGATAACTAGCGAATCTTCTAGAGCACAAGTTTCAAAGTTGAGAAGTCAATCTGATGTCATTTTAATAGGAACCGGAACGGCTTTAGCAGATAATCCTTCACTGAATACAAGAGAGGAAAATGTAAAGCAGCCCAGGAGATTAGTAATGGGTCATAGGTTAATTCCACCTGCAAGTAACCTAAAGGATCAATCTGCGCAAACTTATTTTCTTCACAGTCATAACCTAGATGTGCTGTTAGATTTCTTGGCAAAGCTTGAAGTAAACCAAGTATTGGTTGAAGCAGGTCCAACTTTAGGTACTTTCCTTATGAAATCTGGAGTTATAGATGAAATGCATATCTATCTATCTCCATCTTTACTGGGAAGCGGCCAAAGTTTCATAGACGATTTAGGCATCAATTCTTTAGAGAATCGAGTTATGTATAAAGTGAAAAGTACAGAAATGGTTGACACTGATCTCAAAATTATCTTAGCGAAGAATCAATAATGTTTACAGGCTTAATTGCGGAGGTGGGAAAAGTGCAAAATATCACTCATCTTAAAGATTCAGTAAAGATAGAGGTTAGCTGTAATAATGTTACAGGTGATTTAAAAATCGGTGATTCAATCAGCGTAAATGGTGCATGCTTAACTACAACAAATGTTACAGATTCAGGGTTTACGGCTGATGTGATGAAGAAAACTTTGGAATTGACTGCACTAGTAAATTTGAAGGCAGGTGATCTATTGAACTTGGAGTTAGCTATGAGATTTATAGATCGTTTTGGGGGACACCTAGTCCAAGGTCATGTTGATGCGACTGCTGAAATTACTGAAATTTTACCATCTATGAAGTGGACTCAATTTCAAATAAAGTTACCTAACCACCTATTGAAATATGTAGTTCCTCAGGGATCAATTTGTTTAGATGGCGTTTCATTAACTATTGGCGAGATAACGGGACAGTTAATAGCAGTTTGGTTGATTCCGGAAACTTTAAAGAGAACTAACCTGGCGAGTAAAAAAGTGGGCGATCTAGTAAATGTCGAGGTAGACCTTCTCGCAAAGTATGTTGAGCGATTAACGAGAGGGGGTCAAAGTAATGACTAAGGATCTAAAAAAAGCCTTAAATGATTATTGTGCTGGCCGAATGATTATTGTTACTGATGATGAAAAGCGTGAAAACGAAGCTGACCTAGTTCTCTCTGCACAACATGCCACTCAGGACAAACTTGCCTTTATGATTCGTCATACTTCAGGAGTTATATGTGTCGCAATAACTTCTGACAGAGCACGCACACTTGACCTGCCTCAAATGGTTACAAATAATCAAGATTTAAAACATACGGCCTTTACAGTTTCAGTTGATTACAAGGCTGGATTGACCACTGGGATAAGTTCAAAAGAGCGCACTAATACAATCATTGCACTTGCAGATAATAAAACTAAAGCTAAAGATTTTGTTAGGCCAGGTCATGTCTTCCCGTTAGTTGCCGATAGGGCTTTGCTTGCAGGTAGGGCTGGCCATACGGAAGCTGCAGTAGCACTCAGTGCTTTAACGGGTCAAAGTCTGGTGGGAGTTTTATCTGAATTAGTTAATGATGATGGAACAATGATGACTGGTAAAAAAGTTAAAGAGTTTGCGAGACTTAACAACTTACAAATAATTAGTATTGCAGAGCTAACAAAGTATTTCTTAGAATCAAAGATACTAATTAAGCCAGATATAGTTGAATATGACTGGAGTGATTTACCAAGAATGAATAAGGATTGGAAAATAGCCACGGATTTTGGCTCAAACGGCCATACTCATGCGATTTTATCTTACGGTGAGATTAAACGGAAAGGTATGTTGGTTCGAGTTCATTCAGAGTGTTTAACTGGTGAAGTATTCGGATCAACTCGGTGCGATTGTAAAGATCAATTGAATAAAGCGATGGACGAAATTGAAAGCGATGGAAGTGGGTTAATAATTTATTTAAGAGGGCATGAAGGAAGAGGCATTGGATTATCAGAGAAAATTAAGGCCTATAAACTTCAAGATAAAGGTTTAGATACCGTTGAAGCTAATCTTGCACTGGGCCATATCGCAGATCTTCGCTCATGGGAAGATGCGGCTCTGATACTAAAAAATCTTAATATCAGTCAGATAAATTTACTGACAAATAACCCAGAGAAAATGTCAGCCTTAGTCAATCAATCAATTGAGGTTAAACAGGTTCCAATAATTACCACCAAAAATAGTAAAAATACTCGGTATTTAGATGCAAAGAGGATTAAATTAAATCACATTATGGGGGAAAAATAATGACCGGATTATCGCCTAAAATTAGTACTTTAGATGAAGCACAATTGAAAGTATCAATTGTTAAATCAAGTTGGCACCCATACATATGTGATGCATTAGTTAGTGGCGCTAAGAAAGCTCTAGATGGGGCAAGATGCAAAAATGTTTCGGTGCACAAAGTTGCTGGTTCTTTCGAGATTCCACTCGCTGCTCAAAAATTATTAGACGCTGGTTCAGATTTAGTAATTGCTATTGGATTAATCTTGAAAGGAGACACTCCTCACTTTGATTATGTTTGCCAGGGTGTTGCCAATGGAATCATGCAAGTCTCACTGACTCGAAATAAGCCTATCGGTTTCGGAATTTTAATGTGTGATAGTTTAGAGCAAGCACACCAACGGGCAGGATTATCAGAGGGTCAAGAAAATAGAGGATTTGATGCCGCGATTGCGGCATTGAGTTTAGCTCTCGAATATGAGGGGATTTAACGATTCCTCTAAAGTGATTTTAATGAGCTTACTACTTTTGTAAGTGAATCCTTTGCATCTCCGAATAGTAAAGTTGTCTTTGCCTCAAAAAGCAGTTTATTTTCAATTCCAGCAAATCCTGGTCGCATAGATCTTTTGAGAAATATTACATTTACCGCTAGAGACACATCTAAAATTGGCATTCCATAAATAGGGCATCCTGGTGTATTTTTTGCAGCTGGATTTACAACATCATTTGCACCCACTACCAAAACAACATCGGTTTGCGGAAATGTTGGATTTATTTCCTCCATTTCAATTAGCTGTTCATATGGAACATTTGCCTCAGCCAGTAAAACATTCATATGACCGGGCATACGACCTGCAACTGGATGAATTCCATAGGCAACATCAACTCCTTTTTTTGAAAGTAAATCGGCTAATTCGCGAACTGTGTGTTGGGCTTGTGCAACCGCTAATCCAAATCCTGGCACAATTACAACTCGTTGTGCATAGTTGAGTAATATCGCGACATCATCTGCTGATCCGGATTTAAATGGCCTAGTATCAGCTTCACCAGAACTTTGTTGAGGTTTTGCAGTAAAAGCCCCAAATAGAGTTCCAAATAAAGATCTACCCATTGCCTCTGCCATCAATTTAGTGAGAATTGTGCCTGAGGCTCCTACCAAAGTTCCAGCAATAATTAATAGAGTTGTTTGAAGTACATAACCAGATGCGGCAACAGTTAATCCAGTAAATGCATTTAATAGTGAAATTACAATTGGAACATCTGCACCACCTACTGGTAGCACAAAAAGTACACCGAATATCAGTGATAACAAGCCATTAATTAATAATGGTGTTGTACCACCACTCGCAATTACCCAACCACCACTTAACAAGATACCAATTAAGGTGAGTGCAATTATTTGTCTACCAAAAGGAAAAACAACAGGTCTAGTTGTCATTAGCTCTTGAAGTTTGAGAAAAGTAATAATTGATCCTGAAAAGGAAATACAACCCACAATTACAGTAAATACAGTGGCAACAACAATCGCCACTGTTGCTTCATCTCCTAATTTTAGATACTCGACTAATGCCACCAGCGCAGCTGCACCACCACCTACGCCGTTGAATAGTGCAACTAATTGCGGCATCTCAGTCATTTGTACTTTTCTTGCCGCAGGAACACCGACAAGCACCCCAAAACCAATAGCCACCAAAATTAAAGTCTGATTATTCAATGCCTTGGCATCATTTGTATAAAGGAAGACGATAACTGTGGCAATTGTTGCACCGAGGGCACCAATTAAATTACCTTTTCGTGCCGACTTTGGCGAAGATAAACCTTTTAATGCCAATATAAAACAAATTCCTGCTGCCAGCCCAATTAGATCATAAAGGTTGCGACTCATTTGTCTTCACGCTTAACTTTCTTTTGCTTAGGTTTACCTTTAAACATCTGCAACATTCGATCGGTCACAACAAATCCTCCAACCATATTGACCGTTGCAAGAATAACCGCAGCAATAGCAAGTGAGATTTCAAGAGTTGTTTGTGCATGATCTGCTACCACAATTGCTCCGACCAGAATCACGCCATGAATTGCGTTTGCTCCACTCATAAGTGGCGTATGCAGAGTTGTAGAAACTTTAGAAACAACTTCAAAACCGACAAATATCGAGAGTAAGAAAATAGCGAGCAAAGCTATTTCATTGCTCATTAAATCATTTACCATTATTTACTCTTCTCTCGTCTAATTCCATTATGAGTTATCGTTGCAGAATCAATAATTTCATCAGAGAAATCAGGCTCTATCTGTCCAGTCGATTTCCCATCAACACTCTTATTCATTAATAAAACTAGGTTAACAACATTTCTTGAAAATAGCATCGAAGCATGAAATGCCAGTTGGCTAGGGACATCTTTTGCACCCCAAATTTTTACGCCATCTTTTGTAATTACTAATTCACCAGAAACTGAACCTTCAACATTTCCACCACTTTCCGCCGCCAAATCAACTACAACTGATCCGGGAGTCATGTGTGAAACCATGGCTGCAGTAACTAATCGAGGCGCAGTGCGACCAGGTACTGCAGCTGTAGTAATTAATACATCCGCCGCAGAGATGAATGGTGTAAGCAATTCACGTTGCCTAGTTGCACGTTCTTCAGTCATTTCTCTTGCATAACCGCCAGCACCTTCTAATGCCTCAAGCTCTAATGAAATAAATTTTGCTCCCATGGATTTAACCTCATCAGCTGACGATGTTCGAACATCATATGCCGAAACAACTGCTCCTAATCTTTTTGCTGTTGCAATAGCTTGTAAACCGGCAACTCCTGTACCAAGTACAACAACTTTTGCCGGTGTAACAGTTCCAGCAGCTGTCATAAGTAAAGGGAAAAACTTAGGGGATAATTCAGCAGCAACCAATGCTGCCTTATATCCAGCACACAGCGCTTGTGAGGTTAGTGCGTCCATCGATTGCGCTCTAGAAATTCGAGGGACTAATTCAAGTGATAGTGCTGTAACTGATGCGCTAACTGCAGCATCAATGGAATCAGTTGATGTAGTTGGTGATAAAAATGAAATAGTTAAAGCGCCTTTTTTCAAACTTCTAATTTGGTTTGGTGTGAGTGGTTGTACGGATAAAACCACATCGCTATTAGCTAATACATCACCTTGCTTAATTTGTGCTCCGGCTGCTAGAAATTGCTCATCTGAATAATCTGCTGCAACACCTGCGCCAGATTCAATGAAGACTTCATGTCCTAATTTTGTTAATTTAGAAATAATGTCTGGGACAAGTGCAACCCGTTTCTCGCCAGGCTTAATCTCCTTTGGTACCGAAATTCGCATCCGCCTACCTTACCTAACCTTGGCTTTAATTATTTCCTTTTAAGTCACCCTTACTCAGGTGGTAGAGCAATGCTTGGATCGTAGTTCTTCGGTGAAATGCTTGTCTAAACACAACAGATTTTGGGCCATCAATGACTTCAGCAGAAACCTCTTCACCCCGATGTGCTGGCAAGCAATGCATAAATACTGAATCTGAGGAAGTAAGTGACATTAATTCAGGGGTTACCATAAATGGTTTTAACGCCGACATTTTTTCAGAACGATCTGATTCTGAATCTCCCATAGACATCCAAACATCAGTATAGATCGCACTAGCATTTTTCGCGGCTGATTTAGCATCGGTTAGGATTTCAATCTTTGCTCCTGATTTCTTCGCAATTTCATTTGCTTGTTTAATAACATTTTCATTTGGTGCCCACTTACCGCCTGGAGTGGCAACCACAATGTGAGCACCCATAGTTGCACCCATAGTTAACCAAGCTGTAGCGACATTATTACCGTCACCAACATAAGCTAACTTTCTATTCGAAATACTCTTTCCAAAATTCTCTTTTAAAGTTATCCAATCCGCTAAAAGTTGCGTTGGGTGATCATCATCAGTTAAGGCATTTATTACCGGAATCGATGCATGCTTTCCTAACTCATCAATATCACTTTGGGAAAAAGTTCGAACAATAAGCGCGCTACAAAAACCCGAGATAATTTTTGCAGTATCTGAAATAGTTTCACCTCTACCAATTTGCAGCTCATCTGCACGAAGGAAGATAGGGGTTCCACCCAGATGGGCCACTGCAGTCTCCGAGGCTAGTCGAGTCCTAGTTGAAGATTTGGTCATATAAATCGCAACAGTTTTTTTGGCCAAAGTCTTTTTCGAGCGCAACGGATTGCTGGCAAACTTGCCTGCGGTTTCAAGTAGTAGCTCAATATCTGATTTTGATAAGTCAGATGTACGCAGCAGATCTTTTAATTTTGTGCTCACTGGTAAATGGTAGGCGATATTTTTGGATTAGGATTTGCCCATGGGCTTTCTCGATGATTTACGCGGTAAATCTGGCAAATCTGGGGTACTCGCTGTTGAAAGGTTGGCACCAACAGATGATGGTGATCACGAGAGATTTTCGCACTATGTCGATAAGAATAAAATAACAGAATCTGCAGTTACAGGAAAACCGGTTAGAGCTTTATGCGGAAAAAAATGGATACCAAATAGGGATCCTGAAAAATTTCCCATTTGCCCAACATGTAAAGAGATTCACGCCCGCTTAAAGTAATTTCTCAGATTTAACCGATACCCTAAAATTCATGGAATCGCGTAAATCTACGATCGCTCTACTCGCAGCATTCCTTTTATTCTCAACCACTATTCCAGCTTCAGCAGATAATCCTCCCAGAAGAATTTTATCTGGCTGGTTACCAGATTATTCATTAAGTAGAAATCTTCCAACTGTTGAAGGGAACCTAGATTTACTTAGAGATGTCTCGCCATTTTGGTATGGCTTAACTGGTGGAGTGAATGTGAAAGATAAGTATGCTCTTGGAGGATACACAACTCCAAAAGAACAAGTTATAGCAAGGTTAAAATCAAACAATATTATTTTGCTTCCAACAATCACTGATGACAACGGAAGATTAGTTCTTGCAAATCTATTAGCAAATGAAAGTTCTAGAAATACTATCGTTCAAAACCTTAAAGAATTAGTTCTCAAGCAGAATTATGATGGAATTGATTTAGATTTTGAAACGTTTTATACCAAAGATGGAAGATCTACTTGGCCTGCACTTAAGCCCAATTGGATTTCCTTTATAAAACAACTTTCAGGTGAACTAAGATCACGAAATAAACTTTTATCTGTAACCACCCCTCCAGACTTTGCTAAAGAGACAAAGCGAGCAGGTAACTCTGTTTACTCTTGGAGTGAGATTGATCCGTATATAGATCGACTCAGAATCATGGCTTATGATTTTTCAACAACCACACCAGGCCCCATTGGACCACTTGAATGGACTGAGGATGCGGTTAAGTACGCAGTTACTCAGATGCCAGCTTCAAAAGTTTTTCTAGGAATTCCAGGTTATGGGCGAGATTGGGTAACAAAAGTAGATGGTGTGTGCCCATCAGTATTTGCATCTTCTGTAGTTGTAGGGGCAAAAGCAGTGGTTGTGATGCGTGAAGCTTTGAATCTGGCTTCAAATAACAAAGCAGTGCCTACTTACAACAGCACACACGCTGAATCAACATTCACTTATACAAAAACTTACATGGACCCGACAAACTCGGCAATTGCTTGTACCGCAACTAGGAAAGTTTGGTTTCCTGATGAGAGAAGTTATGCCGCACGAACAAATTTAGTTGGTAAGTATCGATTAGGCGGAATAGCAGTTTGGACCTTTGGGATGGAAAATGCGGCTGCAATGAGTGCGGTTCGCGAAATTGCTAAATCTATTGCGCCAGACCAAGTAATTAGCACTATTTCGGCTGATTTA
Source organism: Actinomycetota bacterium (assembly GCA_016870895.1). Classification (GTDB taxonomy): domain Bacteria; phylum Actinomycetota; class Actinomycetes; order Nanopelagicales; family Nanopelagicaceae; genus Nanopelagicus. The sequence goes on along the minus strand of VGAA01000003.1, from coordinate 18,827 downwards.
ACTGAGATTTCATATGGTTCGACATTTAATCTAGCTGCCACATTTAAATTACCAGACAAGACTCCCGTATCAGCCCTTAATGTTAGATTTGAAATTAAAAATAGCAATGATTCCAATTGGCGCAGCTTGGCTGCCGGTGTAACTGATGCCACCGGTGCGATTTCGGTTCCAGTAGTGATTGGTCAGAAAAGTCTTGTTAGATTGGTTTCAGAGGGCAGTTGGGAAAGAACTGAAGGTATAACTTCTGAAAAGAGTATCTCGGTGGTTCCAAAAGTTATCCTGCCTCTCCCAACATCGATAAAAGTAGGTGCCACTTATCCAATCTCTGGTCAAATACTGCCGGCAGCCCAAGGAATTAAGTTATCTGTACTGCAAGATGGAAAGTCGATAGGTTCCTATACAACCGATATCAATGGTTCATTTAATTTTGCCATTACTCAATCCATTCCAGGGATTCATTCTTATCAGATCCTGATTGAAGCGGGGGTAAAAAATTCTGCCGGAAGTAGTGAACTCTTCACAGTTTTAGTTAGATAATTAGTGCATGAGTTCCCAAACCCAAGTTGAAGAGGTTTTAGATTTAAGTAAATTTTTTGATCACCTTTGGGTAACTATTGTTTGGGATGATCCAGTTAATTTAATGAATTACGTCACGTATGTGTTTATAAAATTATTTGGATTTTCAAAGGAAAAAGCGCATGAACTAATGATGCAAGTTCATAATGAAGGAAAAGCAGTTGTAGCTTCTGGAACTAGAGAAGAAATGGAACGTGCGGTTCAAAGTTTGCATGAGCATGGACTCTGGGCAACACTTCAACGGGAAGATCATGGTCGAGTTTAAAGGTTCTCCGGCAGCTGGGGATTTATCTGTACCGCTGAGCATTGATGAGTTACATATTTTAATTGATCTTATTGAACAGTTACTTCAACTACTAGGCGAAGAAAGTTTCAATCAGCGTTATCAATCCGATGATTCATTTGATCAATTTTTGGTGGCAGCTATGGAAGACATTCAATCTACGATATCTCAACCGGAAGATCCTGTGCTCAAGAGACTTTTACCAAATGCATATCCTGATCCAGAGAGCGCGGATGAGTTTCGAAAATATACAGAGCCAGCATTGCGAAAATTAAAGCAAGATCACCTTTTGTATCTAAGGCAGCAGTTGGTTTTACCAGCTGATCATAAGTCGGGACGAGCAGATATTGCCATCAGCGATCCAACTCGATGGTTAATTGCAATTAATGATCTGAGATTGGCACTTTCAGTGCGGCTAAATATTGATCAAAGAAGTTTTGAAAATTATAAGTTAATGCCGGATACTGATCAACAAAAACCTCTTTTCGCGGTCTTTTTTTGGCTGGGTGGTATTCAGGAGAACTTGCTTAATCATCTATGGCGATAAAAAAGTGGGGCCGATATCTCAGCCCCACCTCAATTAATTACAGACTATTACTGATCGTCCTTCATTCCTTCAGCCACGGATTTCATCTTTGCAATCTTTAGGATTGTTAGACCAAATACGCACTTAGCTAATACGTCTGCGATTGTGTAACCAATCTGACGATTAACAAACGCTGCCGGATCCAATGCATCTTGACCAAGAATTGGTAGCAAGTATGAGATTGGGTAAACGCCCCAAGTTGCGATCAATAGCATGCGTAGACGACCAACGGTCGCAGCTACCCCTGCTGGCTGACGATCAAGAGACTTTGAAAGCTCGACGAACAATACATACAAAATGTATAGGAAAGGTATTGTTGACAATACACCCCATAAAACCTTGGTGTTATTGTCGGTTGAAATCTCACCTGGGTAACCAAGCGCGATCATTGCGGCTGATGCAGGCACTAAGCGGTTAATTAATGAAGAAGCCGCTGCCTTAGCAAGAGCAAGAACTGCAACTACTTCAACCAGAAGTAGCGGCACTGTCAGAATCCAGTCAACGTAGCGATATGCCTCATTGAATGTTCCTTGAGCGGTTCCTACCTTTAGTGAACCATCTACAAAAGAATCACTAAAAGAGTCGAAAATTCTCCAATAGTGGTAAGCCGCAATAAATGTCACCATAGATGACATTACAAGTGCTGTACGGTACTTCGGTAGGACTCGAGGTTGTGCAACTAGAGTGTAGATAGTGCAGGCAAGCATTGACACAAGTCCAAATGAAAGAATGTTGTAAACGATGCCGAACTGATCTGCAGATAATGCAATTGAATTCATCTAAAAAGCCTCCATAGGCATTTAGTTTGCTCATGTCCTTTTGGATATGAGCCAGCAAAGATTCGTAACCTCATATGCAGACTACGACTAATTGCCTAGGCAATAGAGTGGTGGTTACCAGCCGGTTCATCAAGACAATCCACCCCAAATTCCACCTAATTCTTAAGATTTCACACATAAAAGGGGGCAAATCGGACATTTTTTCAAGATCACTACTTCTGATGGCTGCATTTACACTTACCTCAAATGGCCACGAACTCTGCAACCCATAAATCTGTAACCAGTAAAAATGCTCCGATCGGAATCTTTGATTCTGGAGTTGGTGGCTTAACTGTTGCCCGAGCAATTATTGATCAGCTACCTGGGGAATCAATTCTTTACATTGGAGACACCGCCCGCGGCCCATATGGCCCAAGACCCCTTGCCCAGGTTCGAACTTACGCACTAGAGATTATCGACCAGTTAGTTGCCGCTGGCGTCAAAGCAATTGTGATTGCATGTAATACTGCAAGTGCGGCAATGCTTCGTGATGCGCGCGAGCGTTACGCCATCCCGGTAATTGAGGTTATTCAACCTGCAGTTCGCCGAGCTGTCTCTGCCTCTAGAAGTGGCAATATCGGCGTCATTGGCACCTCCGCCACTATTGATTCCAAAGCATACTTAGATGCATTTGCTGCGGCACCGCAATTGAAAATTACCTCTAAAGCCTGCCCACTATTTGTTGAGTTTGTTGAACAAGGTAAAACCTCAGGGGATGAGATTACAAAAATTGCCCAGGATTACTTATCTCAAATGCAGCAGGCCAAGATTGATACTCTCGTCTTAGGCTGCACCCATTATCCATTGTTAACTGGTGTGATCTCCTATGTCATGGGAAATGATGTCACCTTAGTTTCTAGTGCTGAAGAGACGGCAAAGGATCTCTATAAAACCTTAGTTGAGGCCGATTTATTAAGTACTCAAAGCTCTCCTGCCAACCATAGATTTGTAGCCACCGGGGATGCGGGCAATTTTGCTTCGTTAGCACGAAGATTTCTCGGCCCAGAGGTAGTATCAGTGACTAATAAGATTTAACTATCAAGTGCTAATCAGCAGGATTAAAGCGAAGAATTTAGTTTTAAATTAGGAATCAAGAGGAGATAAATCATTAGCAGAATCGATGGCAGATCAAGTGATCAATTACGGCCGATTAAATTTACCCGCCATTGGTTAGATAATGCCGAAGGATCAGTTTTAGTTGAGTTTGGTAAGACCAGAGTTTTATGTGTTGCATCCTTTACCCCAGGAGTGCCCCGCTGGTTAGTTGGTAGGGGTGAGGGTTGGGTAACAAGTGAGTACGCCATGTTACCCAGAGCTACTCATACTAGATCTGATCGCGAGAGTGTTAAAGGTAAGTTAGGTGGTAGAACACAAGAGATTTCCAGATTAGTTGGCAGATCCTTACGTGGCATTGTAGATATGAAAGCCTTGGGTGAGAACACAATCGTGATTGATTGTGATGTGTTGCAAGCAGATGGTGGCACTAGAACAGCTGCGATTACTGGGGCATATGTGGCCCTAGTGGATGCGATATCTTGGGCAAAATCAAAATCCATCATTGCAACCAGCTCTAATCCTTTAACACAATCAGTTGCGGCAGTTTCAGTTGGAATAATCGATGGCATACCAACCCTAGATCTTTGCTATGAAGAGGATGTTGCTGCCCAAGCTGATATGAATATAGTCTGTACCGGGGATGGTAATTTCATTGAGGTGCAAGGAACTGCTGAAGGAAAACCATTTGATCGCAATTTACTAGATCAATTATTAAATCTAGGTGCTAAGGGCTGTACTAATTTAACACAACTTCAAATCCAATCCTTATCTAAATAATTTTACAAAATGTCTAAATTGGTTTTAGCATCAAAAAATACTGGCAAGATCGCAGAGTTGGAAAGATTACTCAGTAATTTAGCTGCCGAAGTAAAGATTCTAGGTCTAGCTGATTTTCCAGATCTACCTGAGGTAGTCGAAAGTGGAAAGAGTTTAAGTGAAAACGCTTGGCTAAAAGCTAGGCAAATTTCAGATTTTACAAAGCTACCTGCCTTAGCAGATGACAGTGGATTATTTATTGACGCACTAAATGGTGATCCTGGAATTTATTCAGCCAGATACGCTGGCTATAGCGGATCTGATGCCAAGGTTAGGGATAAATTAAATATTGAAAAAGTCTTAACCCAATTAGCTAAGACACCAGTTGGCAGTCGGGGAGCACAATTTAAAACAGTGGTCGCCTTTTACCAACCAGCTGCCGGCGGTCATAAAGTCGAGCACCAGATGCTAGGTGAGTTAAAGGGTGAAATTACTCGACAATCGCATGGTGATAATGGCTTTGGTTATGACCCGATCTTTTTGCCAGAAGGTTTTGATAAAACTTTGGCGCAATTATCTCCTGCGGTAAAAGATGAAATTAGCCATCGCGGGCGGGCCTTACGGGCAATCGCGCCAGTTCTACTTGAACTGCTCTAATTTCATGCGAATAAATCACGGACTTGGTGTTGTATCCTTATCTCATCCTTCCCTAGGAATACCTTCATCTAAATAAGGTTAGTGAACTTAACTAGCGTAAATGACTAAAGGAGTTTTAAGTGGCAGCAAAGAAGAGAGCAGCTAAGAAAGCATCTGCAAAACGCAGTGTTAAGAAGAGTGTTAAAAAATCTTCAGCTAAGAAAAGTGTTAAAAAATCTTCAGCTAAGAAAAGTGTAAGAAAGAGCGCAAAGCGATCAGCCCGTTCATCTACTCGGTATTCAATACCAGCAGTACCAGTTAGCGGATCATCAAGATCTTCAATCTCATCAATTTCAACTACCCCAAGACCTGCTGCATCCGCTAGAACAGCCTCAGTTAGCAAGAGCAGCGGCTCAGGATCCTCAAAGACTGTTGCGATCGCAGTAGTAGTTGGTATTTTAATTTTGGCAGTTGCTGTTGTATCTCGAAATTCATCATCTGAGTCAACAACGGTGACACCAACACCAGTTGCTTCAGAAAGTAATACGCCAGCTGAGCAGCCAACAACTGAGCCAGGTGAAACTCCAATTACAGCTTATGAGGCTCCAGTCGGAATCGTTTCTATTTATAATGAAACTGGCGCCATGGTTAATTGGAAAGCACCAGCAGCATCTGCTGGTATTACTGGCTACAACGTTGAGTTACGCGATAACGGCGTGGGCGATTGGCGCTTGGTAGCAACTGTGCCAGCGACTGAGTTCAAGCAACAAATTACTAAGAACGATACTTCTGGTTGGGTGCAGGTTAAGGTCTCAACAGTTTATTCAGATGGTAAAGTTGTTGAAGGCAAGATTCATGGTTTGCCAGGTAGCTGGTCTTAAACCATAACAAGTAATTTAAATAGCCCCTGAGAGATCAGGGGCTATTTTTTACAAATTATTTTACAGATTATTTAATTAGCGCACTCAATACTAAATCTACATAAACATCGGATCCTAATGGACTTAAATGAATGCCATCTGGTGCAAATAATTCTGGACGATCTTTCGAAATTCGATCCCAATCAATTAAGGTTACTTTTGAATAAAGGGATGAAACTTTAGAAATAATCAAATTATTTTGCTCTCGCCAAGCTCTTGGAACTGCAGTGTTCACCACAATAATTTGGGGTTGGTTTTTAACAACCTCAAAAATATCAATCACTGTTTGTTCAGAAAGAGCATTGTTATTTCCTAGATTAAAAATAACTGGTGATTCTGGCACTGCAACTTGGTCTACCCGGAGTGCGGCTAACAATTCAGGAGCCTGTCGGCCAACTCGGGCATTGACCAATGAGACATGCTCTTTACTCTCCAATTTACTTCTAATTCCTAAAATTACGCTATCGCCAGTTACCCAAAGTCCAGTTGTGTCAGCGAGATCTTTCTGTTCAATATTCTGATCATTTGTACCTTGGGCTATATCGGTAGCAATCTGCTCTCCCTTGTTAATAGCCTGTATTGAAATAGATGATGTAATGGCAAGCACAACTATTACTGAAGCCACAATAGATATTTGCTGGCGAAGTTTTACTTTAGCTGAGCGATACTTCATTCCTCTAAACCAGTTTTGAACTACTCCTTGGCGAAATGGAATCTCTACCCAACGAAGTGAGATATCAGCTAGCGCTAGTACCAGTAAGACTCGGGCTAAATAAAGCGCCCAAGTTTCACCAGTTAAATCAACGCTGGGACGGGTGACTTGAAAAATAACCCAGTGCCATATGTATATTCCATAACTTCTCTGCCCTACCCAGCGAAAGGGGGCACTACTAATAATTGGCGCAAATCTCGATGCTGGGTGAACCAACGAGATAATTACCAAGCACCCAAATACTCCAGCTAATGGAAAAGCGATTTGATAAAGGTTGGCATTGTTTGCATCAATAAATAAAAATGTGGCAACTAAACCTAATAAACCAGCTACACCAATTCCATCAATTACATCTTGAGCCCTTTTTTCTATATCAGCACTTAGATTTTGGGGAATCCAAGAGACAGCAAGTGCTGATCCTAGAAATAAGCCAATTGAATGTGTATCTGTCCCAAAATAAACATGGCTAACTTGCTGAGCATTTGATTGATCTAGTTGGAAAGAAACAAAAAATAATGCAACACCAGATACCATGGCAATAATTAATGCCGAACGAGCAATATGCCTTTTGCCAAAATACTTTAAAACTGTAAGTAAAATGATGGGCCAAATTAAGTAGTACTGCAATTCAACAGCAAGTGACCAAGTATGTTGAAGTAGTGGTGGTCTGCCAATAGTTTCAAAGTAATCTTGCTGTCTGGCAACTAGTGACCAGTTCATCGTGCCAGTTAGTACATAGGGTAGATCAGTCAAAAATCTCTTTATTGCCTCCGGTGCCCAAACACCAATGAAAATAATGGTAGAGATAACCATGAATAATAAACCTGGGTAAATTCGCCTTAATCTTGCAGCATAAAATGCACGTAGATCTAATGCGCTAGATTGATTTATTGAATCCAGAATTAAACGAGTAATGACATATCCAGAGATTACAAAAAATAAATCAACTCCTAGAAATCCACCTGGAATCCAAGAGATGCCTAGGTGATAGAGCACCACTGCAATAACTGCAATTGCTCTTAGCCCATCAATTGAGGAGATATGGCGGATGCCTATTTTGCCAGTTGTATTTTTTGAGCTCATAAAAATATCACCTAGATGAAGTTATTAACTTCAAACTTTAGGTTACTTCTTTTTCTTGTTTTTACTGTTAGCTGTTTTTTGTTTTCTAGCTGCAGCAGCAGCTGCTTTTTTACCAGCACCTGGTATATAAGTTTTTCCAGCAGGTCTATTTTGGCCATCTAGATTTGCATTAATATCCATTTGCAATTGTGAAAGTCGATCAAAGGCGTGCTTTAGTTTTTGTCTTGACTCCTGAATTGCATGCTCTGCTGCATTTAGAGATGCATTCTGTGCTCGGTGTAATCTTTCAGCTTCAGAGATTGCAGAAGATAGCCAAGAGCGATAATCGATGATATTCTTTGCCGCATCCTCAATTAATTTTTGAGCATCTCGTCTTGCTGCTGTAGTCATATGAGCAGCCTCACGTGCTGATTTATTTAATATCTCATCAGCTTTACCTTCAGCATTAATAATAAGTTCAGCCGCATCATCTTCGGCAGCTGATATATATTTACGACCTCGGGACTCAGCCGATGAAAGAATATTTTTTGCTTTAGATTCAGCACTATCTAATTTTTCTTTGGCTGCTCTATTTGTTTCATTTATAATCCTAGATACCGATGCATTGGCCTTAGCTTCACGTTGTTGAGCAGATTTAATTATGCTCATTGCGGTTTCAGTAGCTAATATTTCAAACTCTTCACGGCTTAATCCCGTGATATCACGCCTAGAGCGAAGGTCATTTAACTGACTTTCCAGTTCGCGAATTCGTTCTAACGCATTTTGTGATGGCGCAGGCTTGCTCTCATCCTCGCCCTTAAATCCAACCCATGATAAGAAATTTTTATCTGCCATGCCTTTAGCCTTCCCTACAAAATTATTAAATACAACTGGTGCGGGAGGTGGGACTTGAACCCACACGCCGAAGCACAGGTTCCTAAGACCTGCGTGTCTGCCATTTCACCACTCCCGCATTGCCAAGTAAGTGAGGGGCAAAGATTACGGCTTAAATAGCGGCATCACCAAAACTCAGCGACCTTTAGCAAGCTTAAGCGGGTAACCTTGCTCAAATGAGTGCAGATTCAGTGCAAAGTGAGGTTGCTTCGGCAATCTATAAAGCGCTGGAAATAGCCAAAAAATCAAATTTACTTCAGTGCCAGATTCCCGCTCAAATAATTTTAGAGCGACCAAAAAATCGCGACCATGGAGATTATGCAACCTCAATTGCATTAACGCTAGCAAAACAGGCAAATTTGCAGCCCAGGGTGATTGCGCAGGTGATTATCGATTCTATGAACAGTAATAATTTATTAACCCCGGCAGGCATAAGCAAGACTGAAATTGCCGGGCCTGGATTTATAAATATATTTTTGGCGACCGCCAGCCAGGCGGCAATTATTCCTAAGATTATTTCTACTGGAAAAGAGTATGGCTCTAGTAATTTGCTAGTTGGAAAAAAGATAAATCTAGAGTTTGTAAGTGCGAATCCAACTGGGCCACTTCATTTAGGACATACTCGCTGGGCAGCTGTTGGCGACTCATTGGGCAGAGTTTTAAGTGCCGCCGGCGCTGAAGTTACACGTGAGTTTTACGTTAATGATCGCGGAAATCAAATGGATTTATTTGGCGCTTCAATTAGGGCAGCAGCATTAAATCAACCACGACCTGAATCTGGATATCATGGTGAATATATTGAAGATCTAGCAAATCAAATACAAAAAAGTAATCCCGACTTAATTAGCTTGCCAGAGAGTGAATCGATCGCTGCTTTTCGCGATGCTGGATACAAACTTCAATTAGCTCAACAAAATAGGGTTTTAGATAATTTTGGAACCCATTTTGATGTTTGGTTTTCAGAAAAAGCATTATATGAGAATAATTTCTTTGATCATTCATTAAATAAATTAAAGGCGCAAGGGCATGTATATGAGTCAGAGGGTGCAATCTGGCTCAGAACGACTGACTTTGGTGATGATAAAGATCGCGTAATGATTAAATCCGATGGTTCATTTGCGTACTTTGCATCGGACTCTGCTTACTATGTGAGTAAAAGAGAGCGTGGATTTAATCTTTGTATTTATATGTTGGGAGCAGATCACCATGGATATGTTGGAAGAATTAAGGCAATAGCGGCATGTGCTGGTGATGATAAAGATAAAGATGTAGAAATATTGATTGGCCAGATGGTAAAAATTATTGAAGGTGGCGAAGAAATAAAACTTTCTAAGCGGGCTGGCACAATTATTACTTTAGAAGAGTTAGTAGAAAAAGTAGGCAAAGATGCTGCCAGATACACTCTAACTAGATTTCCTACTGATACCCCCATGGTTATGGATGTTGACCTGCTACGAAAGAACACAAATGAAAACCCTGTTTATTATGTGCAATATGCACATGCTCGAATTTGTGCAGTTCTTAGAAATGCTAAAGATTATGGAATTGATTATGAAATCAAGAGTTTTAATCCAGAGCTCTTAGTTCATGAGCGAGAACGAGAATTAATCGGACTATTGGCAGAGTTTCCACGAATTGTTTCAGCTGCCGCGCAAGCAAGAGAGCCACATCGAGTTGCTAGATATATTGAAGATTTAGCAAGTCAGTACCATAGATTTTATAATGATTGCCGAGTACTGCCATTAGGGGATGAAAAACCGACTGAATTAAACTCTGCCAGAGCTACTCTTTGCTTAGCTACCGCCCAAGTGATTAGTAATGGTTTAGATTTACTTGGTGTTAGTGCACCGGAGAAGATGTGATGAAAAGTAACAATTATCCAACCTCATTATTCTCAAGTAATTTATTATTTGCCAAAGAGAATGAATTTGGCGGTGATCTTTCAATCGCCGGCTGCAGCGCCCAAAAATTAGTCAAAGAGTTTGGTTCACCAACTTTTATAATCGATCAAGATGATTTTTTCTTACGGGCCAAAGCTTGGCAAGCAGCATTAGAATCAGAGTTCGAAGATTGCCAGCTTTACTATGCGGCCAAGGCTTTTATAAGTATTGAAGTTGCTAAATGGCTTAAAGAATTAAATGTCGGTATTGATGTTTGTAGTGCAGGTGAATTACAGGTGGCTTTGGCAGCTAAATTTCCACCTGCGGCGATTGAATTTCATGGGAATAATAAATCTGAGGATGAAATTAGGTTAGCCATTGCATCAGGTGTAGGAACAATTGTTATCGACTCGTTTGACGAAATTAAAAGAGTCTCATCGATTGCTCAAAATCTAGGTAAGGTTCAAAAGATTTATTTGAGACTTACCCCTGGCGTAGATGCACATACTCACGAGTTTATTTCTACTGCACATGAAGATGTTAAATTTGGATTTTCAATTGCCTCTGGAAGTGCCAGTGAAGCAATCGAGCAAAGCATGTTAGAAAAATCGCTTAACTTGGCTGGAATTCACGCTCACATTGGATCCCAAATTTTTGAGTTAGATGGGTTTTCATTAGCAGCCGAACGACTAGTCGAAGTACTATTTACATTTAAAGGCAAGTATGGAAAGGAGCTTACTGAACTAAATATTGGTGGCGGATTTGGTATTGCCTATACCAAATCTGAAAGTGCGATTGCACCTGATTATGTAATTCCTGCAATTGCGAAAGTGATTAAGACTGAGTGTAAAAAAGCTGGAATCTCTATACCTAAAATTTCAATCGAGCCAGGCCGGGCAATTGTGGGTCCAACAACAACAACAATTTATACCGTTGGGACAAGTAAAAATGTAGTTTTAGATGATGGTTCAATTCGTCGGTACATTTCAGTTGATGGTGGAATGAGTGAGAACATTCGACCTGCTTTATATGGTGCAAAATACTCAGTATTTTTGGCAAATAGGGTTTCAAGTGCAAAACCAGTCAAAAGCAGATTAGTTGGAAAGCATTGTGAAACTGGAGACATTCTAATTGTTGATGTTGATTTACCTGAAGATGTAAAGGCAGGTGATTTACTTGCTATGCCAGCAACCGGAGCTTATGGCCGGAGCATGGCAAGCAACTACAACCACATGCCACGTCCAGCAGTAGTTTCAGTACAAAAAGGCAGTGCCAAATTGATTGTGCGCAGGGAAAATGAGCAAGATTTGCTTAATCTGGATGTAGATCAAGCGCCACGGCGACTGTCATAAGTTTGAGATACTTACTTCCATGAAAACACTGAAAGTAGGGATGCTGGGCTGCGGCGTTGTTGGGCTACAAATTGCCCGACTACTCATTACCAATAAGGCTGACCTATCTTCTAGAGCCGGAGCAAATCTAGAATTAGTTAAAATTGCAGTTAGAGATAGCAAAATTAAGCGTGATGGTCTTTCAGCAAATTTGTTTACTAGTGATTCTAATTCAGTTGTTTCTGACCCAGAAATAGATTTAATAATTGAAGTAATTGGGGGTATTGACCCAGCAAAAGATCTGATTCTGAATGCAATTAAAAATGGAAAATCAGTTGTGACTGCAAATAAGGCCTTGCTGGCTAAACACGGGGCAACTTTGTATGCGGCCGCTGATAAAGCGAATGTAGATTTATATTATGAAGCAGCCGTCGCAGGCGCAATTCCAATTCTTCGTCCATTACGAGAATCTCTAGTCGGAGATCATGTTTTACGAGTTATGGGAATTGTTAATGGCACAACTAACTACATCCTGACGAAAATGGATGAAAATGGAACAGCATTTGCCGATGCGCTTAAGCAAGCACAAGATCTTGGTTTCGCTGAATCAGATCCAACTGCTGATGTTGAAGGTATTGATGCAGCTGCCAAGGCAGCTATTTTGGCTAGCCTTGCTTTCCATTCAAGAGTTACAGATGCTGATGTTTATCGCGAAGGAATTTCAAAAATAACCTCTGCTGATGTGAAGGTTGCTAAAGCTATGGATATGGTAATTAAATTATTAGCGATCGCAGAGTTAACTACTGACGGAAGTATTTCGGTTCGAGTACACCCAGCATTAATTTCAAAGGATCACCCACTGGCATCAGTTAAAGATTCATTTAATGCTGTCTTTGTGGAGACCGAATCCGCTGGACAGATGATGTTTTATGGTCGAGGTGCTGGTGGTGAGCCAACTGCAAGTGCAGTACTTGGTGATCTAGTAGCGGTTGCTAGGCATAGAGTTTCAGGTGGCATAGGGCCAAAAGAAAGTGATTACGCAGACCTTAAAATTGCACCAATTGGTGAGACTAAAACTCGGTATTTAATTAGATTAAATGTGGCAGATAAGCCTGGTGTGCTTGAATCTGTAGCTCATGTTTTTGCCTCGCAACAAGTTTCTATTCAAACAGTTCGGCAAACTGGTGCAGGAGATAAGGCTGAGCTAATTGTGATGACCCATAGCTCTACCGAATCCTCATTGAGTGCAACTGTAAAAGATCTGGGCAAGTTATCTGCCGTAACCGATGTCGCTAGCGTCTTGCGAGTTGAGGGAATTAATTAATGTCTATTGCTAATTTGTTTGGTAAAAAATCAGGTGCTCATCAATGGCAAGGTGTGATTAATGAGTATAGAAAATGGTTGCCAGTAACTGAACAAACACCAGTAATTACATTACGTGAGGGTGGGACGCCATTAGTTCATGCCGAGTATTTTTCTAAATTACTAGGTAATGAAGTCTGGTTAAAGGTTGAAGGAGCTAACCCAACTGGTTCTTTCAAAGATCGTGGTATGACCATGGCGATTTCAAAAGCGGCAGAGGAAGGTGCAAAAGCAGTTATCTGTGCATCTACCGGTAACACAAGTGCAAGCACTGCTGCTTATGCTACAAAAGCTGGAATGAAACCTGTGGTCTTAGTTCCACAAGGAAAAATTGCAATGGGCAAGCTAGCTCAAGCTATTGCTCATGGCGCGGTGTTATTACAAGTTAAGGGTAATTTTGATGATTGTTTAACTCTAGCTAAAGAATTATCTGAAAATTATCCAGTATCACTAGTGAATTCAGTAAATCCATTCCGAATTGAAGGACAGAAAACTGCAGCCTTTGAAGTGGTTGATCTGTTAAAAACTGCGCCAGATATTCATGTCATGCCAGTTGGTAATGCTGGAAACATAACTGCTTATTGGAAGGGCTATCAAGAGTATAAAAAAGCTGGCATGGTAAGAAATTTACCTATGATGTGGGGATTTCAAGCAGCTGGCGCTGCTCCAATTGTTAAGAATAAAATTGTGAAAAACCCTGAAACTATTGCAACTGCGATTCGAATTGGAAATCCAGCTTCTTGGGATCAGGCTGTGGCAGCACAAGTAGGCTCTAAGGGCTTAATCGATTCTGTTACTGACAAAGAGATTTTAAATGCCTATCGATTAGTGGCGGCAAAAGAAGGTGTCTTTATTGAACCTTCAAGTGCTGCAGGCCTTGCTGGTTTAATTAAAAAGAAAGAACAAAGAAAACTGCCAAAGGGGCAAGTAATCGTTGTAACAGTTACTGGTAATGGATTAAAAGATGTGCAGTGGGTTTTAAACTCTGCTGGTAAACCGATTGTAATTCCAGTTGATTTAAAACGAGCTGCAAAGATAATTGGTCTTAAATAATGGCATCAAAGAAAGTTAATAGCGGTGTAACCTTTAAAGCCACCATGGCGCAGGTTAGTGTGCCAGCGACTAGCGCCAATATTGGTCCTGGGTTTGATTCATTTGGCTTAGCGCTAGAGCTACGTGATCGCTATGCCGCACAAGTGTTAGATGAACCAAACTTTGATGTTGATGTCAGCGGTGAAGGAGCAGCTGAGGTAAAGAAAGATGGTAAGAATTTAGTTATTAAGTCCATGTTGCGTGGCTTTGAGCATATGGGAGCTAAACCAAAAGGCATAGCGCTTAGAGCTTTGAATGTAATCCCACATGGTCGAGGGCTTGGTTCCTCAGCAAGTGCAATTGTTGGTGGCCTAACTCTTGCCAGATCTTTAGTTTTAACAGGTGAGCAATATATGAGTGATGATGATTTGATTACATTAGCAACAGAATTAGAGGGACATCCAGATAATATTGCTTCGGCTTTTTATGGTGGTGCAACAATTGCCTGGATTGAAAAATCAGTTAGTTCAAATGGGATTAGTACTGAAATTGGAAAAGCTGTTAGTTTAAAGGTTGATGATCGAATAAAAGCATTATTACTTATACCGGCAAATCAATTGGCTACTACTAAAGCAAGAAAACTTCTGCCGGAGAATATTCCCCACCAAGATGCGGTTCTTAATTCATCCCGATCTGCCTTACTTGTGCATGCTTTGGCTGAGCGTCCAGATCTATTATTTACGGCCACTGAAGATTTACTACACCAGAGGTATAGAGAATCTGCAATGCCAAAAACTATTGCCTTGGTAGAGAAATTACGTGGCGCAGGTCTTGCGGCGGTAGTTTCTGGAGCAGGCCCTTCAGTTATGGTTTTGTATTCAAACAGTGAAGACGAGATAGATCAGGTAGCATCATTGGCTCCCGGGTTTAATGCTTTAAAACTAGAGATAGCCAAAACCGGGGCACAGTAGGCGCTTTTCCCAATATCTCTTGGGTGTGGTAGATTTACCCCTGTCGGAAAGTGCGACAGAAATAATAAAAATCCCAAAAATTAAAACCTTTTTTCTGGGTACTTCTCAATAAAAATATGAATAAGAAAGAATGGCAATAACTAAATGGCAGATATGAAAAAGACTAGCCGCTCAGATGCGGTTGAGTTAGTAGATATGGCTTTAGGTGATTTAAAGAAAGTTGCTGGACAGCTTGGTATTGAAAACGCATCTACCCTTAAAAAAGCTGAGTTAGTGCAATCTATCGCAGACCTGCAGGCAGCAAATCGCGAGGCTGCTAAAAATGAACGAGAGGCTCGTCGTATGGAACGACAAAATAATCGAAATAATAGAAACAATAATTCAGAGGCTGATAGAAATGATTCTGGTGGTGAGTCAGCAGTGAATAATTCAAATAACTCATCTGGATCTTACAGTGACTCAGATCGTGGTGAGAACCGACGTTTCGGCGGCAGAGATAATCGTAGAGATCGAGGACGTGATCGTGGCAGGGATAGAAATCGCGATCGTGGCCATCGTGAAGAGCGTGAAATTGTAATTGGACCAGATGATGTTCTACTGCCAGTCGGTGGATTACTCGATATTTTAGACAGTTATGCATTTATTAGGACTGGTGGCTACTTGCCATCCGCAAACGATGTTTATGTTTCACTTCAACAGGTCAGAAAATACGGTTTACGCAAGGGTGATGTAATTACTGGATCAGTTCGTGAACCCAAAGAGGGCGAACGTCGTGAAAAATTTAATGCTTTAGTTAGAGTTGAAACTATCAATGGTGTTGAACCTGAAAATATTAAAGAGCGAGTGGATTTCACTAAATTAGTCCCGCTGTATCCACAAGAAAGATTAAGACTTGAAACTGAACCCAATATTTTAACCACTCGAATTATTGATCTGATCTCGCCAATTGGTAAAGGTCAACGTGGTCTAATTGTTTCACCACCTAAAGCTGGTAAAACGATGGTATTGCAGGCGATAGCAAATGCAATTACAACTAATAATCCTGAGTGCCATCTTATGGTTGTGCTTGTAGATGAGCGCCCAGAAGAGGTAACTGATATGCAGCGTTCAGTAAAGGGAGAGGTGATTGCTTCAACATTTGATCGCCCAGCTGATGATCACACAACTGTTGCCGAACTTGCAATTGAGCGAGCAAAAAGATTAGTCGAGCTAGGTCATGATGTGGTTGTACTACTTGATTCCATTACCCGTTTAGGACGGGCGTACAACATTGCCGCCCCAGCTTCTGGAAGAATTCTTTCTGGTGGTGTTGATTCTGCTGCCCTATATCCACCTAAGAAATTCTTTGGCGCAGCGCGAAATATTGAAAATGGCGGCTCATTAACTATTTTGGCGACGGCTTTGATTGATACCGGATCAAAGATGGATGAGGTTATTTTCGAAGAGTTTAAAGGAACTGGCAATATGGAGCTAATTCTCAATCGTAAGTTTGCCGATAAGCGAATATTCCCAGCTGTTGATGTCGTTGCCTCTGGTACAAGAAAAGAAGAAATCCTCATGGGTACTGAAGAATTAAGTATTGTTTGGCGACTTCGTAGAGTGCTGCATGCTCTTGAGCCACAACAAGCCCTTGAACTATTACTTGAGAAGATGAAGGGCACCAAATCAAATGTTGAGTTCCTGCTGCAAATCCAAAAAACAACTATTGGTGGAGAGCAATCTTCATCTGGCAGCACTTCTAACAAGGAGAGCGTTGAGGCCTAAGTAAGCGTCAATTTTGACCACATAGCACTGAGAGTTATTCTTATCCCCTCTAGTACTTCACTAGTCCTACTGGTTCACAAGTTCATTTTTTAGGAAATGAATTTGATCCAGTAAAAAACAAGGAGAAATATGAAGAATGAAATTCACCCACAATATGTGGAGACCAAAGTAACTTGTGGTTGCGGTGAGGTATTCACTACCCGCAGCACAAAAGAAATTGGTTCAATTTACGTTGAAGTGTGCTCAGTTTGTCACCCGTTTTATACCGGTAAGCAAAGAATTCTTGATACTGGTGGCCGAGTAGCCAAATTCCAGGAGCGTTTTGGAAAGGCCGATAAGTCCGGCACCAAGTAGTTTTCTTAACGAGAGCACACATGCATCGAAAGATGGAGTGTGCTCTCTTTTTAATTTACATCCATATTTGAAGAAGGGAGGGTATAAATGGAGAGATTTGCAAAGGTAAATGAGTTGTTAGCTGAGTACGAATCATTAGAGGCGCAAATGGCAGATCCAGCAATTCATAATGATCAAAACAAGGCTAGATCGCTGGGAAAGCGTTATGCACAATTAGGGCCAGTCATTGCTGGCTACCGCGCTTACAAATTAGCCGAAGATGATTTCAATGCCGGTAAAGAGTTGGCTGAGGTCGATCCTGCATTTGTATCTGAACTTGAGGCGTTAGAAAAAAGTAAGGATAAAGCTGGTGAAATTCTAGAGGAGTTATTACTGCCAAGAGATCCAAATGATGATCGAGATGTAATTATGGAGATTAAAGCTGGGGCTGGTGGAGATGAGTCAGCAATTTTTGCTGGTGATCTATTCAGGATGTACTCCAGATATGCCGAAAAGCAAGGTTGGAAAATAGAGGTTATTGATGCTACGCCAAGTGATATGGGTGGATATAAGGATCTTTCAGTAGGAATAAAATCTAAATCAAACGTCCAACCTGGCCAAACTCCATATGCGAAATTAAAATTTGAAGGCGGCGTTCACCGAGTACAGCGGGTGCCAGAGACTGAGTCCCAGGGAAGAATACATACCTCCGCTGCCGGTGTTTTAATTTTGCCAGAGGCTGAAGAAATTGATGTAGATATCAATATGAATGATTTGAGAATCGATGTTTATCGATCATCTGGTCCAGGTGGACAAAGCGTAAATACCACTGATTCTGCGGTAAGAATTACCCATATTCCAACTGGAATTGTGGTTGCGTGTCAAAATGAAAAGAGCCAACTGCAAAATAAAGAATCAGCACTAAGAATTTTGCGCGCTCGCATGTTAGCAGCAGCCCAAGAGGAGGCTGAAAGAGTTGCAGCAGCAGAACGAAAGAGTCAGGTTAGAACTGTAGATAGAAGTGAGCGAATCAGAACTTATAATTTTCCTGAAAATCGATTGAGTGATCACCGAGTAAATTACAAAGCGAATAATCTAGATTCAGTGATGAACGGTGATTTGGAGGCCGTAATTCAAGCACTACTTGATGCTGATCGAACCGCAAAGTTAATCGCAGGTAATTCTTGAAAGAGCTACTAAGACAAGCTCTTACACAGTTTGAGAAAAACAAAATTTCTATAGTAGATGCCGAGCTCCTTTTAGCCCATGTACTTGGTGTATCTCGCAAAGAGATTCACACTCAGGCTTTGGAGATACCAAATGATCGAATTGAATCAATTACAGCCGAGTACAAAGAACTAATTAGTCAACGACTTTTAGGTAGGCCAGTTCAATACATAACTGGTAGTGCGCCATTTAGGTATTTAGATCTAGAGGTGGGCGAAGGGGTACTAATTCCACGGCCAGAAACCGAATTACTAGTTGATCGAGCAATTGGCTTTCTAACCTCAATGGAAAATAGCAATGATGCAAAAAGTGTCATTGATCTTGGTGCCGGAAGTGGCGCAATTTCAATTGCAATTGCCTCTGAAGCAGCCCTGAAGGGATTAAGTGTTTCAGTTATTGCTGTAGAAAAGTCAGAGCCTGCAGTTGTATGGTTAAATAAGAACATCGCAAAATATGACCTACCAATTAGGGTTGTTGTACAGGATGTACTAACTGCATTACCTGGAGTGAAAGCTGATTTAGTTGTGGCAAATCCACCATATATCCCAGATGATGAAAAATTACCACAAGAGGTAGAAGGCTTTGAGCCTGAAATCGCTTTGCGGGGTGGCAAAGTAGATGGAATGCA
>VGAA01000002.1 GCA_016870895.1 Actinomycetota bacterium | reverse complement strand
TCGATACCGCTTGTGGAACTTCGGCATACGAATCAAATTGCATGCTGTAGCTCGCGCGACCTTGTGTCCTGCTGCGAAGATCTCCGACGTAGCCGAACATCTCTGACAGTGGCACTAGTGCCTTAACGATTCGGGCACCTGACCGCTCATCCATGGCCAAGATTTGACCACGACGACTATTAATATCTCCGATGACATCACCCATAAAATCTTCAGGGGTAATAACTTCAACGGACATAACTGGCTCTAGCAAAACTGGACCAGCCATTTTGGCTGCCTCCTTAAATGCTGCGATACCAGCAATCTTGAAGGCCAACTCTGATGAGTCAACATCATGATATGCGCCATCAAGAAGAGTAACTTTCACGTCAACTAATGGATAACCAGCCAGTGGTCCACTAGCGAGTGCTTCCTGGCAACCATCATCTACAGATGGGATGTACTCCTTTGGAATACGACCGCCAGTGATTTTATTTACGAATTCATATGATTGCTCAGAACCAGTTGGAAGAGGCTCTAATGAAATTTGAATCTTTGCAAACTGTCCAGAACCACCAGATTGCTTCTTATGTGTGTAGTCATAACGAGAAACTGTTTTGCGTAATGTCTCGCGGTATGCCACCTGTGGCTTACCAACATTTGCCTCTACTTTAAACTCACGCTTCATTCGATCTACTAAAATTTCTAAGTGCAGCTCACCCATACCAGAGATAATTGTCTGGCCAGTTTCTTCATCTGATTTAACATGGAAGGTTGGATCTTCTTCGGCTAAAGATTGAATTGCAACGCCAAGTTTTTCTTGATCTGCCTTGGTCTTTGGTTCGATTGCTACTGAGATAACTGGAGCTGGGAAATCCATTGATTCTAAAATTACTGGTTTGTCGGTATCGCATAAGGTTTCACCGGTAGTCGTATCTTTAAGACCCATCACCGCAATAATCATTCCGGCGCCGGCTGATTCCATCTCTTCACGCTTATTGGCGTGCATCTGATAGATCTTTCCAATTCTTTCTTTTCTATCTTTAGTTGAATTTAGTACTGCAGTTCCTGCTGTAAGAGAGCCAGAGTAAATCCGAACGAAGGTCAATTTACCTAGATGGGGATCTCGCATAATTTTAAAAGCTAGTGCTGAGAATGGCTCATTATTTTTTGGTTGGCGCGCAATTTCAACTGTTGGATCTCCTTGTTTGTGACCAACAATTGCTTTTACATCAAGAGGGCTTGGTAGGTAACGATTTACCGCATCAAGCATTGGTTGCACGCCCTTGTTCTTAAAGGCAGAACCAGTAAGCACTGGTGTTGCTTTATCGGCAAGGGTTGCGCGACGGATTCCAGCAATAATCTCTTCTTCAGTTAACTCAGCACCCTCTAAATACTTTTCCATAACAACGTCATCACACTCAGCTAATGTTTCAAGTAAATCATGTCGAGCTTGCTTTGCCTTCTCAGCCAAATTAGCTGGGATCTCCTCAATTACGTAATCTTCACCCTTTTTAGTCTCGCCCGGCCAAACTAAGGCTTTCATTGCAATTAAATCGACAAGACCAGAGAAATCACCCTCTAATCCAATTGGAATCTGTAGTACTAATGGTGTGGCATTAAGACGAGACTTGATCATATCTACGCAGCGATCAAATGATGCACCGGTGCGATCTAATTTATTAACAAAACAAATACGAGGAACGTTGTAGCGATCGGCTTGACGCCAAACTGTTTCAGATTGTGGCTCAACTCCGGCAACACCATCAAATACTGCAACTGCGCCATCTAATACTCGAAGAGATCTTTCTACCTCAACTGTGAAATCTACGTGGCCAGGAGTATCAATGATGTTAATCATGTGATCTTTCCAATGACAGGTAGTTGCCGCAGATGTAATAGTGATTCCGCGCTCTTGCTCTTGTTCCATCCAGTCCATGGTGGCTGCGCCCTCATGAACTTCACCAATTTTGTAGTTAATGCCGGTATAGAAAAGAATTCGCTCAGTTGTTGTAGTTTTACCCGCGTCAATGTGCGCCATGATTCCAATGTTTCGAACCTTGGCTAAATCGATTGCGGTTGCAACTGACATTTTTTCTTTATCTCCCGTTATCTCTTAATTACCAGCGATAGTGAGCAAACGCCTTGTTTGCTTCAGCCATCTTGTGGGTGTCTTCACGCTTTTTAACAGCTGCACCTAATCCGTTGCTGGCATCAATTAATTCATTACCTAACCGCTCAGCCATTGATTTCTCGCGGCGCTCTCTGGAGTTATCTACAATCCAACGAAGGCCAAGAGCTAATGCTCTAGCGGGCTTAACCTCAACTGGTACTTGGTAGGTAGCGCCACCAACACGACGGGATCTAACCTCAACTGTTGGCTTTACGTTATCTAGTGCACGCTTTAATGTAATAACTGGATCTGTATTAGTTTTCTCTCGACAACTCTCAAGGGCGCCATAAACAATTGCTTCAGCGGTGCTTCGCTTGCCATGCATTAAAATTTTATTAATTAGTGAAGTAACAACAGGTGAGCTGTATACCGGATCGGCAACAACTGGCTCTTTTGCAACTGGGCCTTTACGTGGCATTACTTCTTCTCCTTCTTAGCACCATAGCGAGAACGTGATTGCTTACGATCTTTAACACCTTGAGTATCAAGGGAGCCGCGAACAATTTTGTAACGAACGCCAGGTAGATCTTTAACACGACCACCGCGAACTAAAACAATTGAGTGCTCTTGTAAGTTATGTCCTTCACCAGGAATGTATGCAGTTACTTCCATTCCACTGGTTAAGCGAACACGTGCAACCTTACGAAGCGCAGAGTTTGGTTTCTTAGGAGTTGTTGTGTAAACACGAGTGCAAACACCACGACGTTGCGGACTACCTTTTAAAGCAGGTGTGCTCGTCTTGTCGGTCTTCTCGGAGCGGCCCTTACGAACCAGCTGCTGAATTGTTGGCACTTAACTTTTCTCCAATTTCTAGAATTTTTAAATAATTTTTTTTAAATTATTTACCCTTAAACTTTTAAATTCGCGCTCCGCTTCCCGACCCACGAGGTCGGGTGTGTTGCCCGTTCCTTGCAGATAACATGCAAATAAATTGCATGGTTGGTGCGGCTCTTAAATCAAAAGAGCAAGGTCGGCAAGGGTAGCCCAGTGATACTTGGTGGGTCAAAACGGTGCTTTTACTCCTACTATCGCCAATCTCCCTTTTACGACACGCCGAGGGTTTGGGTCGAATGGCGCTTATGGTTAACGGATGGAAAAGCCAAAACTTCGAGGAATTGTGCACCTGGTTATGTCACCTATCAGCCTGGTGGCTGGCTTAATTCTGATCACGCTGGCCGATGAGCTTCGGGGTCGAATTACCTTAGGAATTTTTACCCTAACCGCAGTTACCTTATTTACCTGCAGCGCTCTTTATCACCGGGTGGCGTGGAATAATAAAAATAAAGCGATCTGGCGCAGGATCGATCACTCTAATATTTCCATTTTAATTGCTGGTACCTATACCCCATTTGCAATTTATTTATTAGAACCAGGACAAGCAAGATTGCTATTAATTCTGGCTTGGGGTGGAGCACTAATTAGTTCACTACTTAGAATTTTTTGGCTCTCTGCTCCTAGATGGTTATATGTTGGCGGTTATATCGCACTTGGTTGGGCAGCAGTTATTTATCTACCTGAATTTTTAGATCAAGGTGGTGTGGCAATATTTGTTCTAGTGCTAGCTGGTGGGGCTTGCTACTCAATAGGTGGATTGATTTATGCCCTTAAGAAACCAAATTTTTCAATTAACTGGTTTGGCTTTCATGAGTTATTTCATGTTTTGACCGCAGCGGGTTTTATCTGCCACTTTGTTGCAGGTGCATTAACAGTTTTTTTAAAAGGTTAATAAAAAAAGCCGGTGCTTTTTTAGCACCGGCTTTTAACTTTTAAGTAATTATCTAACCTCAAACTCATCCAAACGAACCGCTTCGCCTGATCCTTGTGATTCAAATGGTGTGAATTCATACTCATCGTAAGCGGCATAAACTGCAGCCTTCGCTTCCTCAGTTGGCTCAACTCGAACATTTCGGTATCGAGCAAGACCAGTTCCGGCTGGGATCAACTTACCAATGATTACGTTTTCCTTAAGTCCAAGTAGTGGATCACTCTTCTCAGATAACGCAGCATCGGTTAGGACGCGAGTTGTCTCTTGGAATGATGCGGCAGATAACCAGGATTCAGTTGCCAAAGATGCTTTGGTAATTCCCATAAGCTCTGGACGACCTGAAGCTGCTTTACCACCAGTTGAAACTACGCGACGGTTCTCTTCTTCAAAGCGACCGCGCTCAACTAACTCTCCTGGAAGTAGATCGGTATCACCTGGTTCTAGCACAGTAATGCGCTTTAACATTTGGCGAACAATAATTTCAATGTGCTTATCATGGATCGAAACACCCTGCATGCGATAAACCTCTTGAATTTCACTTACTAAGTGAATTTGGGTTTGGCGTGGTCCTAAAATACGAAGTACTTGCTTAGGATCAATTGCGCCAACAACTAATTGCTGACCCACAATAACTCGTGCACCCTCTTCAACTAGAAGTTTTTGACGACGGGTAATTGGATAAGCAACTGCCTCGCCACCATCATCTGGGGTAACAACAATCTTCTTACCTTTTGCATCCTCTAAGAATGAAACAGTTCCAGCAGTTTCAGCAATCGGCGCTACACCCTTTGGAGTTCTAGCTTCGAAAAGCTCTTGCACACGAGGTAGACCGTGAGTAATTTGAGTTTCACCGAGTAATTGAGCACCACCGGTGTGGAAGGTACGCATAGTTAACTGAGTTCCTGGCTCACCAATTGATTGTGCGGCAATGATTCCAACCGCTTCGCCGACATCAACTAACTTTCCAGCAGCCATTGATCGGCCGTAACACATTGCGCACTGACCAACCTTGCTATCACAGGTCAATACTGAACGAACCTTTACCTCTTCAACACCAGCAGCAACTAGGGTATCGATATTGCGATCACCTAGATCTGTACCAGCGGCCAAAATTACCTTGCCAGATGCGGTTACATCTTCAGCTAAATTGCGACCAAATAATGAGGTCTCGACATGATCATCCCGAACTAACGCACCGCTTGAATCTTTTGCTGCAATTCGAAGTGTTAGACCACGATCGGTTCCGCAATCTTCTTCGCGAATAATTACATCTTGTGCCACATCGCACAGACGACGGGTTAGGTAACCTGAGTCTGCGGTACGAAGTGCAGTATCGGCCAAACCTTTACGAGCACCGTGGGTAGAGATGAAGTATTCAAGAACTGAAAGACCTTCACGGAAGTTTGATTTAATCGGACGCGGAATAATTTCACCCTTTGGGTTAGCTACAAGTCCACGCATACCTGCGATTTGGCGGATCTGCATCATATTTCCACGAGCACCTGAGTAAACCATCATCCAAACTGGATTTGTTCGAGGGAAGTTATCTTCCATCTCCTTTGCCACCTCATTAGTTGCAAGTGTCCAAATCTCAATTAACTCTTGACGACGCTCATCGTCAGTAATCAATCCCTTTTCATACTGTGATTGAACCTTATCGGCCTTACTTTCGAAACCTTCTAGGATCTCGCGCTTACGCCCTGGAGTTACAACATCATTAATTGAAATTGTTACACCAGCACGGGTTGCCCAATAAAAGCCAAGTGATTTAAGCGCATCTAGAGTTTGAGCCACAGTTACCTTTGCATAACCTTCAGCTAAGTTGTCTACGATTAAACCAAGTAATTTCTTAGTTACATCGTAATCTACAAATGGGAAGTCAGCCGGTAGCACTTCATTAAATAATGCTCGACCTAAGGTAGTTTCCCGTACTTCAACCACACCACTTTTATCAATTCGCAATTTAATCTTTGCTTGTAATGAAAGTGAGCCTTGATCAAATGCCATTACCGCTTCGGCAATTGATGAGAATGCTCGGCCCTCTCCCAATTGTTTCTCACGAAGTGAGGTAAGGAAGTAAAGACCAAGCACCATATCCTGGGTAGGAGATGTAATTGGTCGGCCTGAAGCAGGAGATAAAATATTGTTACTTGAAAGCATCAACACTCGAGCCTCTGCTTGAGCTTCAGCTGATAATGGAAGGTGAACTGCCATCTGGTCACCATCAAAGTCTGCGTTAAATGCGGTACAAACTAATGGGTGAATTTGAATCGCCTTACCTTCAACTAATTGTGGTTCAAATGCTTGAATACCAAGTCGGTGCAAAGTAGGAGCACGGTTTAGTAATACCGGATGCTCTGCAATTACCTCTTCTAATACATCCCAAACTACTGGCCGAGCACGCTCAACCATTCGCTTTGCTGACTTAATATTTTGGGCATGATTTAAATCTACCAAGCGCTTCATCACAAATGGCTTGAATAACTCAAGTGCCATCTGTTTTGGTAGACCGCATTGATGCAATTTAAGTTGTGGTCCAACCACAATTACAGAACGGCCAGAGTAATCAACCCGCTTACCAAGTAAGTTTTGACGGAAACGTCCTTGCTTACCTTTAAGCATGTCAGATAAAGATTTAAGTGGACGATTTCCAGGACCAGTTACTGGTCGGCCGCGTCGGCCATTATCAAATAATGAGTCAACCGCTTCTTGCAACATACGCTTTTCGTTGTTAACGATAATCTCAGGTGCACCAAGATCAGCTAAGCGCTTTAGGCGGTTATTTCGGTTAATGACTCGACGATATAAATCGTTTAGATCGCTAGTTGCAAATCGACCACCATCTAGTTGAACCATTGGGCGAAGATCTGGTGGAATAACTGGCACACAATCAAGCACCATAGATGCTGGATTATTGCGAGTATTTAAAAATGAATTAACAACCTTTAATCGCTTAATGGCACGAGTCTTCTTTTGACCCTTTCCAGTTTGAGAAAGTTCAGTTAACTTATCAAACTCAGTTTGTAGATCAAAGGTTTGCAGACGAGCTTGAATCGCCTCAGCACCCATCGAACCTTTAAAGTAAACGCCGTAACGATCGCGAAGTTCGCGATAAAGTGATTCATCACCTTCAAGATCTTGAACCTTAAGATTTTTAAATCGAGTCCAAACCGCCTCAAGGCGATCGATCTCTCGTTGAGAGCGATCACGAAGAGTTTTTAACTCACGCTCACCAGCTTCACGCACCTTACGACGAGCATCTGCTTTAGCACCCTCATCCTCAAGCTCTGCTAAGTCAGCCTCCATCTTTTTAGTACGAGCATCTAATTCAAGATCACGACGGCTTTCAATTTTTTTGTAATCTGCCAAGTACTTCTTCTCAAGTGCTGGCATATCCTCATCACGAGCCTCAGTATCCACCTCTGTGATCATGTATGCCGCAAAATAAATAACCTTCTCTAAATCTTTTGGCGCAAGATCAAGTAAGTAACCAAGACGACTTGGCACACCTTTGAAGTACCAAATATGAGTTACTGGCGCTGCTAGCTCAATGTGTCCCATTCGCTCACGACGAACCTTTGCTCGAGTTACTTCAACTCCGCACCTTTCGCAGATAATTCCTTTAAATCGAACCCGCTTATACTTTCCGCAATAACATTCCCAGTCACGAGTTGGACCAAAGATTTTTTCATCAAAGAGACCATCTTTTTCTGGCTTAAGTGTTCGGTAGTTAATAGTCTCTGGCTTTTTAACCTCACCAAATGACCACTCACGAATATTGTCAGTGGAGGCAAGACCGATTCTTAACTCATCAAAAAAGTTAACATCTAACATAGTTATCCTCTCCTCACACTTCTTCTACAGAACTTGGTTCAACTCGGGACAAGTTGATACCTAACTCTTCAGCGGTTCTAAATACCTCTTCATCGGTGTCGCGCATTTCAATTGCAACTCCTTCTGAAGAAAGTACCTCTACATTTAAGCAAAGTGATTGCATTTCCTTTACCAAAACCTTAAATGACTCAGGAATTCCTGGCTCTGGAATATTTTCACCCTTAACAATTGCCTCATAAACCTTTACTCGGCCTAAGACATCATCAGATTTAATGGTAAGTAACTCTTGTAGAGTGTAGGCAGCTCCATAAGCTTCTAGTGCCCAAACCTCCATCTCACCAAATCGCTGTCCACCGAATTGTGCTTTTCCACCCAATGGCTGTTGCGTAATCATTGAGTACGGACCAGTTGAACGAGCATGGATCTTGTCATCTACCAAATGGTGCAGCTTCAAGATGTACATATAACCAACAGAAATTGGTTGCTTATATGGCTCACCAGTTCGACCATCAAATAATTGTGCTTTTCCATCAGCACCGATTAAGCGCATGCCATCTTTATTTGGCAGAGTTGAACCAAGTAGACCTGATAACTCTTCTTCTTTTGTGCCATCAAATACTGGTGTGGCCACCTTAGTATTTGCTGGTGCTTCGGCATAACCATTCTCTTTCAGAGATTGTTGCCACTCTTCATTACCTTCTAATTTCCAACCAGATTTAGCAACCCAACCAAGGTGAGTTTCTAATACCTGACCAACATTCATTCGCCCTGGCACACCAAGTGGGTTTAACACCACATCTACTGGAGTTCCATCAGCCAAAAATGGCATATCTTCTACTGGCAAAATCTTGGAGATAACGCCTTTATTTCCGTGACGGCCAGCAAGCTTGTCACCATCTTGAATCTTTCGCTTTTGGGCAACATAGACTCGAACAACTTGATTTACACCAGCTGCTAATTCAAATCCTTCAGCAGAATCTTGGATACTAACGCCAATGATCTTGCCAGATTCACCATGTGGCACCTTTAATGAGGTATCACGAACTTCGCGTGCCTTCTCACCAAATATTGCCCGAAGCAAGCGCTCCTCTGGAGTTAATTCAGTTTCACCCTTAGGGGTAACTTTTCCAACCAAAATATCGCCGGGCACAACATCTGCGCCAACGCGAATAATTCCACGCTCATCAAGATCTGCTAATACCTCTTCTGAAACATTTGGAATATCACGAGTAATTTCCTCTGCTCCTAATTTAGTATCGCGGGCATCAACCTCATACTCTTCTATATGAATAGAGGTTAATACATCATCTTGTACTAATCGCTGCGACAAAATAATCGCATCTTCATAGTTATGGCCTTCCCAAGACATAAATGCCACAAGCAAATTCTTACCCAATGCCATTTCGCCCATCTCAGTGCTGGCACCATCGGCCACAACTGCACCGGCCTCAATCTTCTCCCCTACCGAAACTACAACCTTTTGATTGCGGCTAGTTCCTTGGTTTGATCTAACAAACTTCTCAACAAAGTAAATATCGGTTGAACCATCATCATTTTTAACTGTAACTTGGTCGGAAGAGACTTCAGTTACAACGCCAGATTTGCGGGCAAGTACAACATCTCCAGCATCAACTGCAGCGCGGAACTCCATACCGGTACCAACTAATGGAGCTTCAGCTCTAACAAGTGGCACTGCTTGGCGCATCATATTTGCACCCATCAGCGCACGGTTAGCATCATCATGTTCTAAAAATGGAATCATTGCAGTGGCAACTGAAACCATCTGCCTTGGTGATACATCCATGTAATCAACCTCTGATGATTGAATGTTTTCAACCTCACCACCGCGACGGCGAACTAAAACTCGTGGTTCAGCAAAGTGATTATCATCAGTTAATGGTGCATTTGCTTGCGCAATTACATGCTCATCCTCTTCATCAGCTGTTAAGTAATCAATTCGATCGGTAACTTTGCCATCTATCACTTTGCGATAAGGAGTTTCGATAAATCCAAATGGAGTAACTCGAGCATAGGTTGCCAGCGATCCAATCAAACCAATGTTTGGTCCTTCTGGAGTTTCAATCGGGCACATACGACCATAGTGAGATGGGTGAACATCGCGCACCTCAAAGCCTGCTCGCTCTCTAGATAAACCACCAGGCCCAAGCGCTGATAATCGTCGCTTGTGTGTCATACCTGAAAGTGGATTTGTTTGATCCATAAATTGTGAAAGTTGAGAGGTACCAAAGAACTCTTTGATCGAGGCCACAACTGGACGAATATTGATCAGAGTTTGTGGCGTAATAGCTTCAACATCTTGAGTGGTCATGCGCTCGCGCACAACTCGCTCCATACGAGAAAGTCCGGTTCGCACCTGGTTTTGAATTAACTCACCAACGGTACGAAGTCTGCGATTTCCAAAATGGTCAATATCATCAGTCTCAACACGTACCTCTTTGCCGTACTCCATCAGTGCATCTCCACGATGTAGTGCAACTAAGTAACGAATCGTTCCAACAATATCTTCAATAGTTAACAAACCACGACTTAGATCTAACTCCATGCCTAACTTCTTATTAATTTTAAAACGACCAACCTTAGCAAGGTCATAGCGTTTTGCATTGAAGTAAAGATTTTCAATCAAGTTTTGAGCTGCCTCTTTAGTTGGTGGCTCACCTGGACGAAGTTTGCGATAAATATCTAGCAATGCTTCATCTTGTGTCTCAACATTGTCTTTCTCTAATGTCAGCTTAATTGATTCAAACTCACCAAACTGTTCAAGAATTTGAGCACTGCTCCAACCAAGGGCTTTTAAAAATATTGTTACTGATTGCTTACGCTTACGATCGATACGAACTCCGACCATATCTTTCTTATCAACTTCAAACTCGAGCCACGCACCACGGCTTGGAATAATTTTGGCGGTGAAAATATCCTTATCAGAAGTTTTTTCAATTGTGCGCTCGAAATAAACACCAGGAGAACGAACAATCTGTGAAACAACTACACGCTCAGTTCCATTAATTACAAATGTTCCACGAGGAGTCATTAATGGGAAATCACCCATGAAAACTGTTTGTGACTTAATTTCACCAGTTATGTTATTGGTAAATTCAGCTGTTAAAAATAATGGCGCAGCATAAGTAATATCGCGCTCTTTGCACTCTGCGATGGTGTACTTAGGTGGTTCGAATCTATGGTCACGGAATGAAAGTGACATCGATCCTTGAAAATCTTCAATTGGTGAGATCTCTTCAAAAATTTCTTCAAGTCCAGATTGTTTTGGTACTTCACCGCGATTTGATTTCTCGGCATCATTAAGGCGAGCGCGCCATGCATCGTTACCTAGTAACCAATCAATACTCTCTAATTGCAAGGAGAGTAGATTTGGAACTTCTAGCGGTTCACGAATCTTGGCGAATGAAACACGACGTGGAGCTTGAGATTTAATTTTTGAAGCGGCCAAATTTTCCTCCAGTTGTCAACTGTATTAAACACACGAAGACCACTAGGTCTTAGCCGCTATATGCTTTGGACCTATTGGTTTTTTAAAATTGTGAAGGGGCAGAGTATCTAACCCCTGCCCCTTCTGTCTAATCCTTAGGTTTTTTAAGCCTAGGCACTTACTTAATAGTTACCTTTGCGCCAGCCGCCTCAAATGCAGCCTTTGCCTTATCTGCTGTTGCCTTATCCGCCTTCTCCAGCAAGGTAGCTGGGGTGGCATCAACTAGATCTTTAGCCTCTTTTAGACCAAGACTTGAGTTAAGTGCGCGGACCTCTTTGATAACAGCAATCTTTTGTGAGCCTGCATCCTCAAGAATGATTGTGAACTCATCTTGTGTAGCATCTGCGGCAGCGCCGCCGGCGGCTCCACCAGTAGCAGCAACTGCAACTGGTGCCGCAGCTGTTACATCAAACTCTGTTTCAAATGCCTTTACAAACTCTGTTAGCTCAACCAAGGACATATCCTTGAACTGACTTAATAGATCTGCGGTATTTAGCTTTGACATATTCTTTCCTTTTCTTCTAATCCCGACTCCAACTCAAGGTATGAGTACGGGGGTTGGGGTTCGGTTTTAGTTTTCAGTGCTTTCAGCAGCAGGTGCTGCTTCAGCGACAACTTCTGGTGTTGCTGCTTGCGCAACTACTTCTTCAACTTTTTCTACAACAGCTGCCTCGGTAACAGCTTCAGCAACTGGTGCCTCGGTAACAGCTTCAGCAACTGGTGCTGGTGCACCAGCCTCCATCTTGATACGTAGTGCATCAAAGACTCGAGCAGCTTTAGCGATTGAAGCTTTCATAGCGCCAGCAATCTTGGCAAGAAGTACTTCACGGGATTCAAGATTTGCCAATTGCATAATCTCAGCAGTTGTGACTGCCTTGCCATCAAAAATTCCACCCTTAATTACTAGCAGTGGATTTTCTTTAGAAAAATCTCGTAATGCCTTTGCAGCATCAATTGGATCACCTTTAATAAATGCCACCGCAGATGGGCCAGCAAGTAATGCTGGATCTAAATCTACGCCCGCCTCTTTAGCGGCACGTTTAGTTAAAGTGTTCTTAACAACGGAGTACTTATTTTTGCTGCCAAGTGAGCGACGCAGTTGTTTCATTAAACCAACTGAAAGTCCACGGTACTCAGTTAGCACAGTTGCATTTGCGGTGCGGAAATCTTCAACGATCTCTGCCACAGCAGCTGTCTTCTCTGGAGTTGCCATTTGGCATCCTTTCTAAATAAGAAAAACCTCGGCGCATAAATGCACACGAGGTAATCGTTGGCACCTATGCGGGTAGTTTTTTTAAACAATTACCTTTTAAAGATTTCCTTTAAAAGACCTGCAGTCTTTGGTTTCATCAATCTAGCTAATCTCTTAACCCGACTGAATAAGCTAAGGGTAGGCCTTTAGGCCTACCCAAGTCAAAATAAGGTTTTACTGAATCTGTGGTCCGCCATCACGGGAGATTGAGGTATCAAGTTTGATTCCTGGGCTCATCGTAGAAGAGATTGTGGCGGATTTAATAAATCGACCCTTTGAAGATGCAGGCTTAGCACGCATTACCTCTTCAATTGCAGCGGCATAGTTTTCAGCTAATTGCTCAGCAGTAAATGAAACTTTACCAATTACAAAGTGAAGGTTGGCGTTTTTATCTATTCTGAACTCAATCTTTCCACCTTTAATATCTGAAACAGCCTTTGCAACATCAGTGGTTACAGTTCCAGTCTTTGGATTTGGCATCAAACCACGAGGTCCTAAAACCTTTCCAAGTCGGCCAACCTTTCCCATTAACTCTGGAGTTGAAACTACTGCGTCATAATCCAAACGTCCCTTTGAAACTTCATCAATTAATTCATCAGCACCAACAATGTCAGCACCAGCAGCCCGAGCTTCTTCAGCTCGCTCGCCACCTGCAAAAACTAATACTCGAGCAGTTTTTCCAGTTCCATGTGGCAAGTTAACTGTTGAGCGAATTGCTTGATCAGCTTTCTTTGGGTCCACGCCTAGAAAAAGTGCCACATCAACTGTTGCGTCATATTTAACAGTTGAGGTCTCTTTCACTAACTTCATAGCCTCACCTGGCTGATAAAGATTATCTAATTTAATCTTTTCTGCCGCGGCCTTATATTTCTTACTGCGCTTCATTTCTTCTCCTCTTGGTTAAATCTTGAAATAGTTTTCAAGATTGGGGTTGTGGTTAATTCGAACCAGCGAGGTTCTCCCACAGTTTTTAATTAATTAGAGACAGTAATACCCATTGATCTGGCAGTACCGGCAATAATTCTTGATGCCATCTCTAAGTCATTAGCATTTAGATCCACCATCTTTTGCTTGGCGATATCTTCGACCTGCGCCTTAGTTAGATTTGCAACCTTATCTTTGTGTGGGATAGCAGATCCCTTTTCAATTCCAGCTGCCTTTAGGATTAATCGAGAGGCTGGTGGAGTTTTGGTAATAAATGTAAATGAACGATCTTCGAAGACCGTAATTTCAACTGGAATGATATTTCCCTTTTGGCTTTCGGTAGCTGCGTTATATGCCTTAACGAAATCCATGATGTTCACACCATGCTGACCAAGAGCAGGACCAACCGGTGGGGCAGGTGTGGCAGCTCCAGCCTGGATCTGCAACTTAATTAGTGCGGTTACCTTCTTCTTCGGTGCCATGTTTTTTCCTTTTCTTAGGTTAGTTAAATCTTTTGTACTTGGTGGAATGAAAGTTCAACTGGCGTCTCACGACCAAATATGGAGACCAATACTTTTAACTTTGCTTGCTCTGGCATGATCTCAGAAATAGTCGCTGGCAATGTCGCAAATGGTCCATCCATAACAGTTATGGACTCACCGATTGCATAATCAACATCCTTCATCTCAATCTTGCCGCCCTTCTTTAATGGGCGAGGAGCCAAGATGTTTTCCACTTCAGTAAGTGTTAGAGGTGATGGGTGGTGCGCATTACCAACAAATCCGGTAACGCCAGGCGTATTTCTAACGCATGACCAGGACTCATCAGTTAGCTCCATACGAACCAAAACATATCCTGGGAATACATTTCGCTTAACTACTTTAATAGCACCATTCTTTAACTCTCGAACCTCTTCCTCAGGAACTTCAATTTGGAAAATAAAATCTTCCATATTTAAAGATTGGATTCGGTTCACTAAATTTCCTTTAACCTTCTTTTCATAACCAGCGTATGAATGAACCACGAACCATTCTCCTGGTGCGCTACGAAGGGCGGCTCTAAATTCAGCATTCTCATCATTTTCTTCAGCAGCACTTTCTTGAACTACATCTTCAACAGGTGAAATACTCTCTTCAACCACTGGCGCTGCTTCGGTAACGGCGAGCGCTGCTTCAAAAGCATCCACTGGTGGATTAGCTGGCGTTTCAATTGACATCATATTTTCCTTTTTGCCTTAGCCAAATATCCAAAAAGTTATTCTTGTTAAAATTAAATCAAAGATTGAAACAACTAAAATTACAAATCCTACGAAAACCAAGACCACCGCGGTGTAGGTAGTTAATTGCTTACGGGTTGGCCAAACAACTTTTGCCAGCTCAGAAATAATTTGACGATAGAACAGGCTAATGCGACCAAAGATCCCCTTGGGTTCTTCAGTTGAGACGATTTCTTCGCTCATCTACCTTTCCCTTTCATCGCTGTGCCGCAACTTCTTTAATAACTAAACCTTTTGCAGGGCAGGAGGGACTCGAACCCCCAACCGGCCGCTTTGGAGACGGCAACTCTAGCCAATTGAGCTACTGCCCTTTGTCCCGAATTAAGGCATGAAAAATCATGGCTTAATTCAAGCGCCGGGGGCGAAAGTGTAGAGGAGGTTATGTAGGAAGGTAAAACCCGGATAAATATGAAGCCACTTTTAGGCGTAGATGGCAGACTGTCCCCCCATGGGAGCATTCGAAAAATCTAGAGTTTCAAAGCGAGTTGCAGCGATTGCAGAATCTGCCACTTTAGCTGTCGATAGCAAAGCCAAAGCGTTAAAGGCCGCCGGAAAACCTGTAATTGGTTTTGGCGCAGGCGAACCAGATTTTCCAACTCCAGATTACATAGTTAATGCTGCAATTGAAGCGGCAAAAAATCCTGCCAATCATCGCTATACCCCAACACCAGGATTACCTGAGTTAAGGGATGCCATAGTTAAGAAAACTAAACGAGATTCAAATTATGAAATTACTGCAGATCAGGTACTTGTTACTAATGGTGGCAAGCAATCTGTCTACCAATCTTTTGCGGCAATTTTAGATCCAGGTGATGAAGTTTTACTACCCGCTCCGTTTTGGACTACATATCCTGAATGCATCAAGTTAGCAGGTGGAGTTGCAGTGGAAATTTTTGCTGATGAAACTCAAAATTACCTTGTAAGTGTTGAACAGCTTGAAAAAGCACTCACTCCTAAAACTAAGGTGCTGTTATTTTGTTCACCCTCTAATCCAACTGGCTCGGTTTATTCACCAGAGCAGGTTAAAGCAATTGGGCAGTGGGCACTGAAAAATAACCTATGGGTAATAACAGATGAAATCTATGAGCACCTACTTTATGATGGTGCAAAAGCGCTAAGTATTTGTGTTGCAGTACCAGAGCTTGCTGATCGAACCATCATCATAAATGGTGTAGCAAAAACTTATGCCATGACAGGTTGGCGAGTAGGTTGGATGATTGGGCCAAAGGATGTAATTAAAGCTGCAACTAATCTGCAGTCACATTTATCTTCTAATGTCGCAAATGTTTCCCAGCGTGCTGCAATTGCCGCTCTAAATGGCGATTTAGCAGCGGTTCATAAAATGGGAGAAGCTTTTGATCGCAGACGTAAATTAATAGTTAAATTACTAAATGAAATTCCTGGCGTTATCTGTCCAACCCCAACCGGTGCCTTCTATGTTTATCCATCCGTAAAGGGTGTATTAGGTAAAGAGATTAGAGGTAAGAAAGCTAATACTTCAGCTGAATTAGCAACTTTAATCTTAGAAGAGGCAGAGGTAGCTGCGGTGCCAGGTGAAGCTTTTGGACCATCTGGGTATCTGCGATTCTCTTATGCTCTTAGCGATGATGATATTTTGGAGGGAATCTCCAGGGTTAAAAGATTACTAAGCGAAGCCAATTAATCCAGATTTACGCCAACTAATTGAACTTCTGCCTCTAGCTTGATGCCAAATTTTTCGTAAACTTTTTTTCTAGCTCTTTTAGCAAGCTCGATAATATCTTCAGCTGTTGCATCTCCTGAATTAGTTAAAGCTAGAACATGTTTGTTTGAAATTTGGGCGCCAGCTAATTTTTCACCCTTAACAACTCCTGAATGCTCCATTAGCCAAGCAGCAGAGGTTTTTATTTTGCCATCACTTTGTGGCCATCTAGGGGCATCGGCTGGAAGTTTTTCCGCCACTGATTTACTTAAAATCGGATTTACGAAAAATGATCCAGCAGAATTAATCTCATTTTCTAAGTTAATTAACATTCCCTTACTTGCTCGTAATTTAAGCACAGCTTCTCTAACTTTAATTACCTCAACCCGATCTCCGATATTTACTGATAATTGCTTGGCTAACTCAGCATAAGTAATTGGTAATGATTGAGCTCCTTTTCGTAATTGAAAAGTTACACTCAAGATCACATATTTGCCAGGCTGCTCTTTAAAAATGGAGTTTCGATATGAGAATTTACATTCGGTATTGGTAAAGGTTTTTACCTCACCCTTACTCCGGTCATAAGTTTTTACTCTTGCAATTGTTTCACTTACCTCATGCCCGTAAGCACCAATGTTTTGAATAGGAGCCCCGCCAACTGTGCCGGGAATTCCACTTAGTGACTCCAGATCTGCAAAACCTTTTTCGATACTTATTTCTACAAATTTATCCCAATCTTCACCAGCTGACACCTCAATCATCCCACCACTGCAAGCGTCATAATCTAAGGTGTTACCTTTACTTTCAACCCGAATTACGGTGCCGGCAAAACCTGCATCACTAATTAATAAATTAGAACCGCCGCCTAAAATTAATATTGGCTCCTTTGCGCTATCGGCTGCCTTAACAAATTCAATTAATTCCGCTTCAGAATGAGCATGCACAATTTTACGAGCTGGGCCACCAACTCGTAGCGTTGTAAAGCTAGACAATTGCTCCATTACTTAAGCCTATCTGCGGGGTGCAAGGATTTCATTTTTACCTCTAAACCTATCCAAAATTCTTTGGTAATTTTTTTTTGAATTCTTCTCTCGGTAATCAGGGTCAACATCATAATAACCGTGATGTCTGCCTTGCTCTAAGGGCAGATCAATTTGGACTAACTTACCGCCGGCCGCTCTTATCGCTAGTGATAACTCAAGATCTGCATTTCGATAGTACTTAGCACTTGGGTTTGCTCCTCCTGCCTCTAATGCAAAGGATCGATTTAGCGCCAGGTAGTAACTAAATAAAACATCTACCTCCCCCGATCCTTTATCTTCAGTACTGCGCCACTCATCAGATAAATTAACTAATCCACCTTTCCATCCTGCCCCTTGATAACCAGACTCAAGGGCAGCTAAGGTCTCAGGAATTGGGTCTGCTAAAAATATTGTGGATGGATCCATAATTATCAAATACTCTTCGGTATTTTCAATTAAAAACCGATTGATTAAATTACCCCAACCAAGCGGGTTTTTATCTTGAGAAATACTTACTTGGCTTGGATCAAATAGATTTTGTTCGATCCAATTACTCTTGCCATTAGCATGAATGCTTACTGGTGTTTTAGTAAAACTCTGAATTGAAGAAACACACTTTTTTAAATCTTCCACAAAACCCTCTGCAATTAAGCAGATTCTGATTGTCCCAGCCATTGGCGGGCTTTAATTAACGTGTTTCGCGGTGAAGCTGTGATGATTTACAGCGCGGGCAGAATTTCTTCAACTCTAATCGATCTGGATCATTACGGCGATTTTTACGAGTTATGTAATTGCGCTCTTTGCACTCAACGCATGCCATTGTAATTTTTGGACGAACATCTGCACTTTTACTTGCCATGGTTAAGCTCCTAGCCTTGTAGTTAAATTAACTTTCGTTAATTTCTTAAGAGGTGAGGCTACCTGACCTGCACCATTTACTGAAATTGATATCAATTTCTATCGTAATTTTGGTTCTGTAGTACTTGTAGCGGAGGCGGGATTTGAACCCACGACACAGCGATTATGAGCCGCTTGCTCTACCAAGCTGAGCTACCCCGCCAAACTTATTTATCTTCAATATTAAATTTTTATTCGAGCCCCCTAACGGAATCGAACCGTTGACCTTTTCCTTACCATGGAAACACTCTACCGACTGAGCTAAGGGGGCGAAGTTCTGACTAAGGATACAACCCACCTTTATTAATTACGAATTACAGCCCAATTACTTTAAGTAAGCCTTTTTTGCAATCTCAATACGCCTATTTTTATATGTAGCTGAAGCTCCAACAATAAGGTGCTCGAACGGGTTTTGATTCTTTATTAATTTATGTAATTCATCTCGCTGATCAATCTCTACAATTTTGATTTCATTCAAAGCACTTTTAGATTGATATTTATAAGGTTTTAATGATCGATAACCATAAGCTAGTAATTTTAAGAATGAATAAACCATACCTCTTAAGCCTCTGCCAAAAAAATTCTTAACCCTTAGCCTAAAGAAAACCGCATTAATTTCTCTTCGACTTTTTACGGGCGCAGATAACAACTCATTGAAAATTCTCGCAACATCCTTAGCCCCAGTTACCTCAGGCAATTTTGCACAATTACTAGTTAATTCATCCCTAACGCTCTTTACTGCTAATTTAGCTGCATTTTTTGTAATTGAATCTAAATCAGACTGATCAACAGTCAGTGCCATTTTATTATCTGCAGCCCAGTTAGCCCTGGCTGCCTGGTTATCAGTTCCCCTGATATTTGGCACGAATAAAGTTGGAATCCTTGCAGCAAGCTCTTCGTGGACACTGTTATATCCTGCGGCACAAATCGCAGCGTCAAAAGCATTTAAGATATTTGCTAACGGAAAATACTTCATTATTTTAATATCTAAGCCAGCCGGAGCTAGGTTTTCTCCTGTAGAGGTTATTGGTTCCTTAGTGAGCACAACCTGTAAATCTGGCCAAGATAGTAAACCCTTTAATGCTGATGTCATTTTTGAATTTAAATCTGCTTCACCAATTCCCAATTGGACAAGTATCGCTGGGCGATTTATATCTAAGCCAATTTCAATTCGAGCTTGCACTTTACTTAACGTGAACTCCGGTCTATAAATTGAAATCGGCTTAACTAAAACAGAATCTTTTCTATTGCTAGTTGGACCATTGTCGTAGGCTTGACCATAATCACCTGGAGTTACTACCAAATCCATCATCTTGGACTGTAAAGAGAGTAAATATTTTCGCGTTGTATTTTGCCAAAAACCTCGCCGAACCCAGACAACTTTCACATGTGGTCTACTTCGCTTAATTGCGATTATGCCAGGATAAGGAACGACACCATCAAAACTGACTATGGCTGCATTAGTTTCATCAATTAACGCAACAAGCCGATCTCTCAAATAAGTATCCCATTCTAATCTTCCCATCCAATTTCGATCTTTTCCTGGAATGTATTCAAATTGCACACCAGCAATTTTTGGTACTTCAATTACACCTGCCGCCATCGAAACAATAATTGGATTTGAAAATTCTTTCAACTCAGCTGCAATGGCACTTGAGCGAGTTAGATGGCCCATGCCAATACCATTACTTGTAGCTAAAATTATGGTTGGTTTTTGCATGTGTTTAGTATAACTACATTGATGTTGAATTCTTTTATTAACTTGGTTACAAGCAATATGTTTTGTATCTAATCTTAAGATATTCAGTGTAATTTTATGAATCTTTGAGAGAGTCAGTAAATATTAACAAAATTAGGTTTAATCTTTACCTATGGATAAGTTAGTTACCGAGTTCAATCCAATACCTGTATTTATTGGTGGCACTGGGCGGAGTGGCACAACAATCGTTGGTGATCTTCTGAATGAACATCCAGAAGTTAGAACCAGCTTGCCTACTGAGATTAAATTTTTATCAAATCCTGGTGGCCTTCTAGATATCACCTTTGGTCGTCAAGAGAATCCAGATAAGCCTCAACACAATGTTTCTATTCTAAATTTTAGAACTTACCAGAAAAGGAGGAAACGAGATCAACAAAGATTTGATGAGTTTTTCGATTTAATCTGGAACAAATGGTGGGAAATCGATGCTCCACCACCTCATGGCAGGGGATTAACCTCAGGTATAACAAAATCAAAGCTTGAAGCCTTGCTTATTCAGCTTAAAAAAAGTTATCGCCGAAACCGAGTAAAGGCTGCTAATCAATTTATGTTTGGATTTATAACTAGCCAAGATTCAGCAGGCGAAGAAAAGTACTGGGTAGAGACAACTCCATTAAATATTACTAATGCCACAAGAATTATCAGAGTTATTCCTAACGCCAAATTCATTAATATGATGCGAGATCCTAGAGATGTTATTTCCTCTTTACTTACCAAGAATTGGGGACCTAATACAGCACTTGAGGGTATTGAGTGGATTGAGAAAAGACTTACCAAGGGCCATAACTGTCTTAGCGCAATTCCCGCTAACCAGCAGATAACTATCAAACTAGAAAATTTGGTGATTCATAAACGAGAAGAGACTTACATACAATTACTTAAATTCTTAGGTATCGAGGATTCGCCAAATATGAAAAACTTTTTTAATTCAAAAATGACCATGGAAGCTGCATCCAGTGGGCGCTGGAAGAGTGAAGTGTTAGATCCCATTTTTGGCCAGAAGTACTCGGAAATGGTTGAAAGATTAAAGTCGATAGGAGTAGCAACCTACGAGAATTAGATTTATAAATTAAATGGTGGCGGGTGAAGGATTTGAACCTTCGAAGGCAGAGCCGGGGGATTTACAGTCCCCTCCCATTGGCCGCTCGGGCAACCCGCCAGGATTGTTAAGCGAAGCGAAGTCTAAAGCCTAATTGGTTGTATCACCAAAAGTTATATCGCTAATCAGCGTATCTTGCGATGAATCTGACATGGTCAGGATTCAACTCAGCTACATTACTTACACCTAATAATTTCATAGTCCTAGTAATTTGGCTACGAAATATCTCTAATGATTTATCAACACCTGATTTTCCACCTGCCATTAATCCATAAAGGTAAGCACGTCCAATCCATGTGAACTTAGCTCCGGCCGCTAATGCGGCAACCACATCCTGGCCATGCATAATTCCGGTATCAACATGCACTTCGGCTTTGTTACCAACCTCTTTGATAACTTCAGGTAATAAATGTAGTGGAACAGGTGCTCGATCTAATTGTCTTCCTCCATGGTTGGAAAGAATAATTGCATCCGCTCCTGACTCTATTGATTTAACAGCATCGCTCACATTTTGTATACCTTTTACTACTAGATTTCCTTGCCATTGATCTCTAATCCACTTTAAATCTTCATACGTAACTGTTGGGTCAAACATTGAATCTAGAAGTTCGGCAACGGTTCCGTTCCAAGAATCCAAAGATGCAAACTTCAACGGATCTGTTGTCAAAAAATTAATCCACCATGCAGGTCTTGGAATTGCATTAATAATTGTTCTGGCAGTGAGAGAAGGAGGTATTGTCATTCCATTTCTTACATCTCTTAATCTTGCACCGGCAACGGGAACATCAACTGTTAAAACTAAGGTATCAAAACCAACCTTTTTAGCTCGATCGACCAATGCCATACTTCGATCACGATCTTTCCACATATAAAGTTGAAACCAATTCCGTCCATTGGGAGCTGCGTTTGCTACATCTTCTATTGATCTAGTACCCATGGTGGAAAGTGTGTAAGGAATTCCGGCATCAGCTGCCGCGCATGCTCCAGCATACTCACCCTCGGTTTGCATCATCCGAGTAAAACCTGTTGGTGCAATACCTATAGGCATTTTCATAACTTTGCCTAACATATTTACCGATAGATCCAAATCTTTAACATTGCGCAATATGTTTGGTTGAAACTCTAATTTCTCGTAGGCATTTCTTGCCCTAGTTAAACTCGACTCGGTATCTGCCCCACCATCTGTGTAATCAAATGGAGCCTGTGGTGTTCGGCGCTTGGCAATATCTCGTAAATCATAAATTGTTAAAGCTTTGGATAGTCTTCTCTTTGTAGGGCTTAAGATAAATTTCCTAAACCTAAGTAGTTGCGCTAAATCTTTAGGACTGGGAATACGGCGCTTAATCTTTACCTTACTCAAATTCACTCCAGTCGCAGTTGTTAGAGCAGTGGCATTTAACTAGTAAAGTATAGACATGGCCGACAGCAGTTTCGATATCGTCTCAAAAATTGATCAAATGGAGTTAGATAACGCATTCAACCAGTGCGAGCGAGAGCTAGCCACTAGATTTGATTTCAAGAATACCGGAACCAAGATAGAAAAGTCTGGGTCAAGGGTGATTATTGAGTCTGATACCGAAGAGCGAGCAAAGGCTGCATTAGATGTATTTAAAGAGAAACTTGTTAAACGAAGTGTTTCTTTAAAGCACCTTGATTCGAGTGAACCAAAACTAAGTGGTAAGACTTACCTAATAACTTGTGAGTTTAAGGAAGGTATCTCAACAGAGAATGCAAAGAAGATTGCAAAATATCTGAAGGAGTCTGGACCAAAATCACTAAAGACTCAGATTCAAGGAGATGAGCTAAGAGTTTCAAGTAAGAGTAGAGATGATCTACAAGCTGCAATTGCGTTGATTAAGAAGGAAACTTGGGAGTTTGTAGTTCAATTCACCAACTATAGATAATGAATAGAGTTTTTAATTGCAGCTAAATGGCACCGGAATAACCTATGGAGTTGCCGCTTATGTTATTTGGGGACTACTCCCAATTTATTGGCGGTGGCTAGAGCGCGCATCCTCATTTGAAATACTTGGACACCGTGCGATCTGGTCGCTGGTAGTTTGCTTATTATTTTTAGCTGTCCAACAGCAATTAAAGAGTACATTCGCTCTAGTGAGAAATTTAAGAACTTTTTTACTGTTAGCATTAACCTCACTACTTTTGTCAGCCAACTGGGGTATTTATATCTGGGCAGTCTCAGTTGACCGTGTGGTTGAGGCTGCTCTCGGTTATTACATAACTCCATTAGTTGCAGTTAGTTTTGGTGTATTCGCTCTGAAAGAGAAATTACAAAAGCTACAACTTATTTCAGTACTTCTGGCCGCAGTCGGTGTGTTAATTTTAACATTCACCTATGGTCGCCTTCCCCTAATCGCAATTGGCTTAGCAGTAAGTTGGGGATCATATAGTTTGATAAAAAAACAATTGAATGCTGGAGCGTTGGAAACGCTATCAATAGAAACAATGGTGGCCTTTGTTCCAAGTTTCTTCTTTGTCTCGTATCTTCTTAATAAAAATGAAGCAGAATTTGGCCAAGACTGGGGTTTTTCTATAGCACTTGCCAGTGCTGGTTTAGTCACTGTAATACCTTTACTTTTGTTTAATGCTGCAACCACAAGACTTCCACTTACGGTTACCGGGCTACTTCAGTACATAACTCCTAGTATCATGTTTTTAATTGGCATTGTAGTTTTTCATGAACCGTTACAACTTATAAAACTAATTGGATTTATTTTTATTTGGATTGCTTTAGTAATACTAGGAAAGGATTTAAGAAAATCAGGTGGATCTATTAACTAGGACGTGTGCTACATTTTTTAGTGCGTCTTTTGCCGCTCCATCTGGGAGACCAGCTATTAAATCATTAGCTTCTTTTGCAATGTTGGCAAGGTATCTGCGCACATCTTCTAAAGCTTTATGAGAACGAAGCTGAGTAATTACTTCCTTCAACTCATTTTCTGTTACTGGTCTACTTAGCTTTGCTATTAGTTCTTTATCTTCAGGTGCATTTGCTGCCATGACATATAGCGTCACTAAAGTCGGTATGCCTTCTTTTAAATCTGTACCGGGTGTCTTTCCTGAAGCAGTTGAATCACTAGTTACATCCAACAGATCATCGGCAATTTGAAAGGCAATTCCTATTTTCTCTCCAAATTTAGTTAATATCTCAACAACCTCTGGCTTTGCACCAGATAAAAGGGCACCAAATCTTGCACTTGTTGCGATTAAAGATCCTGTTTTATCTGAGACCACTTTTAGATAATGTTCTATTGGAGTTAAGCCTTCGGTCTCTCCTTGAGTTTCTTTAATTTGGCCAATAACGAGTCGTTCAAAAGTTTTAGCCTGTAATTTAACTGCTTCCGGACCTATATCAGCAAGCATGTCTGAAACTTTAGAAAATAAATAATCACCAGTTAAAATAGCTACCGCATTACCCCATTTAGTATTTGCGCTTGTAACACCGCGCCTAAGAAGTGCGTCATCCATAACGTCATCGTGATATAACGTTGCAAGATGAGTCAGTTCACATGAAACTGCGGCTTTTATAATGTCATAATTTGTTGGATCACCAAATTGCGCAGCAATTAATGTTAATAGTGGCCTTAAACGCTTTCCGCCAGCCTCAACTAAATGCCTAGAAGTTTCTATGACTAATGGGTATTCACCTTCAATATGAGACCTGAGCAATAGTTCTACTTTCGCCATATCGGCCAATAAAGTAGCTTCCAGATTTTTATCTAAATTAGGTATTCCTATTGGATTCATTATTTAATTAAGTTTGCAAAGTTATTTGCAGTATTTAAAATTATTGAAGGGAAAATTCCAAGTACGAATGTTATTAGGGTTGCAATAGTAATTGAAATTCTACTCTTGATTGATGGAATTACAACTGAAACCGAATCATTATCTGGATCATTGAAAAACATCATAATTATTACTCTGACATAAAAGAAAGCTGCTATTGCACTTGCTAGAACTCCGACTACAACCAATAATGTATTTCCTGATTGGTAAGCTGCTGAAAAGATTGCAAACTTTCCAATAAAGCCAGAGGTTAGTGGAATTCCTGCAAAACTAAGTAGTAAAAGTGAAAATACCGATGCAACTAAAGGTGATTTCTTGCCTAGCCCAACCCATCTGTTTAAATCACTTACTTCACCAGTTGAATCACGTACTAATGAAATAATTCCAAAAGCGGCAATCGTGGTAAATCCGTATGCAAATAAGTAAAAGAGTGAGGCTGCAAGTCCTTCCTTACTTAATGCAACAACTCCTGACAGTAAGAACCCAGCATGGGCAATTGATGAATATGCCAACATACGCTTTACATCGCGCTGAGCTATAGCAACAACTGATCCAAAAACCATTGTTATAACAGCAATTACAGTAATAACTGGTTGCCATAAAGTTTGTGATTCAGCGAAGCCTACGTAAAATAATCTTAAAATTGCTCCAAAGGCCGCTACTTTTGTACATGCAGCCATAAATCCAGTTATAGGTGTGGGAGCCCCTTGATAAACATCAGGCGTCCAAGAATGAAATGGAACTGCACTAATTTTAAA
This sequence comes from Actinomycetota bacterium, assembly GCA_016870895.1. Taxonomy (GTDB): domain Bacteria; phylum Actinomycetota; class Actinomycetes; order Nanopelagicales; family Nanopelagicaceae; genus Nanopelagicus. Next base: position 41,014 of record VGAA01000002.1, on the reverse strand, counting down.
CAATAAGCCAACAGACATAAATATTATTCCGATATATAGGAAAATATCATTAGCACTTCCTGCTGAAGCACTTATATCAACTAGTGAAACACTGCCTGAATATCCATAAATAAAGGCAGCTCCAAATAAGAAAAATGCCGAGGAATAAGCGCCAAGTAAAAAGTACTTAAGCGCTGCTTCTTGTGAAAGCAATCTCCTTCTTCGAGATAAACCCGCAAGTAAATATAGAGGTAGAGAAAATACTTCTAGTGCAACAAACAAAGTAATTAAATCAGTTGAAACCGTAAAAAGCATCATTCCAGCAGTTGCAAACAGGAAAAGAGGGAAGATTTCAGTCTGCTTTACTTGTTGTTGGGTTGTAATCTGTTCCTCTACTGAACCTGGAATTGTAGATGCCCTAGCAACGAAATTATCTTGATCTGCAATTAGTAAAACTGCAACTAAGGCAAGAACAATAATTGTAAATTGTAAAAATATCCCAGCCTTATCAATTGTCACAGAATTCACCGCGGCTGAAGTCGAAGACATATCTCTAATCTGCCAGATTTGAATAAGTGCAAGAAGTAGTGCCCCAATGCTTACGGTAAGTTGAACTGCAGCCCGATGTGTCTTACCCATAAAGGCTTCAATTAAAACTCCAAGTACAGCTGCGGCAAGAACAATCAGCATTGGTGAAAGTAGTGCATAACTAAACGATGGAGCGCTTAACATCATTTACCAACCTTTGCTACCGGATCTGAATAACCAGAATTAATCACAATTTTCTCTGCCGTTGGATTAATTAAATCTAAAACTGGTTTTGGATAAAAACCCATTAGAACAATCACCAATATTACTGGCGATATTGCAACCTTTTCTCTTAGGTTCAGATCCTTTAGATTTTCATTTCCACTAACAATAGGGCCATGTAATGCTTTTTGTACTGGAATTAATATATAAAGTGCAGCTAGAACTATCCCTAGAGTTCCAATTACTGCTGCGACCGGATAGCGCGTATAAGTTCCAACTAGTACTAAAAATTCACTAACAAAACTTGATAGTCCTGGTAAGGCTAAACTGGACATCCCGGCCATAAAGAATGTCCATGCCATTACTGGAGTAACTCTTTGGAGTCCGCCAAAATCTGAAATTGTGGAAGATCCTCTTCGCCAAATCATCCAACCAGCAATTAAAAATAGTGCAGCTGTAGAGAATCCATGATTGACCATATAGAGGCTGGCGCCTGAGACGCCTTGAGAAGTTAAAGCAAATATTCCCATTGTAATAAAGCCAAAGTGGGAGATAGAAGTGAATGCAATTAATCCCTTTATATCTCGCTGACCAATTGCCATAAATGCACCATAAATAATTGATATAACTGCCAATGTAATAATGAATGACGTAAAAGTTTTTGTAGCATCTGGGAACAATTCAATACAAAATCGGATCATTCCGTAAGTTCCTACTTTATCGAGCACTCCTAGTAAGAGAACTGAAGTGCCAGGGGTAGCGGACTTTGCGGCATCTGGAAGCCAGGTATGAAATGGCCACAGTGGAGCCTTTATTGCAAATGCAATGAAGAATCCAAGAAATAGGAAGTACTCGGTTTGATTATCAATTTGTAAAGTTGCCAATTTAGCTAAGTCAAAAGTTGCACCAATTTGGTTCCCTGAAATCACATAAATTCCAATAATTGAAGCCAGCATTAGAAGACCGCCAAATAAGCTATACAGTAAGAATTTAACTGCTGCAGCTGATTTATTCCCCGTACCGTAACCACCAATCAAGAAATATATTGGGATTAGCATCGCCTCAAAAAATACGTAAAATAAAAATAGGTCTGTAGCTGCAAAAACACCGATCATAAGTGTTTCTAAAACTAAGACCAAAATATAAAATACTTTTGTATTCCATCGACCAGTATCAGATTCATGCCAAGTAGCTAGAATCACAACTGGAACTAAAATAGTAGATAGAAGAATTAAGACTAGAGAAATGCCGTCTACTCCAACAGCAAAATTAACATTGAATGCTGAAATCCAAGAATTATTTTGAGTAAATTGGAATCCTGTAATTGCTTTATCAAATCTAACTGCTAACAAAATGGAAAATAGGGCAATTAGGAGAGTAATAATAAATGCAACTCGCTTGATTAATTCGCTTTTCTTAGCCGGAATTAACAGCACAATAAGTGCTCCGATTAATGGAGAGATGCCAACTAGGGTTAATAAACTCATGCGGTGACCACCCAAATCACGGCAATTAAACTTAGTACTCCAATGACCATCATCAGTGCATAACTTCTAACATATCCATTCTGTAATGAGCGCAGTTTGCTTCCAGCGCTAATAGATACAACTCCTACTGATCTAACCGCTCCATCAATTACTAAATGATCGATATTTAAAAGCTTTTGAATTAAGGACTGTCCAGGGCGCATAAATGTTGCCTCATTTAGCGCATCTTGAAACAGGTCTTTTCTTGCAGCAATAGTTAACTTTGAAACTTTCTCTGGTGCTGTATCTGATTGGTCTCCGCGATATTTTCTTACCGCTATTGAAACTCCAATTATCACCACTGAGATTGTCATTAGCGACACCGTTGTGTGTGAAAACAACTCCTCAGCATGGTGTTCTTTTAATGGATTAACAACTGGCTCAAGCCAGTAGACCAAACTCTTACCCTTTGACAGTAGATAACCAGAAGCAACTGATCCAATAGATAGTAATGCGATTGGGATTAACATTAACGCCGGACTTTCATGAGGTTCATCCTTATGACCCCAACGTTCATTCCCAAAGAAAGTAAGAATAACAACTCGTGTCATATAAAAAGCTGTAATTGCCGCACCAAGTAAAGTTGCGATACCTAGCGCTATACCTTTAATACCACCAGCATTAAATGCAGTTTCAATAATTTTATCTTTAGAGTAAAAACCGGCAAATGGAGGAACGCCAATAATGGCTAGGTAACCCAACCCAAAAGTAATTGCTGTAATCGGCATGAATTTACCTATGCCACCATACTTTCGCATGTTAACTTCATCCTTCATGCCATGCATGACTGAACCAGCGCCAAGGAACATACTTGCCTTGAAAAATCCATGAGTTAATAAATGCATGATTGCAAATGCGTAACCAACTGGACCTAAGCCTGTCGCCAAAATCATGTATCCAATTTGAGACATTGTCGAAGCCGCCAATGCTTTCTTAACATCATCTTTTGCTGTTCCAATAATCGCGCCAAACAATAATGTAACTGCACCAATGATTAGTACCATAAGTTGAGCAATCGGAGCTTCGTCAAAAATAAAACTTGATCTGGTAATTAAATAAACACCTGCAGTAACCATCGTTGCTGCATGAATTAAGGCTGAAACAGGCGTAGGTCCTGCCATTGCATCGCCCAACCAAGATTGCAGTGGAAATTGTGCTGACTTACCACATGCTGCAAGTAACAACATTAAGCCAATAGCAGTAAGTTGAGTAGTTGAAGCTGCATCTGTCTGTTCTTTAATACCTGAAAAAGTTACGTCGCCAAATGTTGCAAATGCAATCATTATGGCAAGTGATAGACCTACATCACCGACTCTGTTTGCAACAAAAGCTTTTTTCGCTGCGGTTGCATATGCTGGTTTTTGATTCCAAAAACCAATTAATAGATATGAAGCCAAGCCCACGCCTTCCCAGCCAACATAAAGATTTAAGTATGAATCACCTAACACCAGCAATAGCATCGATGCTATAAATAGGTTTAAATATGCAAAAAATCTTCTTCTATCTAAATCATGAGACATATAAGAAATGGAATAAATATGAATTAATGTGCCCACTCCAGTAATAAGTAGTACAAAACAAATTGAAAGTTGGTCAAGTAACAGTGAGGCATCAACATTAAATGAACCTACAGAAATCCAGGTAAATAATTTTTGTACTACTGCACGATTCTCTTCTGGCCTAGCTTGCATAGCAAAAAATTCGATCACACCAATTATAAAAGTTGATGCCGAGACCGTTGTGGCCGCAATATGTCCCCAAGAGTTTGCCTTCTTGCCTACTAGCAAAAGAATTGCAGAGCTAATGAGTGGCAATGCAATAAACCAGACTAAATTTTCAGATATCTGCATTTATCGCTTTAACAAACTTGCATCATCAACAGATGCTGATCGACGGGATCTATATATAGTCACAATAATCGCTAGGCCAACTACAACCTCACATGCTGCAACTACCATGGTAAAGAAGGCAACTATTTGGCCCTCTAAATTTCCATTAATTCGAGCAAAAGTAACAAATGCAAGATTTGCAGCATTAAGCATTAACTCAATGCACATAAACACGACAATTGCATTTCGGCGTACTACTACACCTACGGCACCGATTGTGAATAAAATTGCAGCCAGATAGAGATAGTTAGCGATAGGCATTACTTATCCTCCTCCGCTTCTTCTTTTAATTGAAAATTTGTGCTTTCAATCATGTCACCGCGCGCTTCAAGCACGGCAGAGATTGAAGTTGGTGCTGGATTTCCTGTTGGTAATAGTGCAGGTACATCTACAGCATTATGTAATGCATATACTCCAGAACTAGGTAAACCAGCTGCATCTTTAAGTTCACCTTTTCTAAATCGGGCAATAGATAAATCTCGTTGTGCAAATTGTGACCTAGTTTTTTGGCTATGTGCCAAAACCATTGCCCCAACTGCTGCCGTAATAAGAAGTGCTGAGATTACTTCAAAAGCAAAGACGTATCTTGTGAAAAGAAGTTCAGCTATTCCTAGCGCATTACCCTGTTCGTTCACCTCACTGAGCCCTACAACATCTCTTCCAAAAGTGGCCCGAGAAATTAGGGTTACAAGTAATCCACCAAAGCCAACTGCTGCCACAATTGAAATTGCTCTCAAGCCTTTAATAGTCTCCACAAGTGAATCAGAGGTATCTACTCCCACAAGCATTAAGATGAAAAGAAACAGCATCATTACCGCTCCGGTATATACGACAATTTGTACAATACCTAAGAAGAGTGCTTCCTGAGCAATATAAAAAATAGCTAGTGTGACCATAACCCAGGCGAGCAATAGCGCTGAATGAACTGCTTTTTTAACTAACAACATTCCCATAGCAGCTAAAACTGATAGAGGAGCCAAAACATAAAATAGGTAAGACTCTGGGGCGGCCGTTGTGCCGATATCTAAAGCAAAATTAATCATTCTTTGCAATCCCTTGCGATGGATGAGAAGTTGTTACTTCACCTTTATAGTAATTTGAGTCATCGGTATTTGGGTACATTGGGTGAGGTGGTGGCACCATTCCAGCTCTTAGTGGACCTAATAAATCATCTTTTTCAAAAATTAATTTTCCGCGACTACTATCTGCCAATTCATATTCATTTGTCATTGTTAAAGCTCGAGTTGGGCAGGCTTCTATGCAGAGTCCACAGAATATACATCGTAAATAATTTATTTGATAAACCTTGCCGTACCGCTCACCTGGAGAAAATCTTTCCCCTTCTTTATTATCTGCTCCTTCTACATAAATTGCATCTGCAGGACAAGCCCAGGCACATAGCTCACAACCAATACATTTTTCCAAACCATCTGGATGGCGATTTAATTGATGACGACCATGAAACCTTGGTGCAGTTGGTTCCTTAACCTCTGGATATTGAACTGTATTAACTTTCTTGAACATAGTTTTAAATGTGACCCAAAACCCAAGTAACTGTTTACCAAAACTTGCGCTTTCGTGATTTGTAATAGGCGCCTTAGATTGATCCGCTTTTGCTAATCCAAATTCATCAGAGCGTGGGGTTAATTCATTATCCATTTATCTGCTCCACTCTAGTATTTGGAATAGCTGGTACAGGGAAATCTGGCTCTAAACTGTTTATGTTTCGCGCTACTTTTTCTTTAGCTACTTTTCTTCTATCTAGCAATGTCGCAACCGCTACATAAATTAAGGCAATTGAGAAAATAAAAGTAGCGATTAATGCTGGTGGTGCCTCTTTTTGTGACATTACTCTTAAAGTTGAAACTACTAAGATCCATGCTAGTGAGAATGGAATTAGGACCTTCCAACCAAATTTCATAAATTGGTCGTAGCGTAAGCGAGGTAATGTTCCTCGTAGCCAAACAAATACAAAGAAAAATCCGAGTACTTTAATAAAGAACCAAACAAGGGTAAACCAACCGCCAAGCCACTGTTCTGTAAAACCAAGACCTGGTAACGCACGGTATCCGCCTAAGAATAAGGTAGTGGCCAATGCTGAAACGGCAATAATGTTTACATATTCAGATAGGAAAAATAGTGCAAATTTCAGGGATGAGTACTCGGTGTGAAAGCCACCAACTAATTCACCTTCTGCTTCTGCTAAATCAAATGGAGCTCTATTTGTTTCTCCAACCATAGATATTGCATAAATAACAAAGGATGGGAAAAGTATTACGGCATACCACCATTGATCTTGAGCAGCCACAATTTCTGAGGTGGACATTGAACCGGCATAAATAAAAACTGCCACTAAGGAAAGTCCCATTGCAATTTCATAAGAAATTACCTGAGCTGAAGATCGCAGTCCACCGAGTAAAGGATAGGTAGAGCCAGATGACCATCCTGCTAAAACGATTCCATAAACTCCCACCGAGGCTATTGCCAAGACATATAAAACACCGACTGACAAATCAGTCATCTGCATAACCGTTTCATGCCCAAAGAAATTAACTGGTCCAGTTAGAGGGATTACAGCAAAAGCCATAAAACAAGCTGTGGTGCTTATTATTGGAGCAATCACAAAAACTATACGATCTGCCGACTTAGGAATTAAATCCTCTTTAAGTGCAAGCTTTACGCCATCTACCAAAGCTTGTAACAAACCAAACTTACCAACTCTATTTGGTCCACTGCGCTGTTGCATTCTGGCCACAAGTCTGCGCTCTCCCCATACTGACATGATTGTTAAGAAAACACAGACTGCAAATATCAGTACGCCCTTAAGTGCAATTACCCAACCTGGATCTTGGCCAATTATTTCTGCATTACTCATGCCTTAGCCACCTTTACAACCGAATTACTTACCACCCCTAGATTTCTAATTAATTGACTATTTATTGAATTTCTAGGTAGCCAAATTGAGGATTCATCGATATCTGAAATCTGACATGCAAGGGTTACTGCTCCATAATTATTTGAAACCCTTACTAAGTCACCATCGCCTACATTTAAAGTTCTAGCACGTGATTGACTAATTACAACCTTAGACTTTCTAGCTGTACCGGCAAGATTTTCTTCTCCGTCTTGTAAAGAGCCTTTATCAAGCAAATTTCGCCATGAAGAAATAATTGCTTCATCATTATTAACGCTCTTATTGCCAGCTCCAACTAACAACTTCATAGTGCTGACCTCTCCATCCCAACTTCCAATTGATTCAAATTCAACCCAAGCGGAATTTACTGTCGGTAGATTAATAGGCTTACCAATTTCATCCGCAAGCATAGATAAAATTCTTACATCGCTTCGATTTAATGTTTGATCAACTGCGGCCTCAAATCTGCGCACTTTTCCTTGCCAATCCATAAACGAGCCTGATTTTTCAACTACAGGTGCAACTGGTAAAACTACTGATGCAATGTCGGTAATATCACTTTGTCTAATTTCTAATGAAATTATAAATTTCTTTGCTAATTTAACTTTTGCCTCTGGTGAGATATCCATTGGGTCCACTCCACCAATTAACAAAGCTTGAAGATCTGAATCAATCATTTCCTCAGTACTTAGACCAATTTCACTTGGAAGTGAATCAACCGACCAAGCCGCTGCAAGATCAACTCTGGCCGAAGAGTTAGAAACTAATCGATTACCTGGTAACAAATTTGGTAAGGCACCTGCGGTGATCGCGCCTTTCTCACCAGCTCTTCGGGGAATCCAACCCAACTTAGCACCAGTATCGCTAACTAATTTAATTATCGAAGACAAGCCACCTTTGGTTTCGGAGATTCTTTCACCCACCAGCACAACTGACTTACCTGTTAAACCCGAAAGAGAAGAAATTGCAGAAACTTCATTTCCAGACGCAGACTTAATTAAATTAGCTTTTAGTTTTTCGCTTCCACGACTTGCATATGGTGCGATTGTGGTTAATTTAATTGAACGCTTTTGTACCTGCTTATAGATCCTAAGAAATACTATTGGTGACTCATCTTCTGGTTCAAAGCCAATTAGTACTACATGATCTGCATTATCTATATCTTTATATGTTGCATTGGTACTTGTGGTTGCTAAAAACTCTAATTCTTCTTGGCTGTGTAAACGAGCTCTAAAATCAATATTATTTGTGTTCAAAGCTAATCGAGCAAATTTGCTATACCCATAAGCATCTTCAATAGTTACTCGGCCACCAACCAAAACACCACTTCTTGAATTTTTTAAACCGTTAGCAGCTGCAGCTAATGCTTCTGGCCATGAAACCTCTTGTAATTGTCCGCTTGAATCCCTAATCATTGGATTTTTAATTCTATTTTTAGCTACTTCATATTTAAAAGCCCATCTGCCTTTATCGCAATTCCATTCTTCATTGACCTCTGCATCTTCACCCGCCAAACGTCTTAAGGTTTTTCCTCGCCTAACATCAGTGCGCATTGCACATCCAGATGCACAATGTTCACAAGCAGAGTTAGTCGAAACCAAATCAAATGGTCTAGCTCTAAATCTATAAGAAGTTCCCGTCAATGCTCCGACTGGACAGATTTGAACAGTATTACCTGAGTAATAAGAATCAAATGGTTCTTCCTCATAAATTCCAACTTGTTGAAGTGCACCACGCTCGTTAAGCGTGATAAATGGATCACCGGCAATTTGTTCTGAAAAACGAGTACATCTTGCACACAATACGCAACGCTCTCTATCCAATAAAACTTGGGATGAAATCGCTACCGGTTTTTCGAATGTTCGTTTAACTCCTTCAAACCTTGATTCTGCTCGGCCATTAGACATTGCCTGATTTTGAAGTGGGCACTCACCGCCCTTATCGCAAACTGGGCAATCTAATGGGTGGTTTATCAGTAATAATTCCATAATGCCTTTTTGAGCTTTATCTGCCGCTGGAGAGGTCAATTGAGTTTTAACAACCATTCCATTTTCAACCGGAATAGTGCAAGAGGCCTGTGGTTTTGGAAATGCTCTACCGTTGATTTCGATATCTACTAAACATTGTCTACAGGCGCCAGCTGGTGCAAGTAATGGATGATCACAAAATCTAGGAATTTGTATGCCTAACTTTTCTGCAGCTCTAATTACAAGAGTTCCCTTAGGTACAGTGATTTCAAACCCGTCAATAACACAGGTGATCATTTCTACTTTTACTTGTTGATCTACTCCAAGCTCCTGAATACTCATTTAACACCTACGCTTTCAAATAGCGTAGCTGTCATCGGATCAAATGGGCATTTACCAGCTGCAAGATGATCTAAGTACTCCTGACGGAAGTATTTCAGTGAGGAAATAATTGGGCTTGCTGCACCATCAGCTAAAGCGCAAAAAGATCTACCCATAATGTTGTCACAAAGATCTAATAATTTATCTAGATCAGCTTCACTGCCGCGACCTGATTCTAAATCCTTAAGTACTTGAACCAACCACCAAGTTCCTTCTCGACATGGCGTGCACTTTCCACATGACTCGTGTTTATAAAACTCAGTCCACCTCAATACTGCTCTGACGATGCAGGTGGTCTCATCAAAAATTTGTAAAGCTTTTGTACCGAGTATGGAGCCAGCGGCTGAAACGCCTTCGTAATCAAGCGGAACATCTAAGTGGGCATCAGTAAAGATTGGAGTTGAAGAACCACCTGGTGTCCAGAATTTTAACTTGTGGCCAGTTCTAATACCGCCTGAAATCTCTAACAGTTCCCTTAAGGTAATGCCAAGGGGTGCTTCAAATTGTCCAGGATTATTAACATGCCCAGATAGAGAATAAAGTGTAAAGCCTTTACTTTTTTCCGTTCCCATTGCGGTAAACCATGCAACCCCATTATTAATAATCGCTGGCACTGAAGCAACTGATTCAACATTATTTACCACTGTTGGTTTTGCATATAAGCCTGCGATAGCTGGAAATGGTGGCCTTAATCTTGGTTGCCCACGGAAACCCTCGAGCGAATCTAAAAGTGCCGTTTCTTCACCACAAATATAGGCCCCTGCCCCAACATGTAAAACTAGATCTAAATCAAAACCTTTGCCTAAAATGTTTTTCCCTAAAAATCCAGCCTTATAAGCATCTTCAATAGCTTGCTGCACTCTTCTAACAACATGCGTAACCTCGCCACGGATATAAATAAATGCATGATTAGCTCTAATTGCAAAAGAGCCAATAATTACTCCTTCAATTAATACATGAGGACTAGCCATTAACAGCGGGGTATCTTTGCAAGTACCTGGTTCTGACTCATCTGCATTTACTACAAAGTAATGCTCTTTATTATCACCTTGCGGAATGAATCCCCATTTATTTCCAGTTGGAAATCCTGCTCCGCCACGGCCGCGCAAACCAGAATCTTTAACTGTTTGAATAACCTCATCTGGTTTCATAGAAAGTGCTTTAGTAATTGCGGTATAACCACCATTTCGCTTATAAGCTTCTAAGGTAAATGAGTCTTTCTGATCCCAATTTGCAGAAAGGACTGGAGTTAATTTACTCATGCTCCACCTTTAGCTTTCTTAAGTCCTGACAAAGTTGGTTCGCCAGCTTGTACGCCTTCATTTGCTAACCCATCTGAAATTCCTGCCAGCACGGCTGAGTTTTCTTTCCAGGTTCGTAATTTATTTGGACCTCTAGTTGGTGCTGGTGGGTTTCCAGCTCGTGCAGCATCAACTAAGTCTCTTGTTGATTGAACTGTTTGATTGTCATAAAACTCCCAATTAACCATAACTACAGGTGCATAATCACAGGCTGCATTGCATTCAATATGTTCAACTGAAACCTTGCCATCAGTAGTTACACCATCATTTTCAATATCAAGGTGTTCTTTGATTGATTCAAATATGGCATCTCCTCCCATAACGGCACACAACGTGTTGGTACAAATTCCAACATGGTACTCACCTACAGGTTTTGACTTATATTGCGTATAAAAAGTTGAAACTGCTGTTACCTCAGCAGTTGCTAGTTCAAGTTTTTGACCAATTAATTCAATACCTTCATTCGTTACATATCCATCAATTGATTGAACAAAATGCAATAACGGCATAATTGCAGATCTTTTTCTTGGGTAGCGATTGATGATTGAATCCATAATCGAAAGTTGTGCTGTGGTGTAGGCCATTAGCGATCCACCCCACCCATAACTGGATCTATAGATGCCACGGCAGCAATTACATCTGCCACCTGTCCACCTTCACACATCGCAGCTGTTGATTGTAAATTATTAAATGATGGATCTCTAAAGTGAACTCGATATGGTCTTGTTCCGCCATCTGAAACTAAATTAACGCCTAACTCACCACGTGGTGATTCAATCGCTGTATATACCTGTCCGGCTGGCACCCTAAAACCCTCTGTTACTAATTTAAAGTGGTGAATTAGCGCTTCCATTGATTCGCCCATAATTTCGCGAATGTGGTTAAGGGAATTACCCATTCCATCTGCACCGATTGAAAGTTGAGATGGCCAGGCAATTTTTTTATCAGCCACCATTACAGCTTGACCTTCAAGTTTTTCCAATTTCGTAACACATTGTTCAATAATTCTTAGTGATTGCTCTAACTCCTGCATTCTAATTAAGAATCGGCCATACACATCACAAGTATCAGTTGTTGGAATATCAAACTCATAATTTTCATAACCGCAATAAGGTTGAGCCTTTCTCAAATCCCAAGCTAAACCAGTTGATCTTAAAACTGGGCCAGTAATGCCAAGAGTTGTACAGCCAGCTAGATCTAGATAACCAATTCCTTGGGTCCGCTTAATCCAAATCGAGTTTCCGATTAATAGTTTCGCGTTATCTTTAAAGTTATGTCGTAGGTCCTTTACGGTCTGCCGAATCTTGCTCAATGCTCCTTCGGGTAGATCTTGGGCTACGCCACCAGGTCTGACATAGGCCATATTCATACGAAGGCCAGAAACCATTTCAAATACATCTAAAACTTTTTCTCGCTCTCTAAAAGCAAAAATCATTGGTGATAGCGCTCCTAATTCCAGCGCGCCAGTTCCCAATGCAACCATGTGGGATGAAATTCGATTAAATTCCATCATCATTACTCTAATTACAGTTGCTCTTTCGGTTATATCACCGGTTATGCCAAGTAGTTTTTCTACTCCTAGACAATATGCGGTTTCATTAAATATTGGAGATAGATAATCCATTCGAGTCACAAAAGTTACGCCTTGTGTCCAATTTCTATATTCAGTATTTTTCTCAATGCCGGTATGTAAATATCCGATTCCACAACGAGTTTCAGTAATAGTTTCACCTTCTAATTCCAAAATTAACCGTAAAACTCCATGTGTAGATGGATGTTGTGGGCCCATGTTCACAACTACACGCTCTTCTTTAGTAGCACCAATCTCGGTAACTAATGAGTCCCAGTCACCACCGGTGACTGAATAAACTCGTCCTTCAGTTGTTTCTTGCGAAGATGCGTAAGGATCTGTGAAAGTTGTCATTGATAACTTCTTCTTTCAGAGGGTGCAGGAACAGTCGCACCTTTGTATTCAATGTCGATTCCGCCAAGTGGATAATCTTTTCTTTGTGGGTGTCCTGGCCAATCATCTGGCATCATAATTCTAGTAAGCCCAGGATGATTATCAAAAATAATTCCAAACATGTCATAAGTTTCACGTTCGTGCCAATTAGTTCCTGCCCACACTTCAACAAGGGATGGAATATGTGGATCTTTATCAGAAACACAAACTTCTAATCTAATTCTCTGATTTCTTGTGATTGAAAGAAGAGAATAAATTACATGTAGTTCTCGATTTGATTCAGTTGGATAATGGACTCCATTTACGCCAACACACATTTCAAACTTAAGATCATTTCTCAAAATTTTTGCGACTTCAAATAATCGATCGCGCTTGATAAACAAAGTCAATTCGCCTCGATCTACCACCACCTTTTCTACGGCATCACTAAATAGTGGGTAGGCACGCTCTAAATCATCTGCCACCTGATCAAAATAACTACCGAACGGCCTTTGAGTTGAAGCAGTAATTACCTCGGGTTTAACTAATCCACCAAATCCTGATGTGTCTCCACTTCCGGTAACTCCGAACATTCCTCTATCACTCATGCTAATAAACCCTTTAGTTGATGGGTTGGTTTGGCAGCTAATGCGGCTGCCTCTACCTCTTTAATAATTTTTTCTCTATTTGCTCCAAGTTTTTCATTACCTATTTGTTCATGAAGTTTTAAAATTGCATCCATTAACATCTCTGGGCGAGGTGGACAGCCAGGCAAATAAATATCAACTGGAATAACATGGTCTACGCCTTGCACGATTGCATAATTATTAAACATGCCGCCAGATGAAGCACAAGCACCCATCGCAATAGACCACTTAGGGGCAGCCATTTGATCATAGATTTGTCTAAGTACTGGCGCCATCTTGTTACTTACTCGACCAGCAACAATCATTAAATCAGCTTGTCTTGGTGAAGCTCGAAAAACTTCCATTCCAAATCTTGCTAAGTCATATCGGCCTGCACCAGCTGCCATCATTTCGATTGCACAGCATGCTAAACCAAATGTTGCCGGCCAAAGCGAGTTCTTTCGCATATAACCTGCCAACTTCTCAACTGTAGTTAGTAAAAAACCACTAGGTAATTTCTCTTCTAAGCCCATGGCTAATCCCATTCCAATCCGCCACGGCGCCAGACATATGCATAAGCGACAAAAACTGTTCCGATAAACAATGCCATTTCAACTAGTCCAAAAATTCCTAAACTATCAAAAGCAACTGCCCATGGATACAAAAACACAATTTCAATATCAAAAACGATAAACAGCATTGCGGTTAAAAAATATTTAATTGGAAATCGCCCACCACCGGCTGCCTGGGGAGATGGCTCAATGCCACACTCATATGCGTCAGATTTTGCTCGGTTATATCTCTTTGGACCAGTTAGCGCAGCTGCTGCAACTGAAAAAATCGCAAAACCAAAGCCAATCGCACCAATCGCAAGGATTGGGACATATGGATTAAATGATGGATTCATACGGTCAAATCTTATTCATTACTTGAGGTTACTTTTGCCACCTACCCCTTGAACCCAATGTGAACTGCGACAATTCCGAAGGTAAGGTCCTGCCAAGCTACTGATTTCCAGCCTGCGTCCCGCATTTTGGACGCAAGACCTACTTGATTTGGCCATGCCCTAATAGATTCTGCTAAGTAAACATACGCATCTGGATTCTTGCTAATTTTTTTAGAAATAATAGGAATTGCTTTCATCAAATAATTTAAATAAATAAATCTAAAAATTGAATTTGATGGATGAGAAAATTCTGCAATTACAACTTTACCGCCTGATTTTGTTACCCGCAGAGAATCTTTGAGTGCCAAATCGATATTTGACGTATTTCTTAATCCAAATGAGATTGTGGTGACATCAAAAGTATTTTCTTCAAATGGCAGATTTAGAGCATCACCTTGGACAAATTTTATGTCCTTATGTCGTTTCCGGCCTATTTCAATCATGCCACTAGAAAAATCTATAGCAATGACTTCTGCGCCAGCATCGACTAGTGGACGAGTCGATGAGCCAGTACCGGCAGCAATATCTAATATTTTTAATCCTGGTTTGGGCCCAATAATTGAGGTAACCACTTTGCGCCAAGCTTTAGTTCGACCTAGACTTAACAAATCATTCAAAAAGTCGTACCGATTAGCCACTCCATCAAACATCTTTGAAACATCATCGGGATCTTTATTCAGATTTGCACGTGCCACGCCCCTATTCTCTTAGGAGTAGGCTTAAGGCACAAATCCAACTTATAGGTAGGCGTAACTAATTCATGTCGGCTTTAATCACTACTGAGATATTAGGTGAGCATCCATCACTTACCTCTATCGCGACTGAGTTTGATATTTCAACTACATGGATTCGTGGTGGTGAAGGTTTAGTTGGCTTTGGTGTTTATAAAAAGTATGAAGTCAGTGGCGAAGATCGATTTAAAGAAGCACATAAATGGTGGCAACAGAAATTAGCTGAATTTACAATTCAAAATAATGTTCACGGAATCGGTACTGGCCCAATACTTTTTACATCATTTGCTTTTGATCCAAGAGAGACCTCTGAATTAATTATTCCTAAGATAATAATCGGTCAGAGAAATGGTAAAAGTTGGATTACTTGGATTGGGGATCAAAAACAACCAGATATCAAGAAAATTGAAATTTCCTCTCAAAGTGGTGAAATCACCTGGGCAAATGGCACAGTTGAAGAGGAAAAATGGAGAAACCAAGTTTCTAAAGCGATAAACGCAATTAAAAGTGGGCAACTTGAAAAGGTTGTACTTGCTAGAGATTTAAAGGCTAACTCATCAACTAAAATTGATATAAATAACTTGTTACAAAAACTAGAAATTGAATACCCTTCTACATGGGTATTCCTTGTTGATGGATTGGTTGGAGCAACTCCTGAGCTACTTGTCCGGTTAAATAAGTCACTAATTACTTCAAGAGTTTTAGCAGGAACAATTCAAAAAACTGGAAATGAGGATCGTGACTTGGCTTTAGCGGCCTCTCTTGCAAAATCCTCAAAGGATCTTGAAGAACATGAGTATGCGGTTAAGTCAGTTGCAGACTCGCTTGCACCTTTTTGCTCCTCAACAAATGTCCCTGAGTCTCCATTTGTATTACATCTTTCAAATGTTATGCATCTAGCTACTGATGTCACTGGGGTGTTAAATGACAGTGCAAAACAAACAGACATTTTCACACTTATTGAAAACTTACATCCCTCTGCTGCGGTTTGTGGTTCGCCAACTAATGTAGCCAAAAAACTTATTTCTCAATTGGAAACTATGAATAGGTCAAGATACGCCGGTCCTGTTGGTTGGATTGATGCTCAAGGTGATGGTGAGATTGCAATTGCCTTAAGGTGCGGCGAATTATCTGATGGTAACAAGTCAATAAGAATATTTGCAGGGTGTGGAATTGTTGCCGGTTCTGATCCGATAACAGAGTACGCAGAAAGTCAGGCTAAATTAATGCCTATGCGAACAGCGCTAGAAACTCTCTGAGTAATATCTTTTAATTTTTTAGCATTTTCTTCTCTACTTGGCACTGAAACTACAACTACATCTAGGCCTTTTAACTCTTTAGAAACTGCACTCTCTAGCCCTGAAAGGTTTGTAACCTTCGATACTGATACTCCAAACCCACTTATTACTGAACTTAAATCTAAATTATGTGGTGTACCAAACAACTTTTCAAAGTTATTCGCATTAGCTTGTGGGAGAGTTGAAAAAATCCCTCCGCCATTGTTATCTATCACGAAAATTCTTAAATTTGACTTAGACGCATTAGTAAATGCAGAGATGTCATGAAGTAGCGAAAGATCTCCTAGAATTGCAAAAGTTTTATTAAACTTTTCTGATACTCCAAAAATAGTTGAGATGTTTCCATCGATTCCCGCTAGCCCACGATTAGCAAAGACTTCGATTCCGCTTCTTGGCTTTGCGAAAGATTCAACATCTCTAATCGGTCTAGAAGATCCTATAAAAAGTGCAGATTCATCTGGTATCAGATTACAGATAGTAATCACGGCTTGTTGCTCAGACCAAGTCATTTTTCCAATTTCATTACCAGTAATTTCAGAGATTGATACCCATTTAGCGTTGCTGCAATCTTGGCTTACTACTTCATTTGGAAGTTCACTTAAAACTAGATCAGCGCTTCGGTTTGAGTCTAAGCTTTTTATTCTCGGGTCAATTACTATTTTATAATTTATAGAATTTATAAATGTATTAATGCTCCGAGATAAAGTGGTCCTACCAATTGAAATTACAGTATCAGGCTTTAAATACTCAGAAATTTTTGGATCAGATAGATAAAGTGCGGCAAATGGAATTGAATTTTCAAAAGTTAATGGGTCTTCACTTATTACTGGCCACTTCAATTTTGAAACAAATGATTTTATCTCCTGCTTTGAATATCCGCCACGATCATGTCCGATAACTAGAATACCGGTTGATACTTCCAGTTTTTTATCTACCTTATTATTTATCTTTAATTGATTAATTTTTAATCCTGCTAGCCAATCAATACTCCCTTCTGGCAAAAGCGGTTCATCAAATTGGATATTCAGATGAACAGGACCGCCATTTAACACGTTTCTTATTTCAATATCACTAGATATGTCGTGTGTTTTTATGAATTGAAATAAATCAACTTGATTGGTGGTTTGATTTGCCCCAGTTTTTCTAAGCCGTTCAGGTCTATCTGCGGTAATGATTACTAAATGATTTCCACCATGCACCGATTCAAGTGCTGCTGGTTGGAAGTTAGCCGCTGCTGTTCCACTTGTACAAATCACAGCAACATAATTATTACTTGCTTTTGAGATACCAAGAGCAAAGAAAGCAGCTCCTCGCTCATCGATTTTTACATGTAAATCAATTAGTTTTTTATCAGCAGCTTCACCGAGCGCGATTAATAATGGCGCATTTCGAGAGCCAGGAGAAACAACAAAATCACTTACGCCCAATTCTATTAATTGCCTGACTACAGAGTGGGCCAGTTTGGTTGAATTAATCAAATTAAGCCCTCTCGATAAATTTGCGCAATTCTATTCTGCCACCAAAGTTGGCGTTCTGGTTTGGCTTTGAACTGGTCCAATAAGTCCGGTTCAATTTTTCTATTTTTTAATTTACCTTCAAATACTGTAAATGGATTAGTGGTTATATCTGACTTAAAAAATGAAGCGGTTCCTAACCCGCACGGTCCATATAAGTTAGGAACTGATTGAGCTAAAGCCAGCCCATATGATATTCCTATACTGCTGTCTAAGGCACTTGAAACAACCACTGGTAAATTTATCTTATCAATAATTTCTAAAGCAGATTTGATTCCCCCTGTTGGTGCCCACTTTATTACAGCTACATCGGCAATCTCTTTAAACTTAGAAAAATCATTATTTATATGCTTCCTAATTGACTCATCAACGGCAATTTTTAGTTTAGTTTTCTTGCGAAGTTCGAGTAGATCATCAATATCACGACAAGGTTGCTCTATATAGTCAATATTTGCGCCAAAGTCTTTTTCATAATCAATTAAATTACTTATTGCTTGCGTTAAACTCCACTTACCATTTATATCTAGTCTAATTTTTGCTTGTGGAACAATACTTAAAACCTCTACCAATAAATCTTGGTCTTGCCTAAAGTTATCTATTTTAATTTTTACTGTTTTACAACCAGGAAATTTATCTAATATATTTTTAACTTCATTGATAGATGTGCGGGGAATTGTTGCGTTAATCTCAATATCTTCACGAATTTTTTTAGGAGCTTCATCACAAGCACCCTCTAACGCTGCTTTTAGCCAAATTGAAGATTCTTTAACCCCATATTCAAGAAATGGCGAGAACTCACTCCAGCCCTTAGGTCCTTCAAATATAGCGATCTCTCGAGTTTTAACCTCACGAAAAATTATATTTAAAGGTAAGTCAACAACATGTATTGCATACGGAATCATAATTAAGGTCGTTTAGGAAATTTATTAAAGTTTGGCTCACGTTTTTCTTGATAAGCGTTACGTCCCTCTTGACCTTCCTGTGTTAGATAAAAAAGCAGTGTGGCATCGCCGGCTAATTGCTGAACTCCTGCTAAACCATCATCAGCGGCATTAAGGCTTGCCTTCAGCAATCTAAGTGCCATTGGTGAGTGGCGAAGCATCTCTCTTGCCCAAGAAACAGTTTCTGCTTCTAACTCAGATACAGAAACGACGGTATTTACTAATCCCATTTCAAGAGCCTCTTTTGCATCGTATTGCCGACATAAGAACCAAATCTCTCTAGCCTTCTTTTGGCCAACATGTGCGGCCAATAATCCTGCGCCATACCCACCATCAAATGAACCAACCATCGGTCCTGTTTGTCCAAACTTTGCATTATCTGCTGCAATTGTTAAATCGCAGACAACATGAAGAACATGACCACCACCGATGGCCCAGCCAGCCACCATTGCGATTACGGGCTTAGGAGTGCGGCGAATTTGAACTTGTAAATCTAAAACATTTAATCTCCCAATTCCCTTTTTACTTAATTCATCATCTCCAAGGTAGCCATCATCACCACGAACGTTGATATCACCACCTGAGCAGAATGCTTCACTACCTGCACCAGTAAAAATGATTACACCTACTTGGTCGTTATCGCGTGCTAAATTAAATGCTTCTGATAATTCGAAAAGAGTTTGTGGTCTAAATGCATTTCTAAGCTCTGGGCGATTGATAGTTATTTTTGCCATACCTTCAGCAGTTTGATATCTGATGTCGGTGAATTTCTCACCGCCAACTCCAAGTTGCCAGTTTGGTATAGAACGCGCCCCAGGCTGTCTTTTTATTGGCTTACTCAAGATACTCTCCAAAGGTTTAAATAGGATTTATATAGAGATAGCCTACGGTGATTATGGAGGAAAAAAAACTGCGCTCACTAATCCCTATTCAGGCTGAGTGGTCAACCCCACAACTCCAAGAGAACATAGCATCAGCTCTCGACGGTACGGGGCCAGCCTTATCTACATCTGAAATTTCAATAGACAAAATTGATAAAGATATCGCTTTGGTTGTAAATACATCAGGGTCTACTGGATCGACAAAACCGGTAGCAATTTCAAAATCTGCATTAATTTCATCGGCAAATGCAAGTAATAAATTCCTAGGTGCGCAAATTGGAGATACCTGGTCACTACTTCTGCCAACTACTCATATTGCTGGACTTAATGTAATTATTCGAGCAACCGTTCTTGGAACTCGCGTTATTGATAATAGGTATACAACTTCATATCAAGATGCTGATTTTGTATCAATAGTTCCCACTCAACTTTATAAAGCGGTCAATAACGACCCAAAATTACTTGAGCATTTAAGCGCAGCAGAGTCGGTGCTTGTAGGTGGCAGCCACTTAGACCCTAAGCTTAAAAAGGAAGCTGAAACTAAACATGTAAAAATAGTTACAACTTATGGCATGACTGAAATGTCTGGTGGCTGTGTTTATTCTCAAAAACCCCTGGAAGGTGTTGAATTTAAATTATCTAACAAAGGTTTTATTCAATTAACTGGACCAATGATGGCAACCGGTTACATAGATAATCAAGGCAAAATAAATCCATTTACAGATAATAATTGGTTCACTTCTTCAGATATTGGTGAGATAAATAATGGGCTACTAAAGGTAGTTGGTAGAACAGATGAAACTATCATCTCAGGGGGTGAAAATATCTCGCTAGTATTTGTTGAATCAGAGATTAAAAAAATCTACCCTGATAGTGAGATTATCGTTTTTTCATTACCTGATGATAAATGGGGTGAAAAACTATGTTTAGGAAGTAGCGATGATATTTCGCTCGAGTTGATAAAAAGCAAATTAGGATCCTTATTAACACCTAAACAAATATTTAAATTTAGTCCTATACCAACAACAGCAATTGGTAAACCGGATAGAATTGCGGCTTCAAAACTGGCACTTAAACTTGGAGAAAAAAATTGAATAGGTGGATTGTAGGAGCAAGAGTAAAGACTCTGCCAGCTTCAGTTTCGCCAGTAATAATTGGCACTAGCTTTGCTAATGATATTGATTGGTTTAAAGCCTTATTAGCCTTAATAGTCTCTTGCGCTTTACAAGTTGGAGTTAATTATGCCAATGATTACTCTGATGGGATCCGAGGAACTGATACAAACAGAATTGGTCCAACAAGATTAGTTGCCTCTGGATTGGCAACTGCCAGTGGTGTTGAAAATGCTGCAATTATCTCTTTTGTTATAGCTGCAATTGCTGGATCAATCTTGTCAATGTTAAGTAACATGTGGTTGATTATTATTGGTGCGATTTCGATTTTAGCAGCCTGGGGATATACCGGTGGCAAAAAACCTTATGGTTATTTGGGTTTTGGAGAGTTAGCAGTTTTTGTTTTTTTTGGATTAGTCGCAACTATTGGTAGTTACTTTGTTCAAAGTGCAACAATTAATTGGCAAATATTCTTACTATCTATCCCTGTTGGCTGTTTGTCTTGTGCAATTTTGGTCTTAAATAATCTAAGAGACCTACCAAAGGATAAACTGGTTAGTAAAAGCACTTTAGCGGTCTTACTTGGGGATAAAAAGACACGCATTTTTTATGTCATTTTATTAGTAATTTCTCAGCTGCTTTCAGTAATCTCATCAATTATTGACATAAAATTATTGGCTACGTTAATTTGTATTCCCCTTACATTTAACCTATCTAAAAGAATACTTTCTGGAGTAAGTGGTGTTAAACTAATCTCAGTTTTAGCTCGTACTGCAAGTTTACAACTGCTTTTATCGGTCATTACTGCTGGTGCCCTATTTATTTAATAAAAAATTAGTATAAAATATAACTATGCTCAAATATCTAATTGTACTAATTATAATAATTGATATTTATACACTTGTTGATTGTGCCATTACCCCACAAGAAAAAATTAGAAGATTTCCCAAGTGGGCTTGGCTACTAATTATTGTTTTCACTGGTATTTTTGGTGATATAGCTTGGTTTATAGCTGGAAGACCTAGAAAGCCAGGTCAAAATGGCGGGGGTAAGAGAAGAATAATTCCCCCTGATGACAACCCTGATTTTTTAAGAAAGTTATAAACCTGAGTAGCTATGTTTACCGGTTCCCCAAACATTGATATAAACATAACTAAACAAAAAACTTGATCCTACTAATAGACAAAGCCAGGCAGCTTTCCTGCCACGCCAACCAACTGTGACTCTGGCGTGCAAATATGCAGCAGAAGCTACCCAAGTAATAAATGCCCATGTCTCTTTTGGATCCCAGCCCCAGTACCTACCCCAGGCAGCTTCTGCCCAAATTGCTCCTGCAATAACCGAAAAAGTCCAAAGCGGAAACACTAGTGCAATCAATCTATAAGAAAAGTTGTCCAAACTTTCAAGTGTTGGAAATTTCTGCATCCAAACTGGACGGGCACCTTTTTGTTCATACCTATCTATAATCAAATAAGTTGCAGCAACAAAATTTGCTAATAAAAATACTCCACCAGAAATAATTGCTGTAGATACATGGGTTATCAACCATGGTGACTTCAAGGCGGGAATCAAAGGCGCGCTAGGCCGATATAACAACGTAACTGCAGTGCCAAGTGATAACAAGATAGCAATAGCAGATGGTGACCCCAACCAACGAATTTGATATTTTTTAAGTGCATATAGATAAGCTACTGAAAAAGCAAATGTTCCAGTTATTGAAAATTCATACATGTTGCCCCAGGGCACACGATCAGTAGAGATACCTCTAAAGATTACCCCAGCCAACAGAAGTAATGTGCCAATAACCATAAATGCAGACCCCAAACGACCAAGCCGTTCGGTTTTAGCGAAATCCAACTTAGTTTTTTTAACTTGTACTGCTGGGGTTTTGACTGACCAGGCAACTTCAACCGCGTGGGCAAGAAAAGCCAATGCGTAGATCACAATTGCAACATAAATAAAGTTGTTGGAAAGAAGTGCAGCAGATCTATCGCTCACCAGCTAACTCCTTCACTAGGTCTCTAATTTCGTCATCTAGCCCAGGAATCTCATTTTTAGAGAGTCCAGCTATTTGTGTTCCTCTTCCTTGCTTTACCCAGATTCTTCGCTGTCGTGTAAACAATGAAATCAACAATCCTGAGATGGCAAGTATTGCACCAACTAATGAATAAATCTTTCCAGGATCACTTACTATTTGTAAATTAACCCAAGAATTCCACCCTGTAAATGTGATGCTCCCCTCACCAAAATCAAAACTTTCGTTTAATGCCAATGCTTTCAGCCCAATTCGCTCCATCTTTGAAGTATCAATTCGGTAAACAGACTGAGGAACTCCTGAATCTAATCCAAGATCACCCTTCCAAATTGAAAACAGCAATCTTGGATCCAACACTTCCGGGTAGGAAGAAAATCCACCACGAACCGGATCTCTATCAGCGGTCGGTAGGAATGATCCAACAAAACCAATTTGTGGATCCATATCCGGAACTTTTATTGCTCCAATCGAAGAAAGATTACTATCCTGAGGCAAAAATGGTGTTGGGCCCTCAAAAACTACTTTGCCTTGTTTATCTTTAATAATGACTGAGGGCGAGTACCCATTTGCCTGTAAATAAATCTTAGTATTTCCATATGCAAGAGGTTGATTTACTTTAATAATTTTTATATCCTCTGCCGAACCAACGGGATTAGCAGTCGAAACAGTTAATGTGTAATCAATTGGAGAGTTTGTAACAGAGTCATATTGTGCCTGAAAATCCTTTACGGTAATTGAAAAAGGAGATAATGAGTCTTCAGCCTGAAATTTACCAAAACCTAATATGTCGTAGGAAGTTGGAGTATTAATAAACCTATCCCCAACGTTTAATATTGCATCTCCTCGGCTCCCAAGAAGTGAACCAATACCCACCCCAATAAGTACTAAAACTAAAGATAAATGAAATAGTAAATTCCCACTCTCACGGGCATAGCCTTTTTCTGCAGAAATTGAATTCGTTTCACGTCTAATTCTAAAACCTTTGCTTTTTAAATACTTTTCAGCCAGGTCTAAGTCAATTTTTTTTATTTCAGTGAAATGATCTAACCGATCTAAATATTTTGGAGTTAATGGCGGCTTTGCACCAATTGCTTTTGCATGCTCAATACTGCGAGGTAGAACGCACCCAATAAGTGAAATAAATAAAAGAAGATATACAGCACTAAACCATGGCGAGCTATAAACTTCAAAAAAGCTAAAGCGATCCAACCAGGGTGCTAGAGATGGGTTATCGATGAAGTACTGCTTTACTTGTAGTGGATTTTGTGTTCTTTGAGGAAATATCGAGCCAGGTATTGCGGCTATACCAAGTAGAAGTAACAAGATTAATGCAGTGCGCATACTTGTTAATTGACGCCAACACCATCTTAAAAAGGACCGGCTATCTAATAATGTAGTCATCAAATAACCGGAATAAAACCTGAAATTACATCTCTAAGTAGGTTCATTAACTGATCCCATAGATTACTTACTTGTAATACGCCTATCAAAATTAGTAGACCACCACCCACCTTGGTAACAATGTGACCTTTGCGCGCTATAAATTTCCTAAATGGCTCAGTTTTGTCTAGAAAAAGTCCCATTAAAATAAAAGGTGAACCTAATCCAACGCAGTAGGCCGCTGAAAGTATTGCACCTCGTTGTGCAGTTGCACTCTCAAAAGCTAAAACTTGTACCGCCCCTAATGTTGGACCAATACAAGGAGTCCAGCCAATTCCAAAAGCAAAGCCAATAAAGGGAGCAAATAAAAGTCCTGTTTTAGTCTTGATATTTGGCTTGTAGCTCCTGTAAAACTTTTCATTGAATATGAAAATAACTCCTAGGAATATTGTTAAAAATCCTAAAATTATTGATAAGAATCTAGTATTTTCAATTATGTAGGAGCCAAGTTGGCCAAAAAATAAGCCATAAGAAATAAAAAGGATTGTAAATCCTGCTACAAAAAGCACTGAACCTAGTAATACCCGACCCCTACTTCTCACCTCGGCCATACCAGTTGCGTATGAAAGATAACCAGGTACTAAAGGAATTACGCAAGGAGAAAAGAAGGAAACAAGTCCAGCCAAAGTCGCAACAGCCATGGCGAGGAGCAAATTGCCATCAAAAACTATATTTATAAATAACTCACGCATCAGCCAAAACCTTTTCTAGCATTTTCTTCATTCCTGCAACAGTAACCTCACCACTTATTCGAACTGCAACCTTCCCGTCTTTATCAATTATTAATGTGGTAGGAATTGCATTTGGAATTAAAGATCCTCTGAAACCAACCAAAATTGAATCATCTATAAATGTAGGATAAGTCAAATTAAAATTCTCGTAAAAAGCTTTAGCAGAAGAAATACTGTCTCTAGTTAAGATTCCGGCAAACTGAACTTGTGGATACATAATTGAAAAATCCTGAAGAACAGGTGCCTCAGCCCTGCAAGGAGCACACCATGATGCCCAAACATTAATTACGGTCACACGGTTTGATTCAAGAGTCAAAAATTTAGAATCTAGTGTTGGGCCAGAAATCTTGGGAGCACTTTTTCGATCTTCTTTTTCTAAAAAGAGTGAAATTCCATTACCAGAGATGAATGCATTTTCATTTTGAAGTGTTGTTCCATTATCACTTGTACATCCAGTTAAAATTAATGCCGTAAATATAAGCGCTATAAGTTTCATACTTATTTTTGCAATAGATGTTTCGCTGGTTCTGAATAAGAGACTGACGAAATCATTCCATCGGTATTTAACTCAAATGATGTTACCGAGGCAAGAGAGCACTCTCGTTTTCTTGGGTCGTGCAATAATCGTCGGCCCTCAATTGCTGATCTTAAAATCCAGATTGGCAATTGATGTGATACGCAGATTGCATCCTTGCCAGAAGCGGCATCTCCTGCTGCAAAAAGCCCTTTAAGCATTCTATTTATTAACTCTGTATATGGCTCCCCCCAAGATGGTCGCCATGGATTCCATAGGTAGCGCCAAGATTTAGGATGACGTAATACACCACTTCCTAATTCAAATTTCTTTCCTTCAAAAATATTACGAGCCTCAATTAAATTTGAATCTGTGGTTAATTTGAGATCATGATTAGCAATTATTGGTGCAGAAGTTTCCTGCGCTCTTTGTAATGGCGATGAATGAATTGCGCCAAGATTTAATGCCTTTGACCATTCGGCCACAGCGTGCGCCATTTCAATGCCACGATCACTCAGTCTCCAACCTGGTTGAAGTCCATATAGAATTTTTTCAGGATTGTAGACTTCACCATGTCTAACAAAATGAATGGTTTGCCCCATAAGCCAAGCATAAAGCAGAAGAATTAATGTTGGTTCGCTAAGGTAGTGATATGGCGCTCATACAAAAGCGAGTTGCGTTTTTTGATGTTGATAACACCCTGTTAAAAGGCTCAACCCTATTTTTTCTGGGTAGAGGTATGTATCAAAGAGGATTTTTCACGAAGAAAGATATCTCAGCATTTGTTCTGGCTAATTTAAGGTATCGGCTTACTGGAAAAGAAAACAAAGATGAAATAGTTAGATTTCAAAATGCTGCATGTGAATTTATTAAAGGACATGATGTTGTTGAAATCGAAAAAATTGGCCAGGAAATTTATGAAGAATATGTTTCCCCTGCAATATGGCAAGGAACTGTGGAGATTGCTCAAGAGCACCTTGCTAAAGGGGAAGAGGTTTGGTTAGTAACGGCAACTCCAGTTGACATGGCTAACCTGATGGCTAAGCGATTAGGTTTTACTGGTGCATTAGGGACAAAGGCTGAAACTAGAGACGGTACCTACACTGGAAAAATGATTGGAAACCTTTTGCATGGTAGAGAAAAAGCAGTAGCAATTAAGGAGTTATCTCAATCGGAAGGCTTTGATTTAAAAAATTGTTATGCATACTCAGATTCACACCATGACATCCCATTACTTGAAGCAGTTGGGAGCCCCAGAGTAATAAATCCAGATACGCTATTAGAAATAAGAGCCTATAGAGATAATTGGCCGGTATATGATTTTAGAAGAGCTCGAAAGTTAAAAAAGTTTATTGGTCCTACTGCAGGCAGGTTGGCGGCCTTCGCCTCCCTAATCTCCCCTCGGAGATTAAGAGGTTAATAGCCCGTTCAAAACCCGAGTAAAGTAGGCCAGTTATGTCAAAACTTGCTATCACTTTTGCCGATGAACTTCGTTCACGTTCTGATCAAGATTTAGCTGCACTCTTTAAATATAGGCCTGATTTAGTAACACCCGTTCCCAATGACTTCACTTCATTAGCTGCTAGAGCTACCTCAACCCCCTCCCTAGTAAGGGCTTTAGACTCTTTAAATCAATGGCACTACCAAATTATAGAAGCAGCTTGTGTTTTACCTGAACCCTTTAAAAAATCTGAATTACTAAGTATCACCAGCGAAGAAAGTGCATTTGCATTAGATTATTTGTGGCAAATGGGTTTACTTTATAAGGAAGGTAATAACTATCGAACTCCAATAAATCTTAAACTATTAATCGGAGATGAACCAGTAGGGCTTGGACCAGAATCGGCCGGGAAAGTAAATTTAAATATATTGAAGGATGTACCAAAACCTTCGATGGAGGTATTATCGAAACTAATTTGGGGTCCACCTAGAGGACAAATATCAAATATCAAAAAGCTAGGCACTGCAATCGGTTGGTTACTGGATAATAATGTTTTAATCGCTCTAGACTCAAATACTGTAGCACTTCCTAGAGAGTATGCAATTAATCTAAGAGGAAATAAGGTTCACAAAGAGTTATACATAAAACCAAACTTACTCTCTGGTAAAAAGTTAACTCAAAAGCAAATAGATTTGGCTGCCGTAGCTAATATTTCAACTATTTTAAGATGGTGTGAAGAGTTTTTACATAATCTATCTGATGAAACACCAACTGCGCTGCGCACGGGTGGAATCGGTGTTAGAGATATGAAGCGAATCGCTGAACATTTAGGAGTAGAGGAAAGCTGTGCTGGATTTATTGCAGAGCTATGTTACTTAAGTGGCTTAGTTGTTATCGATCCGGATGATCAAGTGCTTCCGACATCTGCATTTGATATTTGGCTTTCAAAACCGCAGGAAGAACGCTGGTATTCATTAGTGGTTCTATGGCTAGATACTTCTCGAGTTAGTGGACTAATAGGTAGGACAAGTGATAAAAATATCGCCCCACTTGGTCCAGAACTTGATCGAGCTGGTGCATCTTTAATAAAACGTACGACCTTAAAAATATTATTAGAAAACCCTCAAACCACCCCAGAATTGGAATCTATAAGTGAAATAGTTAAGTGGTGGAATCCACAGAGATTCAATGCTGAGTTTGTGGAATGGAATTTAAGAGAAGCAGAGTGGCTAGGAATAACTGGACAAGGTGCAATATCTGAATTTGGAAAAAATCTATTAACTGCCCAAGATGACCTCGGTATAGAAAAGGCCCTGCCAAAACCGGTTGACCATATATTGATCCAGGCAGATAACTCTGCCGTTGCTCCAGGCCCTTTAACCCCAGAATTATCTGCCGAAATGGGAACTATTGCCGATATTGAAAGCCGCGGCGGGGCAACTGTTTATAGATTCAGTGAGGCTTCAATTAGAAGAGGGCTCGATCATGGCAAAACTGGTGATCAGATAAAAACATTTTTAACAAAGATTTCAAAGACGCCAATGCCTCAGCCATTGGCGTATTTAATAGCCGATGTTGCTAAGCGACATGGCAGATTAAGAATCGGATCGACTCAGACTTATATTAGATGCGAGGATGAAGGTTTGATCCAACAAATTATGCATGATAAAAAATGTGAACACTTACGACTGAGAAGAATTGCACCTCAAGTATTAGTTGCCGACTTTGAGTTAGATGAAATTATTGGTGAACTTAGGGAGTTTGGTTATTTACCAGCAGCCGAAAATTCCAGCGGAGTTTTACTATCACAGCCAAATCTGAGAAGAGCCAAATCCAGACCAAAGCCCCCAAGAATTGTTTCTGAATTCCTTGCTCCAAAAGAAAATATAATTTATTCAGCTGTTAAAACGATTCGGGCAGGCGAGCGCAGCCGTAAAGTTGAACCAATAGTTCCTGGCACATCATCAAATGAAACTCTTGCATTACTAAATCAATTTATTGAAACCCAGCAAACTCTGGTTATAAGTTATGCCGATAACAATGGTGGTGTTAGTAACCGAATAATCGAACCAATTTCGATTTCCTTAGGTAGCCTCACCGCCCGCGATGAAACTACCGGTGAAATTACCCAGTTTCGCATACCTAGAATTAATGGTGTAGCGCCAACCGTCACCATTTCTGAAAATAAGGCAGACTTAGACCTATGAGTGCGATCTCAGACATCCAACGTCTAGTCGAGTGTGAATCCCCCACTGAGGATTTAGCTGCCTGCCATGCAGTTATAGATCTGGCGGTTGAAATTTCTAATCAGGTTTTGCCATCGAGTGCTGAGAAAATAATCAAAAATAATCGTCCGATCTTTTGGTGGGGTGCAAAAGAGCCAAAAATTTTATTGCTTTGTCACTTAGATACCGTTTGGCCGAAAGCTTCATTTCAGCCAACTTGGCAGGTTGATGGCGATATTGCAACTGGCCCTGGTGTATTTGATATGAAAGCAGGTTTTATCCAAGCTCTTTACTCACTTGCTGGCATAAGTAATGCCCAAGACAATGTGGCCTTGGTTGCTACTACTGATGAAGAAACTGGAAGTATCTCTTCCAAGGATTTAATTATTAAATTAGCTAAAGCCTCACAAGCTGTTTTAGTTTTTGAAGCATCCGTAGATGGCAAGGTAAAAACTGGGCGTAAAGGTACTGCGATGTATCAAATCACAGTTACTGGCAAAGCATCGCATGCTGGTTTAGAGCCGGAAAAGGGAATTAATGCCACAACCGAATTAGCTAAACTTGTTATGCAAATTGCTGCGCTAGAGAATCCAAAATTTGGCACAACCGCCGTACCAACAGTTATGCAATCTGGTACTACTACCAATACCGTGCCCGCTTTAGCTAAATTAGATGTTGATGTTAGATCCTTTACCTTAGATGAATTAAACAGAATAGATAGCTCTATTAGATCACTAAGTAGTGATATTGCCACTGTCGAAGTTAGTGGTGGAATTAATCGAAAACCACTTGAAGAATCTAGTACAAAAGAACTTTATGAAAAATTTGAAAAAGTTGCTAGCGCCCTAGGCTTACCCCCAATTGGTTGCGCAAGTGTTGGTGGAGCAAGTGATGGAAATATTGCAGCCGAAGCTGGAGCAAAAGTATTGGATGGTTTAGGTGCGATAGGTACAGGTGCGCATGCACCAAATGAATCTATAAAGATTTCTACAATTGAGCCAAGAATTAAGTTAACCACCGCCTTTATTAATGAGCTGTTGAAATGAGTGATGGACCATTAATTGTCCAAAGTGATAAAACTCTTTTATTAGATATTGATCACGTATTATCCGATGAGTGCCGCAGGGCT
This sequence comes from Actinomycetota bacterium, assembly GCA_016870895.1. Classification (GTDB taxonomy): domain Bacteria; phylum Actinomycetota; class Actinomycetes; order Nanopelagicales; family Nanopelagicaceae; genus Nanopelagicus. The sequence continues at coordinate 10,801 of VGAA01000002.1, read as the reverse complement.
ATCGCATCCTTTGCCGAATTAGAAAAATCACCAGAGCATATTCATACCTATCGGCTAACCCCGCTTGGCTTATGGAATTCAAGAGCGGCCGGCCATGATGCCGAACAGGTAATTGATGTGCTTCTTAAATACTCTAGATATGCCGTTCCCCACTCACTCTTAGTTGATATAGCTGAGACCATGTCTAGATATGGTCGATTACGTTTGGAAGCGCATCCAGTCCATGGATTAATCCTGGTTTCAAATGATCCAGCGGTATTAAAAGAGGTAACTAGGGGCAAAAAAGTTGCACCGATGCTTGGATCTCAGTTAGATGATGAAACGATTGTAGTTCACCCAGGCCAACGAGGTTTTTTAAAGCAAGCATTACTTAAATTAGGTTGGCCAGCAGAGGATTTTGCCGGTTATGTTGATGGCGAGCACCATGAGATCTCATTAAAGCAAGATGGTTGGCAAATACGAAAGTACCAAGAGTTAGCAGCTGAAGGTTTTTGGCATGGTGGATCTGGTGTAGTTGTGTTGCCATGTGGTGCTGGCAAAACCATCGTTGGCGTAGCCGCTATGGCACATGCCAAGGCAACTACCTTAATTTTGGTGACAAATACCGTGGCAGCCAGACAATGGCGTGAGGAGTTGATTAAGCGCACCGATTTAAACCCAGATGATATTGGTGAATATAGCGGTGCTAAAAAAGAGATTAGGCCAGTAACAATTGCAACTTATCAAGTAATGACCACGCGCAAAAAGGGAGTTTATGCTCACCTAGATTTATTTGACGCAATTGATTGGGGATTAATAATTTATGATGAAGTGCACTTGCTTCCTGCACCGATATTTAGATTTACTGCTGATATTCAATCTCGGCGTAGGTTAGGACTAACTGCCACTTTAGTTAGAGAAGATGGTATGGAGGGAGAAGTCTTCTCACTGATTGGGCCAAAAAGATTTGATGTTCCATGGAAAGAGATAGAAGCTCAAGGTTACATTGCGCCAGCTGATTGCGTTGAGGTAAGAATTACACTCACTGATGCCGAACGACTAAATTACGCAACCGCTGAACAAGAAGACCGATATCGATTTTGTGCCACCTCCCAAACTAAAAAAGATGTTGCAATTGCTCTTGCTAAACAACATGCAAATGATCAAGTTTTAGTGATTGGACAATACCTGGAGCAATTAGATCAGCTTTCAGTAGATTTAGGAGTACCAGTAATTAAGGGTGAGACGCCAATAAAAGAGCGTGAGCGTTTATTTGCAATGTTTAGAAGTGGTGAAATTAAATGCTTAGTTGTGTCGAAAGTTGCTAACTTTTCAATAGACCTACCTGAGGCAACAATTGCTATTCAAGTATCTGGAACCTTTGGGTCCAGACAAGAAGAAGCTCAGCGGCTTGGTCGAATACTCAGACCCAAAGCAGATGGTAGGGGTGCACGGTTTTACTCACTTGTTGCCCGAGACACCATTGACCAAGATTTTGCACAGAATCGTCAAAGATTTTTAGCAGAACAAGGGTATGCGTATCGAATTATCGATGCCGATGAAATATTAAATAAAAATTAAGATTTTAAAGCAGTTATAAACCTATCTAAATCAACCCGCCAATAGTCATGAATTTTATTATCAATCAAGATTACAGGAACTTGCTCGCCATATTCTTTTTCTAGATCCTGCGAATTATCAATTAACCTTACTTCTAAATCGAAGTTAATCTCATTGTTGACAGACTTAACCTTATCTACCGCAATATCACACAAATGACAGCCAGTTCTTGAGTAGATAGTTACTTTTTTCATCAAACTCCCAGATTAGATTCTTGTTATGAGGTAGAAAGTATCGCTGATTATACGGATAGGATGTTAATCTATCTTAATGCGCATCAAATCATTTCTCGTTGCAATAGTAATAGCGCTCTCAGTTAACTTTTTTCCAATATCAAATGCCACATCCCTTCAGATAAAGGTCGTACCAGCAGGTTGGGTTTCACTTTATGCTTCTGACTCAGGCCATTTCACAACATCAGTTCCACGAGTTTTTTCAGCTAACTTAGAGAAAAAAAGTAATTTCCGACCAATTTACAATAATGTTCCAGATATTGCCCGGCAGGCAGTCCAAACAGCCATTGATATTTGGGCTGAAAACTTTGTTTCATCCGTTCCTATAAATGTAAATATCACTTGGAGCAAACCGATAAATAATTCTGTCTTGGCCTCAGCGAGTGCTAAGAATGTGTTCGCAAACTTCAATGGTGCACCCGATAAGACTCTTTATTACACATCTGCTTTAGCAAATGCATTAGCTGGTAGAGATTTAGATCCTAATGATGTTGAATTAGAAATCGATATTGCTTCAACTGCCAATTGGTATTTTGGTATTGATGGAATTTGCCCGCCCAGAAGTTATGATCTTGTCTCAGTAATTCTGCATGAAATGGCGCATGGCCTTGGATTTATGTCTGGTAGTTATTACGACCAGGCAAGTGGTGAAGGACGAATTCTGCAACCAACACCATTTGATGCATATGCTCAACTTCCTGATGGTAGACGGTTAGTTGATATGCCATCACCCTCATTAGAGGCTGGCAAAGCGATAACCTCAACTTTGTATTGGTCCGGCGTGAATGGTGTTAAAGCCAATAATGGTGTGAAGCCTCTTCTTTATACCCCGGCAGTTTATGAACGAGGCTCATCAGTTAGTCACCTAGATGAAAAGACTTTTACAAACGCTGGCGAAAATGCTGTAATGACACCAAATTTAGATGCCGGCGAAGTATTTCATTTGCCTGGCTCTATTGTCTTGGGCATTTTTGAAGATTTAAGACAGAAGCCTCCTGCCGGAAAAGTTACTGGTGTCCCAGACTCACCACAAAATGTTAAAGCTTTTGTGAGCGATAAGAGTGCAATTATTAAATTTGATCCGCCACCAAATTTTAGGTTTGCTCAAATTGATAATTACACTATCCAGAACTCACAAACTGGGGAAATCACTACCGCAACTGAAAGCCCAGTAGTTATAACGGGCCTAAAAAATGGCAGTAAGTATGTGTTCTCTGTTTCAGCAGTTAATAGTGGTGGCTCTTCAGTAGCTATAAAAACTAATCAGGTAATTCCTGAAGCTGCATGGAAAAGCAGTATTATCGACAAAAATGCAGATGCTAAATATTTAGCTCAAGCGATATTTGCAGGCAAACCTGTAATTGCATATACCGATAGCAAAACTGGCGATCTAAAGTTGGCTACCTTTAATAACAAGTGGGTAATCTCAGTAGTTGATGGAAATGGTCTAAATTTTGGCCGAACCCAGAATAACGTTGCCGGCTATATTTCGATGTGTACTTCTAGAGAAAACAAAAAGGATTTACTACATATTTTTTATACAGATTTAACAAATAAAGATCTCAAATACGCTTTATATGATGGCAAAAAGTGGAAGTATGAAATAGTTGATGGAAATGGCGAGCGAGCACAAGATTACAAAGAAGTAGTTAGGGTTCGAGGCGCTTCAGATGTATCAATTTCTAATGCTTGCGCTGTTACAAACGATGGTGTTCAAGTTTTTTATCGAGATGAATCACAAGGAATTCTACTTGGAGCAGTTAAGCAAAGTAACGAATGGATATATGAAATCGTAGATGGTGAGAAAGATACCGAGAATAAAACAACAGGTGACGTTGGTTTTCATTTAAAAGCATCTGTTCAAGGAGATCAGGTACACCTTATTTATGATTCAGTAAAAGGTTTTGATGCAGAAAAAAATGTGACTAGAGGTGAAATTAGATACGCTACCCGAAGCAGTGCATCTTCACTTGACTGGGAGTATAGAAACTTAGATCTACCAAGTGATCGAGTTTATGCGGCAGGTTATGATGTTGCGGTTTACAACTCTACAAAGGGAGTCGAGGTTGGTTGGTTTACAGCTGGTGGCGCATTATTCCCAAATCCTGATTCATTAAAGTATCAAGAATTAGATTCATTAACACCCAAATCAATCCAACCTAATTCTCATGGAACTCCCAACTCTCCTATTTCAATAGATTCGAAATCTATTTTATTTAGTTGTGAACTAAGGCTTTGTGCTTTAAATAAATCAAATAACTTAACCACTTTGATTTCAAAAGGAAGTATCCAAAAGGGTGGAAAGAGTGAGTGGATAACTGTAAATAAAACCAGATACGCCATTGCTGGCGTATCTGGAAAACTTGCTATGTTTAAACCCTAGATATTATTTTGCGTTGCGTCGTTGAATTCTAGTTTTCTTAAGTAGTTTTTTATGTTTCTTTTTTGCCATGCGCTTGCGGCGCTTCTTAATTACTGAACCCATTTTGCTCCTTAAAGTTTTACCTGATGCGATAAGTTTACTGGTTAATCAATACTAAACCAAAACTTTTACCCGAGTCGGTGATTAAAACTGTCCCGTTCTCTACATCTGTATCTATAGCGACCGCTGGGGCAGATAAAGTATAGGAAGAAATTATCTCTCCCTTTTTGCCAAACTCTAAAACTACTGGCGTTGCAACTTTAGGTTTCCACTTAGGAATTCCCTTTATTACGCCGGTGGAAATAAATGAGGCCCAAGAGTTTTTACCTACTGCCACTAAAGCAGAGGACCTACTCAGGTAGCGAACATTCCATACCGGTTTACTTAATGCCGAAAATTTAGTGATTGCTGCCTCTGACCTGTTTGAATAGATAACTCTGCCACCTTGGAATAATCCAGAGTCTATCGAGTCCCAACTCCTGCTTGTACTTTTTAATGTTGCTCTTGCAACTTGCTGCACCAACCCTAAATCTGAAATTCTTAAAGTTATCGCATCCACCTTACCAATTGGCTTAGCTTTTAAGATTTGATCACTACTGCTGCCCACCACCGTGAAACTAAAATCTTTATTGATTATGGCTGAATTTATCTGTGTAAATTTGCTCCCTATTTTTGTAATTCCAGAGAAAACACCTATTTTAGATGATGAAAGATAAAACCCCTTAGTTAAAGATTTATCAAAAATATTTCCAAATATCACCAAATTGCCATTGGCTACAAATATCTTATTGGGTAGTACGACCGTATCTGTGCTGTACTCAAAACTATTGATTATTACCCCAGTACTACTAACCTGCCAGATCTTAATTTTGTTAATAGGTGTAGGTGTTTGAGGTATTGGTGTAATTGGCACATTATCTGGATTTAAAACATTGGGTGGATTTATCGGTACTGCTTGAGGTGAAAAAGTGTTACTTGCTCCAACAACCCAAATGCTGCCATCTTGATCGGCAGCTAAAGCCGTTGCGATTTCATTACCCTCAGAACCTAACCTTATACTCCAATTTTGTATACCACTTGCAGAATAACTTGTTATAAACCCATCACTTAATCCATTTAGTTGTCCAGGTATCCAGGTAGAGCTACTTGATTCTGTAGTTCCAACTAAGAAAATATTTTGATTTTTTAGCAAAACATCCTTCACCTGATCATTTGTTAAATATGGAAGCTCAAATAGTGTTTTAGTACTTTTTATTGAGACTGCGGATGACGAATTTGGAAAAACTAGGAGCAAAATTAAGGCTAGGAATAAAACTTTTTTCAAGCCAACTCCTGCGACCTCTTTTTAGCAGCCATCATCGCTTCATTAATAATGTCATCTAACTTTTTTGTTGAGAACACTTCTAGTGCTGCTGCTGTAGTTCCATTTGGGCTAGTTACATTTTTTCTCAAAGTTGCTGCATCGATTCCACTCTCTTTCAGCATCGCTGCAGAACCAACAATTGTGCCAATTGCCAACTTTGTTGCTATTTCTTCACTTAAGCCTAGTTTGATCCCAGACTTAATCATTGACTCTACAAAACTAAAAAAGTATGCAGGTCCTGAGCCACTTACTGCAGTAACTGCATCTTGTTGCGACTCTTCTACCTCAAGCACCAAGCCAGTGCTGGATAGCAATTCTTTGGTTAAATCTAAATCAGCTTTAGTGGCGAAAGATCCAGCGGAAATTACCGAAACACCTTTGCCAATTTGAGCAGGAGTATTAGGCATCACTCTAACGACAGGATTTTTTGAATTCAGTAGAGCTTCAATAAATTTAATAGTTTTTCCTGCAGCAATTGAAATCAACAAGGTATCATTTCTTAAACTGCCACTAATCTCGTTAAGAACATTTTCTAAGTCCTGAGGTTTAACCGAGAGAAATATAACTTCGCATTTTTGACTTATTTGATTTAGGCTCAAATTCTCAACGTTGAACTGGCTTGCGACCTCTGCGGCTCGCTCTTGGTTTTTTTCACTTATATAAATTTGGTGCGCTTTGATTGAAGAATTTAATAATCCCCTAATCAAGGAAGTACCCATAATGCCAGCACCGATGAAGCCAATACTCTTTTTATTTGCGGCCTGATTCATACTTAAAGCCTACCCAATTAGTCTTTACTCTTGCTTGAGCCTAAACTGCGACTCTATGAAATCTGCCAAGAAGTCCAACTCAAAATTATCTAAGAACGAATTCGCCTCTAATTTTGTGCGTGATTGGGTCGAATTTTTAAACCCAGATAATTCTGAGGAATTTTTTAAATGTGATTTAACCTGGTTAACCTCTTATTGGCAATGTATCTATGGAAATGGCTGCTGTGGCATTGATGCTGATAAACCAAATGATGGATGCTGCTCAGATGGTGCCTACTACACAGGAAAAGAGGATGAAGCGCGAGTATTAAAGGCGGCTAAGAAATTAACTAAATCTGAGTGGCAATTTTATGATCGGGCTCATTCGAAATCAAATAAAAAATTAAATATAAGTGAAATTGGATTAGATAAAGATCGAAAAACTAAAAAAATTGACGGCTCATGTATTTTTCTAAATCGTGTTGGCTACGAAGCGCCTAGTTTTATCGGAAAATTTGGATGTGCATTACATCATTTAGCTAAAAAGGAGGGCACTCACCAACTAGAAACCAAGCCTGATGTCTGTTGGCAATTGCCATTGCGTAGACAATGGGAAGAAAGAGAGATTGGCAACAAAAAATTTACTGTTGTAGTAATTGGTGAGTATGAGAGATTAGCTTGGGGTGAAGGCGGAGAAGATTTAGATTGGTACTGCACAAGTAACTCAGAGGCTCACATTGGAAAAATTCCACTTTACCAATCAAATAAGGTTGAGTTAATTGCGATGATGGGCAAAGCTGCCTACTATGAACTAGAAAAATTATGTGACGCTCGAATGGCTGCAATTGCCGCTACTAAAAAGGCTCAAAAAAAGCGCGAATTACCACTGTTTGTAATACACCCAGCGACAAAGGCTGTGCAAGAACAACGATAGTCAGTGTCAGCCATTAGATTATTGCCATGGCAAAAGCACCAGCAAAAGATCCCTTTAGATGTGTTGAGTGTGGTTGGAGCGCGACAAAATGGGTTGGTAGGTGTGGCGAATGCCAAGCCTGGGGAACAGTTGAAGAAATATCTGCACCCAAAAAACTTTCACTAGTTGCAGGAAATGTAACAACAGCTGCTAGACCAATAGGTGATGTTGATTTAGCAAGTGCACAAGCTAGATCAAGTGGTGTCGGTGAGTTAGATAGAGTTTTAGGCGGTGGCTTAGTTCCTGGAGCTGCAATACTGCTTGCTGGTGAACCTGGGGTAGGAAAATCAACCTTATTACTTACTGTTGCAGCCCAGACAGCAAAGCAAGGAATTCTTTCACTTTATATAAGTGGTGAAGAGTCTGCCTCACAAGTGCGATTGCGAGCCGAGCGGCTTAATGCAATTGATAAAAACTTGTGGCTGGCAGCTGAATCAGATTTGGGCGCAATTATCGCTCATGTTGATTCAGTTAAACCAGAGCTCTTGGTTATTGATTCAATCCAAACAATCTCAAGCTCAACAGTTGATGGTGCACCAGGTGGGGTTACCCAAGTTCGGGAAATTGCAGCGGCCTTAATTCGAATAGCAAAAGAACGATCTATCACTTTGGTATTAGTTGGGCATGTGACTAAAGATGGATCTATTGCTGGACCTCGCTTACTTGAACACTTGGTAGATGTTGTACTTAATTTTGAAGGAGAGCGCCATTCAAGGCTTAGATTAATTCGAGCCATCAAAAATAGATTTGGTGCTTCAGATGAAGTTGGTTGTTTTGATTTAAATGATTCCGGCATTGTTGGCCTACCAGATCCAACTGGTTTATTTACCTCTCGCCATACAGATCCTGTCCCTGGTACCTGCGTAACCGTAGCGTTGGAGGGAAGGCGGGCATTATTGGCTGAGATTCAATCATTAGTAAGTATTGCTAATACAGATGGTAGAGATTGGGGAAACTCCAGGAGAGTGACAAGTGGATTGGATAATTCACGAACGGCTATGACACTTGCAGTTCTAGAACTAAGAGCCGGTATAAAAATTTCTGGCCGAGATGTTTATGTTGCCACAGTTGGTGGCATGAAAATTAATGAACCATCGGCAGATCTGGCTGTTGCACTTTCGGTTGCATCTGCTGCTAAAGGACTAGCCTTACCTGCTGATTTAGTTGCAATTGGTGAAGTTGGATTGGCCGGAGAAATTAGAAAAGTAACTGGTATTACTCAGCGAATTCAAGAAGCTGCCAGATTAGGATTTAAACGAGCAATCATTCCAATGGGAAGTGATCTAAAAATTGCAGGTATGGAAATATTAGAAGCAGCTAGGGTTGAACAGGCAATAAGTAAGGTAAAAATTAATTAGTTGCTTCTGCTAAATCTCCAGGAGTGTCTGGCATAGTAGATTTTGCTGCACCTTTAAAGGTAAATGATGCTGAATCAGTATCATCTGAAACATCTACCAAAATTATTTCACCAGCTTTTAAATCACCAAATAGCATCTTTTCAGATAACACATCCTCTAGTTCGCGCTGGATTGTTCGGCGCAGTGGACGAGCACCTAATACTGGATCATAACCACGTTTTGCCAGCAGAACCTTTGCCGCTGGAGTCAACTCAATTCCCATATCCTTATTGCGTAGGCGCTCATCCAACTGAGCAACCATAAGGTCAACAATTTGAACAATTTCTTGCTCAGTTAACTGATGGAACACAACAATGTCATCAATACGGTTTAAAAATTCTGGACGGAAGTGATTTTTCAATTCATCCCCTACTTTCGCTTTCATGCGCTCGTAACTTCCCTGCGCATCGGTCACATTAGCAAATCCAAGTGAGAGAGATTTAGAAATATCTTTAGTTCCAAGGTTTGTTGTCATAATGATTATGGTGTTCTTGAAATCCACCACGCGACCTTGTGAATCTGTTAATCGACCATCTTCAAGTACTTGTAGCAATGAATTGAAAATATCTGGGTGCGCTTTTTCAATTTCATCAAATAACACAACAGAGAATGGACGTCTGCGTACTTTCTCAGTTAGCTGCCCGCCATCGTCATAACCAACATATCCAGGAGGAGCACCAAATAATCTAGAGGCGGTGTGTTTCTCAGAGTACTCAGACATATCAAGTTGAATCAATGCTTCGGCATCACCAAATAAGAATTGAGCAAGAGTTCTTGAAAGCTCTGTCTTACCAACTCCAGATGGACCGGCAAATATAAATGAACCACCGGGACGCTTAGGATCTTTAAGGCCTGCTCGGGTTCGACGAATTGCTTGCGATAAAGCTTTGATTGCTTGGTCTTGACCAATTACGCGGCGATGTAACTCTTCTTCCATACGAAGCAAACGAGCTGTCTCGGCTTCGGTTAACTTAAAGACTGGAATTCCAGTTGCAGTTGAAAGTACTTCAGCAATTAATTCTTCATCAACTTCGGCAACAACATCAAGATCGCCAGCTTTCCAATTTTTCTCGCGCTCAGCTTTTTCGGTAATTAAGTTCTTCTCTTTATCACGTAAAGAAGCTGCCTTCTCAAAATCTTGGCTATCAATTGCAGACTCTTTTTCCTTACGGGCTGCGGCAATTTTTTCATCGAACTCACGAATTTCAGGTGGAACTGTCATTCTTCGGATTCGAAGACGTGAGCCAGCCTCATCAATTAAATCAATTGCTTTATCTGGCAGATGACGATCTGAAACATAACGATCAGCCAAAGTCGCCGCAGATACTAAAGCACCATCTGAAATTGAAACTTTATGGTGGCTTTCATATCGATCACGAAGGCCTTTAAGAATTTCAATTGTGTGCGCAACTGTTGGTTCAGCAACTTGAATAGGTTGAAAACGTCGCTCAAGTGCTGCGTCTTTTTCTAAGTGTTTACGATACTCATCAAGTGTAGTGGCGCCAATAGTCTGTAACTCACCTCGAGCCAACATTGGCTTCAAAATAGAAGCTGCATCAATCGCACCTTCAGCTGCGCCAGCTCCGACTAAGGTATGAATTTCATCAATAAACAAAATGATATCGCCACGAGTTCTAATCTCTTTCAATACTTTTTTTAATCTCTCTTCAAAATCTCCGCGATAACGAGAGCCGGCAACTAAAGCTCCTAGATCAAGTGAATAAAGTTGTTTATCTTTTAGAGTTTCAGGAATGTCTCCCTTAACAATTGCTTGTGCTAAGCCTTCAACAACCGCAGTTTTACCAACACCAGGTTCGCCAATTAAAACTGGATTGTTCTTTGTTCTGCGAGACAAAATTTGCATTACTCGTTCAATTTCTTTTTCACGCCCAATAACCGGATCTAATTTTCCTTCACGAGCTGCTTGTGTCAGGTTTCTGCCAAACTGATCCAAAACCAAAGATGTCGAAGGCTGCCCTTCAGCTGGACCACCAGCAGCAACTGCTTCCTTACCTTGGTAACCAGATAGCAATTGAATTACTTGTTGACGAACGCGAGATAAGTC
>VGAA01000001.1 GCA_016870895.1 Actinomycetota bacterium | reverse complement strand
GTTCGACTTTTCTCACGAATCAAATGGTGGTGTACCGCTGAGGTTAAAAGCAAAGATGGAATTGGTGCATTTTCTGCATCACCATCTCTATCTGATAAGACAATTATTCTTGCCCCATCTTCGATCGCCTCTGATACTTCCCTTCGAATTTCTTCAATTCTAGCTACTAGAGATTTTCCACCACCGGCAATGTTAAATAAGCCTCGAACTACATGTGAAGCCAAACCAGGTTGATCACCGTCCGCATTAACATGAATGATTTTTGCTAATTCATCATTATCTATTACTGGAAACTGCAATGATATTTGTCGACAGGAAGCTGCCCCTGGATCTAGAAGATTATGTTCTGGGCCAATTGAACTACCCAGAGACGTAACTAATTCTTCTCTAATGGCATCTAGAGGCGGATTAGTAACTTGTGCAAATAACTGCGCAAAATAATCAAAAAGTAATCTTGGCTTTTCAGATAGTGCGGCAATTGGCGTATCTGTTCCCATTGAGCCCAACGGTTCATAACCATTCTTTGCCATTGGTGTAATAATGATTCTGATCTCTTCTTCTGTGTATCCAAATGCTCTTTGTCTGCGGACAACAGAGGAGTGCGGGTAAACAATATGTTCTCTAGATGGCAAATCACTTAATCTAACGAAGCCAGCATGTAGCCAATCTGTATAGGGGGCAGAATCTGCCAGCGTTTTTTTGATCTCATCATCTTCAATAATTCTGCCTTCTTCAATATCAACCAAAAACATTTTTCCTGGCTGCAGTCGACCTTTTCGTACAATTTTTTCTGGAGGTAAATCTAAAACTCCAACCTCACTAGAAAGTACAACTAATCCATCACTTGTTACCCAATACCGTGATGGTCGCAATCCATTTCTATCTAGCACAGCACCAACCTGTTTGCCATCTGTAAAGGTCACGCACGCTGGACCATCCCATGGCTCCATTAAGGTCGAGTGGTAAGCATAAAAATCCTTTAATTTCTGTGGCATTGTTGAATGATTCTCCCAAGCCTCTGGAATCATCATCAATATGGCATGAGGTAAAGATCTGCCGCCAAGATATAAAAGCTCCAATACCTCATCAAATGAAGCAGAATCACTTCCAGAGTTATCAACTATTGGGAATAGCCTTTGTAAATCTCCTGGGATTAATTTACTTTCTAGTAAGGACTCGCGTGCTCGCATCCAGTTCCGGTTTCCTTTTACGGTATTAATCTCGCCATTATGAGCTATATATCTATAGGGATGAGCTAATGGCCAAGATGGGAATGTGTTAGTGGAAAATCTAGAGTGCACGAGCGCTAGAGATGATTCAACTAATGGGTTAGAAAGATCAGGGAAAAAAACTTCAAGTTGACCAGTCGTCAGCATTCCTTTGTAAACAATAGTTCTAGTTGATAATGATGGAATATATATTTTTAACTTATGTTCTATACGCTTCCTCAAACAATAAGCTTTTCGCTCCAGGTCCATGTCGGCTTCATTTTCTTTGCCAACGATAAAAATCTGTTTAAAAATAGGCATAACAGAGAGCGCTGTCTTGCCTAAAGGAGTTGAATTAATGGGTAGGTCTCGCCAACCTAAAATTTCTAAACCTTCCTCTAACGCAACTCTTGAAATTTCGTTTTCATAATCGGGCTCGTCTTGACTAATAAATAAAATTCCGGTTGCATATCGAGAAGCCTTTGGTAGTTCAAAACCTACGACCGATCTATAAAATTTATCTGGAATTTGTATCAAAATTCCTGCACCATCACCACTGTCTGGCTCGGCACCAGAGGCGCCCCGGTGCTCTAAATTACAAAGTGCCGATAATCCCTGGGAAACAATTTCATGTGAGGGTAAATTATTTAAAGTTGCAACCATGGCAACACCGCAGGCATCGTGCTCGTTAGCAGGATCGTATAACCCAAGTGCATTTGGGGTTGTCGAAAAAAGAGATTTGCTACTCAATTAAGTGGCCACTCCCGATCATGGGTCGGGACGACAATGACCCAACTTGTTAGCGTCTGCCCAATTCTATCAGGCAGATTAAATTCCAGTTAGCCCTACCAGCCAACCAATCCCTGCGGTAATGGTCACACCCAGTGCGCCACCAGCAAAAATTCGAGCAGTTGTTTTTAGAGTTGATGATGAGGCGATGCGTGCGCTTATCACTCCTGCAACAATCAAACCGATTGATGAGAAAACAAGTATGAGTGGAACCCGATTTCCAGTGTCAATTATTGCACCCAATAATGGGATTGCACCTCCGGCGGTAAAAGCAATGGCTGAGGCAATACCGGCTTGCACTGGGCGAGCTCGTGTGTGATCAAAATGACCCAACTCATCTCTAAGATGAGCTTCTAAAGCATCTTTTTCATGGAGAGCGGTCGCTACTGAGGTTGCTAATTCTTTAGACAAACCTCGCTTCATATAAATGTTTATTAATTCGGCAAGCTCACCCTCCGGGTCATCACTTAATTGTCTGATCTCAATTTCTCGATCTGTCTTCTCGATATCTGTTTGAGATTTAACTGATACATACTCACCCACTGCCATCGACATTGCGCCAGCTGCAATTCCAGCTAAACCTGCAGTGATCAGTAAGTCACTCTTATTTGCTGCTGCTACACCAATCATCAAACTGGCGGTAGAAACCAACCCATCATTTGAACCCAATACTGCAGCTCTTAACCACCCAGTTCGATTGGTGCGATGTTCCAGATTTCGCATTTGAACTTCTTTAAGACCCATGCACTTATCCTAACCTGATAAATCTCACGGAGTCTTTTTAACACCTTTACGGCTTTGAGTATTACTTCGAATTAAATAGGCATAAGCCAACGCAATTACCACTGCCGAGACCCAGATATTTACTCTTAAGCCTAATACCTGATTGGCATCATCAATTCTTATCGCTTCAATCCATAATCTTCCCATTGTGTATCCCAAAACATAGATCGCAAACAAATCTCCAGATTGCTTTGAAACTCTCTTCAAAAACCAAGGAGTCTTTACCAAAATGAAAGCTACCAATACACACCAGATTAGTTCATATAGGAAAGTAGGATGGAATGTCTCAAATTGTTCATATCCGTTTGGTCGTTTGCTTACCTGTATTTCTAGTCCCCAAATTTGCTCAGTTGGTTTTCCAAATAACTCTTGATTAAACCAATTTCCAATTCGCCCTATTGCTTGTGCTAAAACGACCCCAGGGGCTAGCGCATCTAAAAATTTTGCAAACTCAAGGGTTGTACTGTGAGTTCGAAAATATAGGTAAGCACCTATGGCACCAAGTGATATCGCACCCCAGATACCTAAACCACCTTGCCAAATTTTAAACGCATCTAATGGCTCTCCTGATTTGCCAAAATATTGTTGAGGAGAAGAAACCACATGGTAAATCCGGCCACCAATAATTCCAAAAGGAACTGCCCATATTGATGCCTCTAATACATCCTCTGGATTGCCACCCATTGTTGCATATCTTCTTTTGCCAATAAATATTGCAACCGCAATTCCAATAATTATGCAGATTGCATAGTAATAAACCGTAAACGGTCCAATGCTAAGTGCAGAAGAACTTGGGCTTGGAATCAAGTTAATCTTCTAAAATTAATTATCTACTGAACACCAGCAGCAGCCAAAGCGGCTTTGAACTTAACTGGATCACCGTACTCAGTATCTCTATCCAGCGGTTTACCATTTACTAATACAGTTGGCGTGCTGTTTACATTAGCTTTTCCTGATTCAACCGTAATGTTTCTAGTCCACTTAACATACTTGCCTTGATTCACACATTCATTAAAGGTATTACTAGTAATACCGACTGCATTGCCAATTGCAATCAAAGAGTCATTTGTCCATCTGCCGGTATTCTCACCTGATGGTTGATTTTGAAAAAGCGCTAGGTTCATATCTATAAACTTATTTTCATCAGCTGAGCATGCTGCAGCATTTGCTGCCAGAATTGATTCTGGTCCAATAAATGTCATTGGGTGGAAAACTACCTTGGCCTTATTTTGGGCAATTACCTCATTTAGATATCCACCATTTAAAATTTCAAAGGTACGACAGGCTGGACATTGATAATCAACATAAACATCAATTTTAGGAGTTGCCGTAGGGTTGAGAACGATTCCATAACCATCAGCCTCTGAGACAGCGGCAGGGATTGAATAGTTTGAACTAGTCCGGTTGCTAATAATTGAAAAAATGACACCAACAACGACAATAAATGCCACCATTATTATTACAAGATTTCGTGTTCCCTTGTCGCCGCTACTACTTGTTGCCATCTCTACTCTCCTATTTGGTGTATAACTTATTTATCTAGCGCAAATCTACCCTTTGGGTAGAAATATAAGAAAACGCCAAGCGCAAGAAATCCAATGTCCCTAAGGATTGTGGATAAATATTTGGTGTCCTCCGGGTCAATTGTGCCTCCACCGCCAAAGCACCCGCAATCAATGCTTAACCCGCGCGCCCATGCCTGGGCAATTGCAATTATGAAGCCAAACATAATTAATGCGCCTAGCGAACCCATAATTTTTACAGCCACTCCAATTATTAATAGCGCACCAATGCCAATTTCAACCCAAGGCAAGGCATAGCCGAAAAAATTCGCAAGCCAGATAGGTAGTATTTCATAGGCACGTACTGCCATAGCAGATTTTTGCAGATTTCCGACTTTTAAGGCACCGGCAACAATTAATACACCACCAAGAGTTAGGCGAGCAAGAAGGGTTAACCAAGGTTGTGCGACTTTAAATTTTTCTTGCACTTCTTACCCCTTCTGATAGTGATTCGGCCAGCTGTTTTACTTTCTTCAATCCAGTCCGGCCAGCTCCAAACTCTTGAACAACTTTAATAAAAGCAGATCCCACAATTACACCATCAGCAAAAACTGCAACCTCTTTTGCCTGCTCCTTATTGGAAACACCTAATCCTACTGCAACAGGAGTATTTGAAACTGATCTGACACGTTCGACTAATTGCTTAGCATTTGCTGAGACTAAACTTCTTGTACCAGTTACGCCCATCAAACTTGCAGCATAAACAAATCCTGTGCATTCATTAGCTACTTTAGCCAAGCGATCTTTTGTACTACTTGGTGCAACTACATAAATTCGATTTAATGAATTTTGAGTTGACTCTGCCCTCCATTTTTCTGACTCTTCAAAGGTTAGATCCGGCGTGATGACACCAGATCCACCGCGCTTTGAAACCTCACGAGCAAATTCTGTCGCTCCATATTTTTCTATCGGACTCCAGTAACTCATTACTACCGAGGGTACGCCTAACTCGACACTCGTCTGTAATAGCTCAAAAACTTCAGCAGCGCCAGCTCCATTCTTGATTGCCTCATCCGAGGCAGCTTGAATTACAGGTCCATCCATCACGGGATCAGAGTATGGATATCCAATTTCAATCGCATCGACACCACCGGAAACCATTGCCTTAATAATTTTTTTAGCTTTTTTCTGAATAGGAAATCCTGCCGGTAAATACCCGATTAACAGAGCACGATTTTCTATTTTTGCTTTTGTAAAGAGTTTTTCAAGCGGGGTAGACATTAAAGCGGTAATCCAAAATAATCTGCTGCGGTTTGAACATCTTTATCGCCCCTGCCTGAAAGATTTATCAACAAAGTTGCTTCTTTACCTAGTTCATTTCCAATTTCTAGCGCGCCCGCAAGTGCATGTGCAGTCTCTATCGCAGGAATTATTCCTTCTGATTTACAAAGCAAAGAGAATGCATACATTGCTTGATCATCAGTTATAGGCCGATACTCTGCTCGACCTAAATCATTTAGATAGGCGTGTTCAGGTCCAACTCCAGGATAATCAAGTCCGGCAGAAATTGAATGTGATTCAACAGTCTGGCCATTCTTGTCTTGTAATACATATGAACGGGTGCCATGTAGCACGCCGGGAGAACCTCCTGAAATTGTTGCAGCATGTAATCCAGTCTCAATTCCTTTTCCGCCCGCCTCTAATCCAATCAATCTCACAGACTTATCTTCAATAAATGGATGGAAAATACCAATTGCATTTGATCCGCCACCGACACATGCAAGTACTGCATCTGGAAGCTTTCCAGTTAATTCCAATACCTGTTCTTTAGCCTCTACACCAATAATTCTTTGAAAATCTCTAACCACAGTTGGAAATGGGTGGGGTCCGGCCACGGTCCCAAGGAGATAATGTGTAGTCTCAACATTAGTAACCCAGTCACGCATTGCTTCATTTATAGCATCTTTGAGAGTCTTCGATCCTTGAGTGACTGGGACAACCTCAGCTCCTAGTAACTTCATTCTTGCCACATTTAATGCTTGGCGTTTGGTATCGGCTTCCCCCATGTAAACAACACATTCCAATCCAAATAAAGCAGCAGCGGTAGCTGAGGCAACTCCATGTTGGCCAGCACCTGTTTCTGCAATAATTCTTTTCTTTCCCATTCGCTTTGTTAATAAAGATTGACCCAATACGTTATTTATTTTGTGACTGCCAGTGTGATTTAAATCTTCGCGCTTTAATAAAACTCTCGCTCCCCCGGCATACTGCGAAAATCTCTTTGCATCAGTCAAAATACTTGGCCTACCTGAATAGGTTTTATGTAATTGATTTAGTTCAGCATGAAACTTAGGATCGGACTGAGCCTGGCTATGAGCTTCGGCTAATTCATCTAATGCAGCAATTAGCGCCTCTGGCACAAAGCGCCCACCATAGGGACCAAAGTGTCCCAAAACCATTGATTCGAAATCCTGAATTTTATCTTTTGCCATTAGTGAAGTTTATTGGAAATCTAGCGATTGAGTAGTTCTTTTATCGTATGAACTGGATTACCTGACTTAACGAGAGTCTCACCCACCAAAATGGCATTAGCTCCAAGTGATTCAATTTTCTCCACCTCATCTCTAGTCGAGATCCCTGATTCAGCAACTTTAAGCACATTCTCTGGCAACCTTGGCAGAATCAAATCAAAGACAG
The DNA here is from genome assembly GCA_016870895.1 of Actinomycetota bacterium. Classification (GTDB taxonomy): domain Bacteria; phylum Actinomycetota; class Actinomycetes; order Nanopelagicales; family Nanopelagicaceae; genus Nanopelagicus. Next base: position 126,582 of record VGAA01000001.1, on the reverse strand, counting down.
TTTTATCAATCTCTAAAGTTTTAAGATTTCTGCAATTTACGCCAATTATTTTGCTGTCAATCTCTAGGGCCGACTCCACTTCCGACATATCATGAACTTCTACTAAGACCTGCATTCCAAGGCCAGTAGCCAACTGAAAGTAATCCCTTAATTTAGACTTTGATAAGCCAGCGACTATAAGTAGCATTAAATCACTACCAATAATTCTAGATTCATAAACTTGGAATTCGGTGACAATAAAATCTTTTCGTAGAACTGGAATACTCACGGCACTTTTTACTGAAACAAGATCTGAAATACTCCCCTTAAACCTTCGTTCTTCAGTCAAAATACTTATGATCTCAGCTCCACCGGCCTGATAGGAGTTAGCTAACTCAACCGGATTAGAAATAGTTGCAAGCGCGCCCTTGCTGGGTGATGAACGCTTCACCTCTGCGATTAAACTAAGTTCTTTCTTGTTCAGTGCCGAATAAGCATCTCGCAAGACAGGTGCTTGGTCTAACTGTTTTTCTAAGATTGATATTGGAACCAGTCTATTATTAACATCTGCTAGAACACCTTCAATGATTTCACTTAGAGCACTATTACTTTCCATCAGTTGGATCCTTTCCCTCAGAAAGTAGATTCCAAGTGTTTTTAGCTTTTGGATCATATCGTTGAGAGCTAGAGCGCTTACTTAACTTGATTATCAAGTAAATAGCGAAAATAATGAGAAAAAAAACTCCTACTAATGATGATTTCATTTAGTAGATATCATTCTATTAGAGGTTGCAATTGCACCTAAGACAGCTGCTGCTTTATTTATACACTCTTGGTTCTCGGTTTTAGGATTTGAATCAGCAACAATTCCTGCCCCCGCCTGCACATATGCCACATTATCTTTTATAACAGCAGTACGGATAGCAATACAAGTATCAATGTTCCCTGTGAAATCTAGATAGCCAATTGTTCCACCATAGATGCCACGTCTGTTAACTTCATTTTCTTCAATTATTTCCATTGCTCGTGGTTTGGGTGCACCAGAAAGTGTACCAGCTGGAAAAACTGCAAATAATGCATCAATTGGTTTCTTGTTTGAAATCAACTTACCAATTACCGTCGAAACAATATGCATTACATGAGAATACTTCTCTATCTGCATGAACTCAGTTACCTCAACTGAACCAGGCTGGCATACTCTTCCTAAATCATTTCTACCTAAATCTACTAACATGAGGTGCTCTGCCCGTTCTTTTGGATCAGATAGCAATTCTTTAGCTCTATCCTCATCTATTTTTTCATCACTACTTCTTGCTCTAGTGCCTGCAATCGGGTGAATCATTACCTTATCTAAAGTAACTTTAACTAGCGCTTCAGGGCTTGATCCAACGACAGATAGGCCATCTTCAAACTTAAATAAATACATATATGGGCTTGGATTTTGATCCCTAAGCACTCGATATAAATCAAAAGGATCTGATTCAACTGGCATCGAAAATCTTTGCGATAAAACTACCTGAAAAGCTTCCCCTGATCTTATTTCTTCCTTAATTAATTCAACTTTTGATATGTACTCGCTATCTTTGGTATTCCTGGAATAAATAGGGTCTATTCGCCCTGGAATTGGTAGAAAGTTTGGTGACTCTTTTTCTGCTAAATCTCTTTCCATCTTATCTAAACGATTCATTGCATTTTCATATGCTTCATCAATTCGCTCATTACTGCCGTCCCAATTAATTGCATTTGCGATTAAGGTTACTACTTCTTCCTGATGATCATACACAGCTAGATCTGAGGTAAGCATCATTGCAATTTCTGGAATATCAATATCTTCTTTGGTGTGAGTTGGTAATTTTTCTAGGCGCCTAACTATTTCATACCCTAAGTAACCAACTAATCCACCAGTTAATGGTGGTAAATCACTTAACTTTGGTGAGCGAAGATGCAGTGTAGAAACTCTTAGTGCTGATAGTGGATCAATACCAAAGGGAGCACCAGCCGGCATCACTCCTCGCCAGTCTGCCAGCCCGTTGGATTCAGTTAAGGTCGCTTCGCTATTTACGCCAATAAAAGAGTACCGTGCCCAAATTCCTGCTTCAGCTGATTCAAGAAGAAATGTCCCAGCTCTGCGGTTTGCTAGTTTGCTATAAATTGAAAGTGGAGTCTCTTTCGAACCGAAGAGTTTTCGTGCAACAGGTATAACGTTATGAGTTGCCGCAAACTGCCTAAATTCGTTAAGGGACATCAGTGTCTTATTCATGTGCTTATTGTGCCTTAGTAGCCCAACGCTTTGTAACTATTATTTATGACAGCGTAACTGGCAAATTTCTTTAAAATATCTAGCAAATCCCGCTTAAAATCTTGTTGTAGCAACTTTAATGAATATAATCCTGATTAAAGAATTAGCTCAACCCACTAGGCAATCTGGACCGAGCACCGTTTTTAAATCAGCACTAAGACTTGGTGAGGAAGTAACTTTCAAAGCCTCGTCTAATTTTAATACAGTACTTTTAGCCCCATCTGCCAATCTCAAGTGAACTTCCCTTCCCCCTGGATGTGAACGCAGAATTTCCTTTACTCGATCAATAACTGGTGGGGTACATCGCGCCATTTCCATTGAAATTACTAAAGGACCAGTTGGCACAATATTCAAATCCGGAATGCTTAAATCCAATGCTGAAACTCTTGGTTGTTCCTCTCTTTTATCTACCCTTCCCCTAATTGCAACAATCCGATCTTCTACTAAATTAACGCCGTGAGTTGAATAAGAATTTGAGAAAAACAGTACATCAATAGCACCTTCTAGATCCTCGACCGTAACTATTGCCCAGGGTGCTCCTTGCTTTGATACCTTTCGTTGAATTTGAGTTATCAATCCGCAAATTGTAATTACTTGATCATGCCCAACTTCAGAAATTTGACTGATCGTAAAGTCAGATACACTTTTTAAGACATGTTCAACCCCAAGTAGTGGATGGTCTGAAACATATAATCCAAGCATTTCCCTTTCATAGCCAAGCAAAACCATTTTGTCCCACTCAGTATTTGGAATATCAAGCTCTACGCCACTAACCGAGGTAGTGGTAGCGGTGCCACCAAAAAGATCAAATTGTCCGATTGATTCAGCTCGCTTGGTTTCAGAAATTGCATCTAAGGCCTCTGGATAAACCATCATCAATCCTCTGCGTGCGTGCCCTAAAGAGTCAAATGCACCAGCTTTGACTAGCGACTCAATACTTTTCTTATTGCAAACAATTGAATCCACTTTCGATAAAAAATCACCAAAATTTAGATACCTACCCTTATCATTTCTATTTTTTATTATTGATGAGACAACATTTTCCCCAACATTTCTAATTGCAGTAAGTCCAAATCGGATGTCTTCACCTATAGGGGTGTATTCGGAGTCTGACTCGTTTACATCAGGAGGTAAAACCTGGATTCCCATACGCCTACATTCGTTCAAATATAGAGCACTCTTATCTTTATCATCTCTAACGCTAGTTAGTAGGGCAGCCATGTATTCCGCTGGAAAATTTGCTTTCAAATAAGCAGTCCAAAAAGATAGCAATCCATATCCTGCACTGTGAGCTCGATTAAAAGCATAATCAGAGAACGGAATCAGTGTTTGCCAAAGTTTTTCTATTGCGTCTTCCGAGAATCCATTTGACTTCATGCCTTGTTCAAAATGGACGAGCTCTTTATCAAGAATTTCTTTGTTCTTTTTTCCCATCGCCTTTCGCAATAAATCCGCTCTACCAAGAGTAAACCCAGCAACTTTTCGAGCGATGGCTAATACCTGCTCCTGATAAACAATTAATCCATAAGTATCTTTCAAAATTTCATTTAATGGCTCCTCTAGTTCAGCATGGATGGCAACCGGAGCTTTACGACGATTCTTGTAATCAGCATATTTATTATGTGAGTCTTCACCCATTGGGCCTGGTCGATAAAGTGCAATCACGGCAGAAATATCCTCAAAACTATCTGGTGCCATAGAGCGCAAAAGGGCTCTAATTGGCGCACTGTCTAACTGAAAAACTCCTAAAGTATCTCCCCTCGAAAGCAATTCAAAAGTTTTCGTATCTTTCAAGGGCAATTCTTCAAGTACAACTTTCTTACCCAAATTCTTCTCTATGTTCACCAAACAATCATCAAGAACAGATAAGTTCCTCAGGCCCAGGAAGTCCATTTTTAAAAGACCAATTGCCTCACATGCTCCCATATCAAACTGAGTAATTACAGCGCCATCGGCCTCTCTGCGATGAATAGGAATAACATCTAATAATGGTTCTTTACTTAAAATTACACCAGCCGCATGAACTCCCCACTGACGCTTTAATCCCTCAATTCCTCGTGCAGTATCAACAATTTTCTTTGAATCAACATCACTTGTATATAGATTTCTAAATTCAGAAGCCTCTGAATATCGGTCATCTTCAACATCAAAGATACCACTTAGAGATATATCCTTTCCCATTACAGAGGGTGGCAATGATTTAGTAAGTCTTTCTCCAAGAGCATATGGATAGCCCAATACCCTGGTTGAATCTTTGATTGCTTGCTTAGATTTAATAGTTCCGTAGGTAATAATTTGTGCAACTCGATCATCACCATACTTTGTTGTTGCATATTGGATCATTTCTGATCTTCTTCGCTCATCAAAATCCAAATCGATATCAGGCATAGAAATACGCTCAGGATTAAGGAATCTTTCAAATAACAGTCCAAATTTAATTGGATCTAAGCCAGTAATACCTAAGGCGTAAGAAACTAAAGAACCAGCGGCTGAGCCGCGACCTGGTCCAACCCTAATTCCAACTTTTCTCGCATGCGAGCACAAATCTGACACAACTAAAAAGTATCCTGGAAACCCCATTTTAATCATTACATCTAACTCAAAATTTAAGCGTTCTTGGTATTCATTGGGTACATTGCCATTTAATTTTTGAGCTAAACCTTTGTTTGCAACTTTCACCAACCAACTATCTTCGGTTTCACCTGCAGGAACTTCAAATCTAGGTAATAGGTTCTCACCCTCGCGCATAGAAATCTCGCAACGTTCGGCAATAATTAAGGTGTTATCGCAAGATTCTGGCAGATCTTTGAAGAGTGTTCGCATCTGAGATGCTGTCTTGAGATAAAACTCAGAATTTTCAAACTTGAACCGCTTTGGATCTGCTAACGTGGAACCAGACTGGATACATAAAAGCACTTCGTGAGCGGCGGCATCATTATGAAATGTATAGTGTAAGTCGTTTGTGGCTAATGGCGGTAAATTTAAATCTTTTCCCAGTCTTAGTAAGTCAGTAAATACTCTCTTCTCAATATCAATTGAGTGGTCCATTAGCTCAAGGAAATAATTTTCAGGTCCAAAAATATCTTTCATATCACTGGCGGCTTTTTTTGCCTCTTCGTAAGCTCCCATTCTTAATCGAGTTTGAATCTCGCCACCGGCGCATCCAGTTGTACCAATTATTCCTGCTGAATACCTTGAGAGTAATTCTCGATCAATGCGTGGTTTGTAATAAAAACCTTCAAGAGACGCTAATGAAGAAAGTTTAAATAGGTTAGATAATCCTCGATTGTTCTGAGCAAGCAATGTCATGTGGGTGTAAGCACCACGAGCCGAAACATCATCCTCTCCGCCATCTGCCCATTTGACTCTACGCTTATCAAATCTTGATTCGGGGGCAACATAGGCTTCAATTCCAATGATTGGCTTAACATTTGCTGATTTTGCAGATTTATAAAACTCAAAAGCCCCGAATACATTTCCGTGATCTGTCATCGCGATAGCGGGCATACCCTGCTTTGCAACTTCTTCAACTAATTCTGTTATTTTTGCAGCACCATCTAACATTGAATATTCAGTATGCACATGAAGGTGCACAAAATTCTCTGAGTTGCTGGAGTTTTTAGGTGAGTTAGACATCGGTGGTGAGATTACTACTGACCCATATTTCTAGCGGGCAATATCCGAAAGTAGGGTAAGTGAGCGTGTCAGATCCTCAGGGTAATCGCATGAAAAGGATATGTGCTGCCCACTGCCTGGGTGAGTAAAGGAAAGGTGCATAGCATGTAGCCACGGCCTGGACACCTTTAATTTTTCAGCTAAAACTGGGTCTGAGCCATAAGTTAAATCTCCAACTAATGGATGATGCAATGCCGAAAAATGAACCCTTATCTGATGCGTTCGACCAGTCTCTAATTCAATTTCTAGCAATGTCACAGCCGGAAATACTTCTAAGGTTTTGTAGTGAGTAATACTTGGTTTTCCATTTGCAACAACAGCAAACCGATAATCTTCGCGAGGGTGCCTATCGATAGGAGCATCAATTGTCCCAACAGTTGGATCCATGTGCCCTTGAACTAATGCATGGTAAATCTTAGCGACACTCCTATTTCTAAATTGATCCTTCAAACTCGAATACGCGGTTTCATTTTTTGCTACAACCATCAACCCAGATGTTCCCACATCTAACCGGTGAACAACGCCTTGCCGTTCAGCTGAACCAGATGTTGCTAGTTGATAACCCGCAGCGAAAATTGCACCTACCACTGTTGGGCCTTGCCATCCAGGGCTTGGGTGCGCTGCAATTCCTACTGGTTTATCAATGACTATGAGAAATTCATCATCATAAATTACTTTTAAACCATCAATTGGTGTTGCAACCAGTTTTGGTTCACTCTTTAATTCTGGAAGTTTTACTTCAATTAATTCACCTGTGACAACTCTGTCTGATTTACCAACTGGCTCCCCCGATTTAAAAATCTCACCAGCTTCAATTAATCCCACAACTACATTTCGTGAAAGGCCAAGCAACCTCGAGATTGCAACGTCTATTCGCTCTTGGTTAAGACCCTCAGGAATCGAAAGATTTCTTACCTCTCGATCACTCACTAGAGGTCCTTGTCCTTGGTAAAGGGTATGTTTTTCCAACTCAAGTATGAAATTACTAGCGCAGCACTGACTACTGATATATCTGCAACATTAAATATTGGCCAATTTGGAAGTTGTATCCAATCAATAACTTCACCTTTTAGACCACCTGGGGTTCGAAATATTCGATCAGAAAGGTTGCCGAATATCCCGCCCAAAGCTAGACCTAAGGCAATTGCCCACTTGGTAGAGGTTACTTTTCTTCCGTAGTAAAAAATCGCAGCTGCAACAATCATGGCAAAAACGGACAAGAATATTGTCGCATTCGAAGCTAAGCTGAAGGCAGCGCCAGAGTTAAATGCAAGTTTTAATTGCAAAAAAGTGCCTAATACCTTTATCGGGCCATCTGCTAAAACATTTAGCGCAATCTCTTTTGTGGAGTAGTCCAGAACAAAAATGGTTAGTGCCGTTGCAGCTAACCACTTACGCTGAATTAAGTTCAGCGTCGTTCCTCTTTTTGTTTGCATACCATACAAAGCGTTGCCCTTGGAAAGACTTGTAATCTTGCCTTCCCAATAAAGTTTCCGCACTCCTCACACTTTCCATAACTTTTGTTGGTAATTCTCTCTAGCGCTCTTTCGGTTTGCTCTACCATATCTCTAGCGTTATAAACTAAAGACATCTCATGTTCTCGTTCAAAAGTTTTTGCTCCGGCATCCGCCTGGTCATCTCCGGCACCAACACCTGCAGCTTCAACCAAGTCTTCCATTTCGGCCTCAGCTATTTCTAATTCCTTCCGCAATCTAACCAAATCTTTTGATAACTCGGCCTTCATGTTTTTTAATTCAGTTGCATTCCAAGCGATCTCCTCAGACTGAACTACAAGTGGGGCTGGTGCAGACTTAATGGGTTTAAGTGCGGCCGATTTTTTAGACTTAATAACTGGCTTTGGTGGTGGCAACATTACTAATCTGCGCTCTTCAACAACTGGTAAAGCGTTGGCATTTGGAATTGTAGAAGTAACTGAAATAGTGGTCGAGGAACCAGTTGTAGATGTTTGTAGTTTTGCTGGAAATGGCTTTCCTGGAGCTTTTTTACCAAGTGGTTTTTTTACCAACTGTGGCTTTACTCTGTTGGCAGATTTCTTAGCAATTTTCTTTACTGGCTTTTTTACAGTTTTATTTGCAGAGGCTTTCTTAGCCGGTGCTTTCTTTGCTACTTTTCTTACTGAACTCTTAGCTTTCTTCTTCATACCTGACTTTGTGCCTTTTGTTGCACTCTTCTTAAATAACTTACTGATAGCCACAATACCCCCCGGAGGGGCAAAGATTATGGCTTGGGTGAAGTAATTACCAACCGCCACCCCCGCCTATGAAAAGCAGTTCTGAAAAACCATATTCTCCGCGTTAGAATGGAGGGTGAGCATGAGCCTAAAGCGCGAAATTAATAGTCTGCCTGCGCAAATCGATCTACCTGCAATGGAAAAGGGTATTTTAGATTTCTGGTCAAAAAATCAAATTTTTGAAAAATCTGTTGCGAATCGAAATGGTGCAAAACGTTGGAGTTTTTACGAAGGTCCACCAACTGCAAATGGCAAGCCTGGTACTCATCACATTGAAGCAAGAGTTTTTAAAGATTTATTTCCACGCTTTCAGACCATGAAGGGCAAACAAGTAATTCGAAAGGCGGGTTGGGATTGCCACGGTTTACCAGTTGAAATTGCAGTGGAAAAAGAATTGGGATTCTCTGGTAAATCAGATATTGAAAAATATGGTGTAGCGGCTTTTAATCAAAAATGTAAAGAATCGGTTCAGCGCCATGTCGGCGAGTTTACCGAAATGACAAGACGCATGGGTTTTTGGGTTGACTTTGAAGATGCATATTGGACTATGTCACCAGAATATATTGAAAGCGTTTGGTGGTCATTGCAACAAATCTGGAAAAAAGGTTTGTTAGTCCAGGATCACCGCGTGGCGCCATATTGTCCAAGGTGCGGTACTGGCTTATCCGATCACGAATTAGCACAAGGGTATGAAACTATTAAAGATCCATCAGTTTATGTGCGCCTACCTGCATTATCTGGAAAGTTAGCAGAATTAAATGCTAGCTTATTAATTTGGACTACGACTCCCTGGACCTTAGTATCTAATACTGCTGTTGCTGTTAATCCAAAAGTTGAGTACCAGGTTATTGAGATAACAAACGAGGACAAAATTGAGAGATTAGTCGTGGCTTCTGATCTCGCATCAGTTCTAGGCGAGGACCGAAAAGTTATTGCTACCTTTAACGGAACAGAGCTAGAAAATACAAAGTATCAACGACCATTTGAACTTATTGAAATTGAAAATGCTCACTTTGTAGTTCTTGCCGATTATGTAACAACCGAAGACGGCACTGGATTAGTTCATCTGGCACCCGCATTTGGTGCAGATGACTTAGAGGTATGTCGCCGGTACGGCCTGTTGGTTGTAAATCCCATAAACGCAGATGGCCACTTTCAAAATCAAATTGAGCTAGTGGGTGGAAAATTTTTTAAGGACGCAGACAAAGATTTGATTAAGGATCTTAAGTCCCGTGGGTTGATGTTTAAGAGTTCGCAATTTGAGCACTCTTACCCTCACTGCTGGCGTTGCCACACTGCACTGATGTACTACGCTCAGCCCTCTTGGTATGTTAAAACTACCGCAATTAAACAAGAGTTACTGAGAGAGAACTCAAAAACTGATTGGCATCCAGAGACCATAAAAACTGGTCGATTCGGTGATTGGTTAGATAATAATATTGATTGGGCAGTCTCTCGAAATAGGTATTGGGGAACCCCCTTGCCAATTTGGCAATGCGATAATAATCATGAGATTTGTATTGGCTCTCTCTCTGAATTGGGTGCGTTATCTGGCCAAGAATTGAGTGATTTAGATCCTCATCGACCATTTGTTGACGATATAAAGTTTAAGTGCAGTGAATGTTCAGCGACCATGAGCAGAGTTTCTGAGGTAATTGATTGTTGGTATGACTCAGGCGCCATGCCATTTGCGCAATGGGGATACCCACACAAAAAAGGCTCCCAAGATCAATTCAAATCGGCATATCCTGCCGACTTTATTTGTGAGGCCATTGATCAGACTAGAGGTTGGTTTTACACCTTAATGACCATTGGGACTGTGGTATTTGATAAGTCATCTTACAAAACGGTTCTATGCCTTGGACATATTTTGGATAAAGATGGCAGGAAAATGAGTAAGCATCTTGGAAATGTTTTAGAGCCCGTACCCTTAATGGATCAACATGGAGCTGATGCAGTGCGTTGGTACATGTTGGCTGCAGGTTCACCATGGAGTGCAAGGCGAGTTGGCCATGATGCAATTACGGATGTTGTAAGAAAAACACTTTTGACTTACTGGAACACAATTTCATTCTTCACACTTTATGCAAATGCCTCAAATTTTGTTGTTTCAGCGCTATCTAGTGATCAGACATTGATGGATAGATGGATAATTTCCGAGCTAAACAAATTAACTAGAGATGTTGACGTTGCTTTAGAAAATTTTGATTCTCAAACGGCAGGTGCATTAATTGCTACATTTATTGATGATCTATCAAACTGGTATGTGCGTAGATCTAGACGCAGATTTTGGGATGGCGATGAGAGTGCTTTAAATACACTATATTTTTGTTTGAAGAATTTGACTCTTCTGTTGGCCCCAATGGTTCCCTTCATCTCTGAGTATGTCTGGCAAACTTTAATTCGAATTGCTGAGGATGATCAAACTGAGTCAGTTCACCTTGCAGACTTTCCTAATTCATCAGCTAAATTAATAGATGAAAAACTTTCTGCATCAGTCTCACTTTCTCGTAGGCTGGTCGAGCTCGGTAGGGCGGCACGTGCAGAATCGGGTGTAAAGATTAGGCAACCCCTCTCTCGAGCCTTGGTTTCAGCATCTGGATGGGAGTTAATCTCAGAGGAAATTCGAACTCATATTTCTGAGGAACTGAATATTCTTCAGCTTGATGGGATTCATGTTGCGGGTAAGGGTTTAGTAGATATTTCTATTAAAGCAAATTTCAGAACACTGGGAACAAAGTATGGCGCGGACGTACAATCAATTGCCAAACAAATTTCTTCAGCAGATGCTGTTGCCATGGTCAAACAATTGAGATCAAGCAATAACTATGATTTGGCTGTTGAGGTTTCAGGAACTTCTAAAATTTTCCCAATTGACATTGATGATTTAGTAATTACAGAAACACCAAGAACTGGTTGGTCAGTTTCATCTCATAATGGCGAAAGTTTGGCATTAGATCTTGAACTGACTCCAGAGCTAGTAAGACTAGGTTTAATTCGAGAAGCTATTCGAGCAATTCAAGAAGAGCGAAAGCGGATAGGTCTTGACGTTAGTGATCGAATCATTGTTACTTGGAGTGCTCCAAAAGAGTTAGCCGATGCTATTAATTCTGCTCAAAATGAAATTAGCGCTGAGGTTCTAGCTACCAAAATGAATCAAGTTGCAGATAAGAAACTAGTAACAAACGAGTTGGGACTTGGATTGAAGCTAGCAAAAAGTACTTAAAGAATTACCACTAATCTAATTAATAATTGCACCACAAAAAAGACAACTATAAAAGATAGATCCAAAGCAATTCCTCCCAATTGTAAGGGTGGGACAAATTGTCTTGTGAAGGCTAATGGTTTGTCAGTTAATGAATAAACTATTTCAGCAGCTGCTAAAACTGCACCTTTTGGTCGCCAATCAGGCTTGAACATTCGAACATAATCCAAAATCAAACGTGCAATTAGTGCAAACAAAAAAATGTTCAAGAACCAATAGATTAAGGTGAGTATCAATCCCATAACAACACTGAAGGCGAATTAGCTTTGATTAAAAAAACTAGCCTGTGCAGCTGAATTCTTATCTTCCACACTTACTGAAACATTTGGCGGTGTAAGTAAAAAGACCTTGGGCGTTACTCGTTCAATACTGCCATGGTGACCAAAAACTAGACCCGATGCAAAGTCCACTAATCGCTTACGCTCTGTCTCTTCCATGTCGCTTAGATTCATAATTACGGGTTTACCTTGACGATAGTGTTCGCCGATTAATCTTGCTTCGCTGTAAGTCCTTGGCGTCAAAGAAATAATATGATCCATAATTTTATTGGAATCAGCATGCGGCAATAACTCTACATTAGAATGATTTAATCTCTTATTTTCAGATCTTACAAGTCTTGGTGAACGTTGAGCAGTTTGATTTGTTCCATGATCCAACTCTTCCTCATCCATAAGACCGAGGTAACCTGCGACTTTTTTGAAAGCACCAGCCATGACCAAATTTTATTCGCTTAAGTACCGATTTCCGAGGATTGAACTACCTATTCGTAGATGTGTCGCACCGTATAAAAGTGCGGTCTCAAAATCACCGCTCATGCCAGCCGAGAGCAACTTGGCCTGCGGAAATTTGTGTTTAAAATTACTATGAATCATCTGAACTCTCTTGAAGGCTTGATCTGCTTCAATACCTAACGGAGCAACAGCCATGAGTCCGGCAATAGATACCCCTGGTAGCTCTGATATCTCTGAGGCTAAATTTTCCAATTTAATCGGATCTATGCCTCCTCTAGATTCAACTGGGGAATCTAGTGATACCTGCAAAAAAATAGACATGGGCTTTATCTGACATTGGTCAGAAATAATTTTTGCGTATTTGAATTGATCAACTGAATGTATAAAATCTGCCCACTTGCAAATAGATTTTAATTTATTGCTTTGAATTTGTCCCTGAAAATGCCAATTAATGTCTTCGGGAAGCTGTTCTGCTTTTTTACTTGCCTCCTGATCACGATTCTCACCAAACTCTCGCTCTCCTAGCGCGTAAAGAATTTCAAGATCGCCGACCTCAAAAGTTTTAGTAACAACTACCAGAGTGATATCAGCTAAATCTCTCTGCGCCTTTTGGGCCGCAACTGCAATTCTCTCCTTCACGTTCTCTAGATTATTTCTAATTTCTATTTTGCGATTCATAGGGCGATAACCCCAACCTGACGAGCATCATCTTTTCTAGCCCGGTATGAAAAATACCTTTGATTTTCCATAGTACAAATATTCAAATTCTCAACAGGAATGCCAGCCAGCTGCTCCTTAAGGCCTGCAAAAAGATTAAGGTAATTCTTCTTGCCACCAGTTGCCGGATGGGTTTGGTGTATTTGTGTAGCCATCTGCTCACCTACTTCATAGCAATCACCACAAATATGTGGGCCAACCACCCCAGTAATCTGTTCACTGCTTAGGGTTTTCATTTTCTCAACAGTCTTTAGGGCAACTTCATTGAGTAAACCCTTACGACCGACATGTACCGCTGCTACTACATTTTTTGAATACAAAAGTAAGGGCATGCAATCTGCAACCCTGACCGCCAGAGCAAACTCCTTGCTGGGGCTTATCAGTGAATCGGTATCTGCTTGAAGTATACCTATCTTGGAAACAACTGAAACATTATTACTGTGACTCTGTTGCATATATTGCACGGGCATTCCAATTAGATCCTCTAATTTTTTCCTGGTAGGTGGACATAGAGGATCTGCAAGTGAGCCAAATTCTTTTGCCGTAAAAAGCAGTCGAGCCATAAAGGCTTCTACCGCATGAAATCAGGTATATCGATTTCGTCTTCAGCTATCAGGTCTTCAAAAGTAATGCGCTTTTTGGGACGCTCAGAGTTATCGATGCCAATATCTAACGCGACCGCAATTGGATCATTGGCAGCAATTGGATCTGCTTCGCCACTAATTGTTGTAGTATCAATTACTGGCATTGATACGCGCTTAGGTTGGCCACCATCAAAGCCAGCTGCGATTACAGTAACGCGGACCTCATCACCTAGAGCATCATCAATTACCGTTCCATAAATTATGTTCGCATCAGGGTGAGCCGATTTGGCCACCATCTCTGCGGCTTCAGATATTTCGAATAGCCCCAAATCTGATCCACCCGCGATAGAGAGCAATACACCATGTGCACCGTCGATTGAAGCTTCAAGAAGTGGGCTAGAAATCGCTAACTCAGCAGCTCTAATTGATCGTGCCTCCCCCCTTGCTGATCCAATACCCATTAATGCTGAACCTGCACCAGCCATTACACTTTTTACATCAGCGAAATCTAAATTAATTAATCCAGGAGTAGTAATTAAATCGGTAATTCCCTGAACACCAGAGAGCAAAACTTGATCAGCAGTTCTAAATGCCTCCAATGCACTTATTGAACGATCCGATATTGCAAGCAAGCGATCATTAGGAATTACTATTAAAGTGTCAACCTCGGTTCGTAAGTTTTCAATTCCTTCTTCAGCTTGTGCAGTTCTGCGTTTACCTTCAAAGGTAAAAGGTTTAGTAACTACACCAACAGTTAATGTACCTAAATCTTTCGCGACCTTCGCAACTATTGGAGCACCACCAGTTCCTGTTCCACCACCTTCACCTGCGGTAACAAAGACCATATCTGCACCACGTAAAACTTCTTCAATCTCATCAATGTGATCGAGCGCGGCTTGGCGTCCTATTTCCGGAGCGGCTCCTGCACCAAGTCCTCTGGTTAGTTTTCTACCAATATCTAATTTCACATCTGCATCTGACATGAGTAATGCTTGTGCATCTGTGTTTATCGCTATGAACTCAACGCCTTTTAATCCAACATCAATCATTCTGTTGACTGCATTAACTCCGCCGCCACCAATACCAACGACTTTAATTACAGCTAAGTAATTCTGCGGTGTTGCCAATTTGCGCCTCTTCCCTAGCCTTAACCCTCAAGTTGAGAGTTAAAGTTAATGCCTTCTGATTAAGCAAAAGTAGGCATTAAGTAGGAACCAATCAAACACCGACACGATCTTTTAATTAATTTAAATTTTCAAAACTTCGTTAGATTTTCATCAAAATCCAAGCCCATCAGAAAGCCCTAAATTAACTGACAATTGGCAGATCTGGACGAGATAAATTCACCATTTTCACACCCTTGTTTTCTGGCAATTCCAGCAATGCATTTAATACCCTGCATTTTTGCTCAATTTGTTGAATTAGACCCCAATCAATTTGCACAGATGCGCCGTTAAATCTGGTATTCATTTGGACCAGGCCAGTATCGGTAACAGTTAATGAAACCAGATTGGTAATTAGCTCACTCATCTCAGGTGGGATTTGGTTGATCAAAAGCGCAGCCGATTTTAGGTTTGATTTACTTGGATCTTGAAGAATAACTAGTGGCAATCGATCCTGCGCTGCTAATTGGGTAGCAGAAGTAGGTTTGAATATATCCCCTGAATCATCAAAATTGATGGCGAAATCTTGATCCCCTGTAGTTCTTGCAACTGCAATTTTTTCACTAATCGAAATAATTATGGATCTATCTAACCATCTCCGAGCCACATTAACTGAATCTATCCAATCTAACTGCTCAAGCGATCCTTGAATTGCACGAGTTTCTACTCTTGCAATCTTTGATCCAATGGTGGGTTTAATTGCATCATTAGATAATTTATTTAAGATCTCAGTTTGGGCCATACTCCCCCGGACTTCAAAAGACTTGACAGTAAATAATGGAGACCAACCAAGTAGATAAGCAGCTATCGAAACCAGCAAAATCACTAAGCCTGAAAATAGGATCGGGCGCCTTTTTTTAATTGTTATTTCCATGAAACTATAGAGCAGAAATTGCTTGTAAAATTGGCTGTGCTAATGAGTTAACATCCCCAGCGCCTAAGGTAATTATCACATCTCCATTTTTAGCATTCTTTGATATCTCTTCAACTACTTTGATCATTGATGGCTCAAACTTGACTTTATCTGAACTCATTTCTTTTGCAATCATCAAGGACGATACTCCGGGGATAGGAGATTCGCTTGCAGCATACACTTCTAGTAAATAAGTAAAATCTGCCAAACTTAAGGATTCACTAAATTTTTTGGCAAATACTGCTGTTCTTGAATATCGGTGTGGCTGAAAAACTACTATTACCCGACCGGACTGCGCTAAGTTTCTTGCTGCAGTTAATGTTGCATTTATCTCAGTTGGGTGATGGCCATAGTCATCAATAACCTTAATTCCAGAGACTTCACCTCTTAATTCAAAACGACGTCTAGTCCCCGTGAAACTCTTCAACCCAATTAGCATTTTTTCTTCACCTACCGACAGTGCGCTGCCCGTCGCAAAAGCAGCAAGTGCATTTAATAGATTGTGTTTTCCCACCACCGATAGGTTCAATTCCCCCACTTTTCGACCGGAATTTGTGATCGTCGCAACTGAGGTTGTGGGAGCTAAATGGATTCGATCGATCTTAAAATCATTATTGGCCCCCTCACCATACAAATAGACTCTTAAATCATCGCGAGAAACTCTGTTGAGTAATTGCTTTACGCCCGCATCATCTCCACACGCAACCAAGAACCCATTTTGTTTAACTGATTTCACAAAATCTTCAAATGCAAGAAACACCTGTTCTTCACTATTGAAATGGTCTACATGATCGAGCTCGATATTGGTGATGATGGCACCGTTTGGCTTATAGGACAGAAATGAACCGTCAGATTCGTCCGCTTCAGCTACAAATACTGATCCACTACCGCTATGTGCATTTGTGCCAGCTGTATTGATTGTGCCACCGATTGCAAAAGAGGGATCAAGTCCGGCTGATTGCAATGCCACAGTAAGCATGGCTGTGGTTGTAGTTTTTCCATGAGTACCTGCAATTGCTACGGAAATAGATTCAGACATCAACCATGCAAGTGCCTCAGCCCTTGCAGCGATTGGAATTCCCTTTAATTTAGCAATGGCTAACTCTGGATTTGTATCACTGATTGCAGAAGACATAATCACTAATTCACAATCTTTTAAATTATTTTCGTTATGCCCAATGAATATTTCTGCTCCTAATGCTCGTAATGACTTAATTACTGCTGAATCATTCTTGTCTGAGCCTGATACAGCAAATCCCTTTGCAAGCATTATTCTGGCGATACCGCTCATTCCAGAGCCACCAATACCAATAAAGTGAATTCTAGTTGCACCTAACTTCTTTAGATCGATACTAGAACTGGTACTCATGCTATTTTTCTACCTCTTCGATGATTGCCGTACCAATAATCTGGCTTGCATCAAATTTTGGAATTGAAAGGGGTTTGTATTCTCTAGATGTTCGCCAAATTTCATCCCAGTTACTAATTAGCCAGTCAGCATTGAACTTATTATCATCTATTACCTGAGCTGCGCCGATAGTTTGCAAATCTAAGGCGTTTGCTGATTGCTCACCATTTCCAATAGGCAATGGAATTAGGATTGCAAATTTTCCTACCGCTGCTAGCTCAGCACAGGTTAGGGCACCACTTCTAGCAATCACTAAATCACAGGATTGATAAGCGGCTGGCATATCATCTATATATGCCAATGGTAAATAATTTTCAGTACTTGTCGGAAGAGGATTACTTCTTCCGACCGAGTGCACGACCTGAATACCCTTCTCAGTGAAAAATGATAATGTCTGTAAAATGGCTTCGTTGATATGTCTTGAGCCTTGCGAGCCTCCAAATACTAAAATTGTTGGTTTATCAACTGCTAAGCGCCATTTTTCAAGTTGAGAAATTCTAATACTTGATTTAAGTTCTAAAGATTTTCCACTGTTCTCTATAATTTCAGAACGAATCGGCATTCCAATTAATTTGGCATTTCGCCATCTGCCAACTTTATTGCCCGCTCTGCTAAATGCAATAAATATTTCTTTCGCAAATAGCGCTCCTAATCGATTGGCCCATCCAGGAATAGCATTTGCTTCGTGCAAATATATGGGTTTCCGCAGTAATGCTGCAGCAAGATAAATCGGCGGGCTAGCATAGCCACCAAAACCAATAACTAAATTCGCACTTCGACAGATACTTAGTGATTTCCAAGTTGCATAAACTAATTTAAATGGCCACATGATTACTGATGGCGTGAACTGTCGCGGCATCAACACTTTAGGAATGGTCGTTAATTCAAAACCTGCACTAGGGACTAATTGATTTTCTAGTCCGTTTTTTGTGCCTACAAAGCACAGTTGCCAATCGGGCCTAGCTTTTCGTAGCCAGTGCGCAACTGCGAGAGCAGGCTCCACGTGACCTGCGGTGCCACCGCCTGCCAAAATAATTGTTGTTTTCATATAGAGGACCTTCTAATTTGGTTTGCCTTAATTCCATATGAAATCTCTGGGGTTCTTCTAGCCACACCTAAAACAAATCCAACAGCAAGTAAATTTGCAAGTAACGAAGATCCACCATAAGAAATGAATGGCAAGGTAACTCCAATTACTGGAATCAATGATGTAGCCGAACCAATATTGATAGCCACTTGGGCGATAAACCAACATGCAATAGCAGCGGTAGCATATCGCGAGAAGTTATCCTTAGTTTTTAAAGCAACTCTTACTATCGCGTAAATAAGAGCTGAATAAAGTCCTAAAACAAGTAACGAACCGAGCAAGCCCAGCTCTTCACCAATTACCGAAAAGATAAAATCTGTATGGGCCTCAGCCAAATTAGCCCACTTTTGTTTACTGGCGCCTAAACCACTACCCCATAAACCACCACTTGCCAATCCCATAATGCTATGAGCTGGTTGCCACCCAGAAAATTTATAATACCTTTCATCAAATGGATCAAAAAGCGCAGCGAATCGATCCATCCGATAAGGACTACTGAAAACAAACACACTACCAATAACAATTCCGGTAACAAATACTGATAGAAAAAGTTTCAAAGGTGCCCCAGCTATAAACAAAATACCTATGAATATCATTAGAATTAATAATGCCGTGCCTAAATCTTTCTGAATCAAAATAATTAATGCCATAACCCCTATTGCAGGTAGTAGGACCAAGAGGCTGCTACTACCATTACGATTTGTGTCAATATTTTTAAGCTGATAGGCACACCAAAGAATTAGACCAAGCTTTGCAAATTCAGATGGCTGTAAAGTAAAACCCCAGAATTCAATCCAGTTTCTATTTCCTTTAACATCCTTGCCAAGAAAAGAAACAAAGGGCAATAAAAGAGTAAGAATTGAAACTGTAAGTGAAATTCTTGCAATCCTAAGCCAAACTGTGCCCCGAACTTTATAGGCCCAATATGCTGCTGCGGTGCCAATTATCAAAAAGAAGAATTGACGTGTGAAAATAGAGTATGAGTTACCGTTTTCCTGCAAAGACGTAACTGTCGAAGCAGATAAAACCATGGTTAGACCAAGAGCTACTAGAAATACTGTACTCCAGAGGATCAAATAGAAAGGCAGTTCTGGTCGCGCAAAAATTTTAGAGTATCCACTGTTTTCAAGGCTTTGCTTCATTTAGCTAACTCCCGAACAGCCGCTGAAAACAATTCCCCTCTTTCAGCATATGAAGCAAACTGGTCCATAGATGCGCAGGCAGGAGCAAGTAAAACCGTGTCTCCGGGTACTGCAATGGACTTTGCGTGACTTACCACTTCCCACATTAGTTGTTTTGAATCAGTGCTTTTTTCAAATTTCTTTATTGGTACGCTCTTTGAAAATTTTACAAAAGTATCAGCAATCAATTCTTTGTCTTCACCAATTAGTAAAACAGACTTAATTCTATTTGAACATCTTTGAACTAATTCATCCATACTTGCACCCTTGGCAAGGCCGCCTGCAATCCAAATGATATTGAAATTCGAAAGCAGAGATGCAATTGCTGCATGAGGATTAGTTGCTTTCGAATCATCAATCCACCTAACACCGCCTGCCTCAAGAACTAACTCCATACGATGGTGATCAGGGGTGAACTTACTTAATCCGGTTTTAATATCTTTGTTATCAATACCAATTGCTAGAGCAAGGGCGGCTGCTGCAAGCGCATTGGATACATTGTGAGGCACTGGAGGCTTCACATCAGCCAACTCAGCAATCTCGTGCGCATGATCTTTTGAGCCAGCAAAAGCCCGATCAACTAGTAATTCCTCGACCAGACCTAACTCACCTTTACTAGGTGTGGAAAGTGAAAACCAAATGACCTCTTGATTTTTTAATTTGGTAGCCAATATAGGATCACTCTTATTTGCAATTATCACCTTTGAATGAGTTATGAGCTTTAACTTTGCCGCAAGATATTTTTTATAAGTTCCGTGCCAGTCAATATGGTCCTCAGATATATTGAGCAACGCTATCGCCTCAAACCTTGCAATATTACTCCACTCAATTTGAAAAGATGAAAGTTCTAGCGCTAAGTAATCGAAAGGCTCTTGCCGGCACACCGCTTCAATTACAGTTTCACCAACATTGCCGCAAGCTTTACCCTTTATGTTGGCAGAGTTAAAAATAGATTCAACCATCTTGATTGTTGTGGTTTTGCCATTAGTGCCTGTAAGTGCGATCCATTTCTGATTTGGAGCTAAGACATTCTTTACCTCCCAGGCAAAATCAATCTCACTGATTATTTGTGCTCCACTTTTGCGAAGATCTTTTATGACTTGATGTTCTAACCGCCATCCTGGAGAAACAACTGCTAGATGAATTTCATCAGGAATTGTATTAACCACACCACTTTGGCTATTTTTTTTCTCATCAAAAACAACCACCTTAGCGCCAAAGTTACTTAATGCCTTCTGGACGGCCATCCCAGTGACTCCTGCACCAACTACAAGGCAATTTTTACCATTTAAACTTTCAATAAAATTCATATTACAGCGCTACCCACTGCGCATAAAACAAACCAAGTCCGGCAGCAACACCAAGGCTGGCAATAATCCAAAATCTAATAACTATTGTTACTTCGCCCCAGCCTATTAATTCAAAATGATGCTGGAGTGGTGCCATTTTAAAAACTCGCTTACCTCCAGATATTTTAAAGTATAAAACTTGAATTATTACCGATGCAGTTATAAGAACAAAAATGAACCCTAATACTGCAAGTAATAATTGAGTTCGCAATGTGATCGCAATACCCGCTATTGCGCCACCTAGTGCTAAGGAACCAACATCACCCATGAATATTTTTGCAGGAGATGCATTCCACCATAAGAATCCACCACATGCACCAGCAAACGCGGCAGCCAAAACAGCTAAATCAAGTGGATCCCTTACAGCGTAACATTTAACTCCGGGTGAAATAGCACAGCTTTGTCCAAACTCCCAAACTCCTATCAAGATAAATGAGGTAAACACCATTACGGCAGCACCAGTTGCTAGACCATCTAATCCATCAGTTAAGTTGACGCCATTACTAGTTCCTAAAACCATAACTATTACCCAAAGTATTACTACTGCTAATGCAAGCTTGATTGAAGTGTCTCTTACAGTAGATAAATAACTTGAAATAGGCGTTAGTCCAGTTTCATCAGGAAATTGCAAACCTGCGTATCCAAAGGCGCCAGCTACTACTGCCTGACCCAATAATTTTTGTTTGGCATTCAATCCAAGAGATCTCTGCTTGGCTACCTTTAACCAATCATCAACAAACCCGACAATTCCTAAGCCAACTACCAGTCCAATTACTAACAGTGCAGAGGTGGTGGTTGCAATCCCAGTAATTAAATGGCTTACAAAGTACCCAACTAGCATGGCAGCGATTAATGCCAATCCACCCATGGTCGGTGTACCCCTCTTTACATGATGTGAAGTTGGGCCATCATCGCGAATGATTTGGCCATATCCTTTTTTTGCTAATAATCTAATAAGTCCAGGCGTTGCAAAAAAAGCAAAGATGGCTGAAATTCCACCCGAAAGTAGTATTCCTCTCACAGTCGCTCTCCATTCCATCTTAAGTTTATCGCTTGGGCTAAATCTTCAAATTTTTCTGACCTTGAAGCTTTTAATAAAACAACATCCCCTACTGAAAAGTTATCGACTAACTGTAAAACAGCGCTTACATCTGAGCAGTTATGAAAGAGCATATGTTTGGTATTTTTTTGATCGCCCGCCATCTTATATAGATCAGTTCCTACACTCACTAAATGATCTACACTTAAATCACTGCAAAATTTAACAATTTCCTTATGTGCTGAAATTTCGATTGAGCCTAATTCATGCATCTTTCCAAGAATTGCCCATGAAGATCCACCGCTTTCTTGGCTAAGTAGAACCAGGGTTTTTATAGCGGCTCTCATGCTTTCTGGATTAGCGTTGTAATAATCATTTATAAATTGAATTCCTTTAGTTTCCGTAACTTCCATACGCCACTTGCTACTTGGTTTTGCTAGTGTAAGCCCAGTAGCGATATTCTCATTAGATACTTCCAAGGCATAAGCTGCAGCAGAAGCAGCAAGAGCATTTGGTATTTGCTGCTCTCCAATAACTTGAAGTGAAACTGAATTTCTGCCGCTTGGAGTAACTAAATCAAAGTGTGCATACCCACCGTGTATTTCTACATCTGCGGCTCTAATTTCTTGTTGATCACCAAATGAAATCTTTCTTATGGACATACCATCGGCCATTTTTGGAGTCCAAGAATCGTAACTTCCTAAAACTGCAGTTGCACTATTGCTCAAACCAGCAATGAGCTCTCCTTTTGTTCTTGCTATTTTTTCTACAGACCCAAACTCGCCGATATGTGCTGTGCCAACTACTAAAACTACACCTACATCAGGTTCTGCAACCTTAGTTAGTTTTAAAATATCACCTTCGTGCCTAGCCCCCATTTCTAAAATACAATACCTAGTATTTTCCTTGCATCTTAGGATAGTAAGTGGTACGCCAATTTCTGTATTTAAGTTTCCTTCAGTTGCTACAGTTTCTCCTAATTGTCTTAAAATTGAGTATAAAAACTCTTTTGTCGTTGTTTTCCCTTGAGAACCAGTTATACCAATAACCTTCAATCCTTGAATGTTATTTCGTACATAATTAGCAATCGCTAGTAGAGCTAGACCAACATCTTTTACTAAGACTGATGGTGCATCAATGCTTTTTGAAACAATAGCGAATGCTGACCCATTTTCAATTGCTTCAGTAACAAAATCATGACCATCGACTTGAGCACCCTTAAAAGCTACAAAAAATGTACCATTTGTTGCTAACTTTGAATTAATAATAGGTAGTTGATCTATAACAAATTCCTCTGGAATGTTACTTAGCTTTCCATCAACAATATCGGCAAACTTCTTGGCTGAAATACTGATCATTGGCTACTCACCTGCTTAATCGCATTAGCCAACTCAATTCGATCATCAAATGGATAGGTGGTGCCGCTAATCTCTTGACCTATCTCATGGCCTTTCCCAAGAATGACTACACAATCTCCGGCTTTAGCCTGCTGACAAGCAAATAAAATAGCGGCTTTTCGATCACTAACTACCGAGCCTTTTAGTTTTACATCTAGGCCATCTGTCATTTCCTTAAGAATTTGCTCGGCAGATTCACCCCGTGGGTTATCGCTGGTAAATATTGGCAGATCACTTTCATTAAATAAGGCAGCGCCCATTAATGGCCTCTTAGCCTTATCTCTTTCACCACCACAGCCTAAAACCGATATCACTTTACCGGTAGTGAAATTCCGAACAGCTTTTAACACCCTTGTCACCGCATCCGGCGTGTGAGCATAATCTACTAAAGCAGTAAATCCTTGTCCCAAATAAATTTGCTCCAGTCTGCCTGGTACCGACTTTAATTTCGATAAAGAATTAGAAATCTGTAAATCAGACAGTCCAGTCAAACTTGCTGAAACAACTGCAAGAAGTAAATTATCTAAATTAAATTCACCCTTAAATCCAAAATTTCCAGAAATATTATTGCCAAATTTACTGCTTATCTCAACCTCGTATCCGAAATCTTTTGAAATTACTTTCGAGAAATACCAATCAGCAGTATTACCTATTCTTGAGATTGTTAATTTAGGAATTTTAGTGATTTTTAGCAACTCAACTCCATAAGAATTGTCAATATTTATAAGTGCTTGTTCAGCATACTCCTCAGTAAATAATGTGGCTTTTGCCCTAAAGTAATTTTCCATGTTAATGTGATAGTCAAGATGATCTTGAGTTAAATTTGTAAAGCCAGCAACCTTGTACCTACATCCTTTTATTCTTAATTGTTCAATTGCATGGCTACTTACCTCCATGACCAAATGTTTTATGCCTTCTTTCACCATTTGTGCTGCGACTTGCTGAAGTTCATTAGCTTCAGGTGTAGTTTTAGTTCCAGGTTCAAAGTTAGACTTAAAGCGCGTGCCCAGCGTTCCGATTAATCCAGAACTAATACTATTAAGCTCCCATAGCTGATTAATTAAATCAGTCGTAGTAGTTTTTCCATTGGTGCCAGTAATTCCAACAGAGGTAAGTTTTTTAAATGGATAATCAAAAAACCATGCAGAAAGTTCCCCGAGTATTTGACGAGGTGAAGCACACACAAAACTTGGAATAGAAGAATTAATTGGAATGTCACTAAGGACTGCTACTGCCCCATTTTTGATTGCAGTATCTAAAAAATTTGATCCATGGGTTTTAGCCCCTGGTAGCGCTACAAATAGATCACCTTTTTGAATATCTTCTGAATTTATTGAGATACCAGTTACTTCAATACTTTTATTAAATATTTCAGAATCAAAATCTGCTAATTGCTTTGTAGCGCTGATAGAAGTGGGTGACATCATTTTATGCCCCAGCCTTCTTAGAATTTTTATTGGCTAGTATTTTACTTTTTAAAGCTGCTTCAGTTAGCGATAGGTGTGTCTCAGATACAGGTGTAGGTTTTATCCGCTGATTCTGAAGTACAAAACTCATAACTTTTTTGAATACTGGACCTGCAAGCACCCCACCCCAGTGCATTCCCTTTGGATCTTGAATAGTTACATTAACTACGTATTTTGGTTGATCAGCGGGAGCAAAGCCGATAAATGAAGCGGTATATCCGCTGTAGCAGCCGCAATTTGAGTTATATCTTTCTGCGGTTCCGGTTTTACCAGCAACACGGTATCCCTCAATTGCAGCAGATGGCGCGGTACCGTTTGGAGAAACAACACTTTCCATCATTTTGCGAAGACTTTGAGCGGTTTGCTGACTTAGTACTTGAATAGATTCAGATTTTTCTGAAGCTGTAAACTTTCCAGTTTGATCAACTAATCCCGCCAAAATTGTTGGTTTTACCCGAACACCATCATTTGCAATAGTGGCAAATACTGAAGTAGCTTGCATCGCAGTTACTGAATAACCCTGACCAAATGCAATAGTAGGTAGTGATGTACCAGACCAATCCTTGACTGGGTGCAAAATTCCAGCAGACTCTCCAGGCAATTTTGAATTTGTATTTTCACCAATACCAAACTTTTTCAAGTAGCTATAAAGAGCATACTTGCCTAACACTTGGCCGAGTTTGATGGAACCTGTGTTACTCGAAACTGCCAATAACCCAGTAGTAGTAAGTCTTTGTAGTGGATGTTTTTCATGATCTCTGAATGTTTCACCAGCAACTTGTAATGAATAGGGAATTGAAAAAACTGTATTTGGAGTAACGAGCTTTTCCTCTAGCGCTGCGGCCACAGTTATTACTTTGCCAGTTGATCCGGGCTCATAGACTTCCTGTACCGAAGGATTTCGTAACCTATTTTGGGTAATACTTTCTGAGTTATTTGGGTCAAATGTAGGAGCACTAGCTTGAGCTAAAATATGGCCAGTTTTTGGATCCATAACAATTACAGTGCCTGATTCAGCTCTTGCTGCTGCCACCGCTTGACTTATTGCATTCTGGGCTACCCATTGAACATCTCGATCAATTGTCAGTCGAATACTTGTGCCTGATTTTGTCTCGATACGAATCTGCTCAGAACCAGGAATAATATTTCCGCGCCCATTTGCATAGACATATTTTCCATTGGTTCCAGTGAGGATTGAATTTAAACTACTCTCAATACCAGATGCGCCAGCTCCCTGATCATTGATAATGCCTACTAAAGAAGAACTCAATTTCCCAGTTGGATACTCTCTAATATAACTACGCTCAGGGACAAATCCACCGATTCGCTTACTTATTCCTTCTGGTGTTTTTAAAATTGCAATGTTATAGGCGGTAAGAGCGGCGTAAACATCTCGCCATTTTGAAGGTTCTATATTCTTTGCTATCAACACATAGCGCCGCTGGCCAGTTAGGTTTAGAATTAATTCAGACTCATTTAAGCCAAGTATTGGTGCAACTAGTTTTGCAGCATTTATTGGATCATTTACAACCGTTTGATCAACGGCAATGTTTATAGCCGAAATACTCCTAGCTAGCTCCACACCGTTCTTATCAAAAATAGCACCTCTAGGCGCTAGCAAGGTCGCTGATTTATTTAATTCAATATCTACTTTTTCAACATACTCTTGGGCACGAATTGCTTGAATTTCAATTAATCTTAATCCGAACAACATCATTATAATAATTAAAACGGCTACTACTTTTCGAATTCTGTCTTGAACTATCTGATCTTGGCTCATTGTCCACCCACACTTAGGTCTAGAAAGTATGGTTGCTTGGCAGCAATCATTCCTAAATTATTTGCACTCTCTGCTAGTTGATCTGGGGCTGACTTTTTAGCAACCTCCTTAAGTATCGATTCTCGCTCATCTTTCAAAATTTGTGCTTGAACTTTTAATTCACTTAATTTGAAGGCATCTTGAGCGAGCGCAGTATTAATCACCAGTAATGCAAAAAGCCCTAAGGTAAAAATAGTGGCGAGAATAATGCCAAAAGTGCGATCGGCAACTGCCTGGCCTGACTTAACCTCCGGTACTAATTTAAGAACAACTTTGTTAGTTTGCTCTTGTACAACTTTACGTGAGATTTTGAGCGCAGGTGCTAATTCAAAAATAGCCATTAAGCAGCCACCCGTTCAATAGCGCGTAGCCTCATTGACTGCGATCTTGGATTACTTATTTGCTCACTTTCAGCAGAAGATTCACTGCCACTAACCAATAATCGGTAATGGGCAGCTGAATTAGGTAAATCCATTGGTAGACCACGTGGAGTTTTTGCGGCACTAACTTGATTAAAAAATCGCTTCACAATTCGATCCTCTAAAGATTGATAAGACATCACTACTAAGCGTCCGCCAATATTTAATGCTGATAATGCCTGCGGAATTGCCCGCTCTAAGATCGCTAACTCCTGATTGACCTCAATTCGTAGTGCCTGGAAGGTACGTTTAGCTGGATTGCCACCGATCCGGCGGGCAGCCGCCGGGATTGAGTTCTTAACTATTTCAGCCAGATCTTTAGTTGTGTTTAACTCACCTTGGGTGCGAGCTTTAATGATATTTTCGGCAATCTTGCTAGCAAATTTCTCTTCGCCATAGGTTTGAATTATTTTGGCTAACTGCCCATGTGAATAAGTATTAAGCACTACCTCAGCTGATAATTTTGCGCTTTGATCCATGCGCATATCAAGCGGGGCTTGTTTGGAGTATGAAAAACCACGCTCTGCTACATCGAGTTGCATGGAGGAGACTCCTAGATCAAATAAAACTGCATCGACCTTTGTCACACCAGCTTGCGCCATTACAGCCTCTATTTGATCGTAGGTGGTATGAACCAATGTGCACCGATCAAGATATTCTTCTAGCTCATTTTTTGCGATCTCAAGTGCTGACTGATCACGATCTATTCCGATTAAATGTAAGTCATCAAATCTCTCTAGAAATAACTTGGCATGACCAGCTAGTCCCAAGGTAGCATCAATCAAAACTGGCTTTTCTTTATTGGCTATTGCCGGTGAAAGTAAATCAAGGCATCGGTTTAATGCCACTGGTATGTGGGCAATATCTGCACTCATTTACTTTCCCCCTTTTCTCTATCTGTTTTTCTGACTTTTTTCTAACTTTTTTTGCTATTAATTAGCTTCTAATGACTCAGATATCTACTTAGGTCACCGCCACTTGACGGAGCCTGACTAATAATGCGCGGCACCGGGGAAGTGGCGCCGCGAATGGTTTAGTGGCGGTGGCCTAAATAGATATTTGATTGGATTTAAAACAATCCAGGTAGGACCTCCTCTGAAACATCTGCGAATGTTTTTTCTCGATCCTGTAGATACTTACTCCATGAAGTTGAATCCCAAATTTCTAATCTGGTATTGGCACCTATGACTACGCAATTTTTTTCTAAAGATGCATAAGTTCGAAGCCCAGTAGGAATAGTGACCCGTCCTTGATTATCTGGAACTTCATCATGAGCGCCAGCAAACATCACACGTAGGTAATCTCGAGAATTTTTTTGAGTAACTGGTGCTTGTCGTAATCTTTCGGTAATCAATGAAAACTCAGCGGCTGGAAAAACATATAAACAATGCTCTTGACCTTTGGTAATTACTAGGCCATCTGCTAATTCATCTCTAAATCTGGCTGGCAGAATCAATCTGCCCTTCTCATCAAGCTTTGGTTCGTGGGTACCCAGAAACATCTACTGGCCTCCCCTTTACGCTCAGGCTAAACGTCAGGTCACCACTTTACTCCCTTTTTCTCCACTTTCAACCCCCCGCACCCACTTTTCATCCCCTCTCCCCACCCGTTTTTGGGCATTAAAAAACCACCTCCCTCAAGGGGGGTGGTTTATCTGTCTGAGTGGTTTTACCCAGCTACGCCATCACTAAATCTCGTTGTTATTCCTTCGATCCCACCGCTCTTCCAGGTTTGAGCCGATGCCAAACCTCTTATTACCCCTGCTCAATTTCGGCTTTAGGCTGATATTGGTGATGATTAAAACCACCCCAGTTAAACTGATTAAAAAGGCGATAACGCCCACCACGGTTTGCTTGGCTACTAAACCAGATACCAGTGCCAAAAGGCCAAGTAATAAGATGCTAAAACCCAGTAATACCCGAGTGCCCTGCTTGGTCCTAGCTTTGCCGGTTAGAGTCGATCCAAGTCGTGGATCCTCTTGCTCTAAGGCAGCCTCCATCTCAGCCAATAACTTACGCTCGTGATCTGAAAGTGCCATATTCGCAATATAGAGCAATTTTGAATATTTTAAAACTCAATAGGGCTACTCCTCTAAGTGATCTTCAACTAACCGTGCCGGACGCAAACTCGCACCGCCAAATCTTGCCCTAATTCGATCTGCCACCCGATCCACTTGGCGCCAACCGCTGGCGCGCTGGCCTAGAACCATCTGCTGAATATCATCATTTTCGACTAATGAGTCAAGGGATACCCCTACTAATCTGACCAATACCCCAGCTAAATCAAGTGCTTGATAAAGATTTTTTACTACTTCGAATATTTCCCAAGTTGTTACAGTTGGTAAATCTAAAGTTTTAGATCTAGAAATTGTTTTAAAATCTGCAAACCGCACCTTTATGCTGATGGTCTGAGCTGCATACCCTTTTGCTCGCATTCTCTCAGCACTCCTTTCAGTTAATCTTAAGAGAATTTTTAGAATCTCCTCCTGATTATCTAAATCTTCATCAAAGGTTTCAGATGAGCTAACACTTTTATCAACTCTTTGTGTTTCAACATCTCGATAATCTCTACCCCAAGCCAATTCATAAAGCGAACTTCCATTTGCCTGCCCCAATGCTCTAATTAATGTTTGTCTGGGCGTATTTGCTATATCTGCAACTTTAGTTAAGCCTAGTTTTGCCAATTGCTCATTGGTTTTAGGCCCAACACCCCAAATCTCAGATACTGGTAGTGGGTGAAGAAAATCCAGAACTTTTTCAGGCTCAATCTCTAGTACGCCATTGGGTTTGCAATGTGCTGAAGCAATTTTGGCGATAAATTTGTTGTGTGAAATTCCAACTGAACAGGTAATTCCTTGTTCTGCCTCTACTCGCTTGCGAATTATCTCTGCAATCTCTAACGCACTTCCCAATAATCGCTTTGATCCCGTTACATCTAAAAAGGCCTCATCTAATGAAAGTGGCTCGACTAATGGCGTTATATCTTCAAAAATGTTCATTATCTGCGCAGAGACCTCGCTATATCTTTTTAAATCTGGTGGGACAAAAATTGCATGAGGTGCTAATGCTTTAGCTCGATACACCGGCATAGCAGATCTAATGCCAAATTTTCTGGCCTCATAATTTGCTGATGAAACAACTCCCCTGACACCTGCGCCAACTACAACCGGTCTGCCTTTTAACTCTGGGTTATCTTTCTCGGCAACCGATGCAAAAAATGCATCCATATCAACATGCAAGATACTTGCAATACTTTGATTCATGCGATGATCTTTCTAGTCGTAACCCTTGAAGTAATACTATAAATTGTGAACACACCCCAAAGGTTAGTTCATATACCTGACAATAGCCCTTATCTTTTAACTAACCAGCCCGAAAGTGGGCTACTAAAGAGGTAGGAAAATAATGACCGAAATTGTATTAATTGTTGGCCGAATTCTGTTTGCGCTTCTATTTATTAACTCTGGAATTGCTCACTTTACAAAAAACTCAGCCATGACTGGATATGCCCAGTACAAAAAGGTGCCACTTGCAAAGGTCTCTGTTTATGTAAGTGGTGTCATGATTTTGCTTGGCGGCATATACATAGCTCTTGGCTTCTACGCCGATCTAGGTGCGCTATTAATAGCAATTTTCCTAATTCCAACCTCTTTCTTGATGCATGCTTTTTGGAAAGAAAGTGATGCGACAGCAAAGCAAAATGAATCGATTGCATTTTTTAAAGACCTGTCGCTAGCTGGTGCGGCCCTAATCATTTTTGCACTTCTTAGAGGTGGTGCAGATTTTGGTAGCAATGTAGGCACTCTGCTTTTCTTTAGCTAATTTAGGCTTCTACCACCCTTGAGTAGGTACTCAAGGGTGGTTTTTTATCTCGCAAAACCGGTTTGTATGAAAGTATTTAGTTATGGATATTGGCTTGATAATAACTGCAGTCTTAAGTGGCGTGTTTATTGGCTCAGTCCTGGGTTTTATTGGCGCAGGTGGCGCTATGGTCTCTGTTCCTATTTTTATATATTTATTTGATTTTTCACCAGTTGCTGCAACTACCGCATCACTTGCAGTAGTTGGCTTAGCTGCTATTGCCGGCCTTGGTCCAAAATTTAAAAGCGATGATGTACTTGTTAAAGAAGGCTTGACCATCTGGTCCTTAGGTCTAGTAAGTAATATCGGATTTAGTCTAATAGTTGAAGATATTTCGGAAACGGTAATTCTAGTTGGATTTTCAATTGTGCTAATTGGCGCTGCTTATTCAATGCTTAAGGTTCCAGCGAAGAGTGTCGCTGAAGAGAGGATGCCGAGTTGGGCGCTAATTATTCTTTCATTAGTTATTGGTTCAATAACTGGGTTATTTGGAATCGGTGGCGGATTTATAGCAATCCCAGTATTAGTTTTATTTTTTAGTACACCGCAGAATAAGGCGGCCGGTACCTCCCTTTTTATTATTGCTTTGAATTCTTTGACAGCATTGTTGGCGAAAATTCCTATTTGGGACCAACTCAACTGGCAGTATCCAATTCTTATAGCTATTACGGCGGTAGTTACTGCACAAGCTGCTTCCAAAATAGCCGCTCGTACACCTACTGTTCATCTAAAACGAGCCTTTGCTTTTTTACTTATCTCAATTGCAGGCTTTACTATTTTAAATCAGATAATTCTTTAGTTCTGGAAGACAGATATGAAGCAGCAGGGAGCAACGATCAAGTTCTTAGGTAAGACAAAAAATGAGTAAACCCTCTGTGCTTTTTGTGTGCGTTCACAATGCTGGTCGCTCTCAGATGGCGGCAGCATTTCTAACCCATTTTGCACATGATCGAATTGAGGTCAGATCTGCTGGATCAGAGCCGGCGAAAAATATAAACCCCACAGTCGTGGCCGCCATGGCTGAAGTTGGCATTGATATTTCAAATGAAATTCCGAAGGTGCTCACTACCTCTACTGTTGAGCAATCAGATGTGGTTATTACTATGGGATGTGGTGATGCTTGTCCTTTTTATCCAGGAAAAAGATATTTAGATTGGCCATTAGCTGATCCAGCTGGACAAGGTGTAGAAGCTGTTAGGCCAATAAGAGAAGAAATTGAAAAACTAGTTAAAGAATTGATTCCAACTTTAATTACTGAGTAACTTGCTGATTAGATTCTACCCATTCGATAATTCCGCCACGAAGGTTGTATAAATCATTAAATCCTAACTCTGACATGATTTGGCAAGAATCAATTGATCTTTTACCAGATCTGCAATAAATCGCATAGCTTTTACTTCGATCTAGAGCGGCCAGATCTGGCAAGAAGTGCTCACTGTAGTAATCTATATTTAAAGAACCTGGAATGTGACTTTTTAGATACTCTGTTGAAGTTCGAACATCAAGTAAAATTACATCAGGCTTGATAATTATTTCAGCGAAAGCGGTTGCATCCAGATCTATCATTAGAAGGTAATCTTAGAGTCATGAAGCTATCCATGGAAACCTTTGGCCAGGGAGAACCCCTGGTATTCATTCATGGCATGGGCTCTGCGGCAACTGCTTGGAAACCGCTAGTTAAATTCTTGGGCAATGAATTCAAGGTGGTTCTCATTGACCTACCTGGGCACGGGCAGACTCCATATTCACAAAATCAGCCCATGGATCCAAACTCTTTAGCAAACCTTATTAAACAAAACTTAACTGACCTTCAAATAGACAAATTCCACCTAATCGGAAATTCACTTGGCGGCTGGATCTGCTTAGAAATAGCGGCTGACTACCCAGAGAGTGTCAGTAGCGTGATTGCATTAGCACCTGCTGGCTTATGGTTAACCCCATTTACCTCTCGCTACCCTGGAGAGGTTGCCCTTAGAGTTATTGCAGGAGGGGTAAATAAATTAGCACCCT
Organism: Actinomycetota bacterium; assembly: GCA_016870895.1. GTDB lineage: Bacteria > Actinomycetota > Actinomycetes > Nanopelagicales > Nanopelagicaceae > Nanopelagicus. The sequence continues at coordinate 93,970 of VGAA01000001.1, read as the reverse complement.
CACTTCTCAATTACACATGGGCTAAGCAAATTGGATTTGAAACTGTCTCACCGAGATGGAAGGAATTAGATTATGAATTATGCCTTGATGCCACAAACGCCATGGCAAATTCCACTGGCTACTTCCCGGCTTGGGATGCATTATTAGGTAAAAGATTTGATAAAAAAGTTTCAGAAAATATACCAATCACAATAATTTTTGGTGACAGTGATCGCACATTGCCAGAAAAAACTTGTCAAGAACGCTCATTAGCTCCAAACCATGCAAAATGGATTATTTTGCCAAATACCGGACATGCGCCGATGTGGGATAGTGCAGAAGAGGTACTAACTGAAATAAAATTAACTGTAAGAAGTGTACTTTGAAAACTGTCCTTTACTTTTGGCGGATCAAGAAAAGGTATATACCAATAGCTTTCTTTTATATGGCTACAAATAAGTTAAAATTGCAAAGAGAATCAGGAATTAAGTTCGTAAAACTTCTTGGAACAGGTAAAGGTGAGACTTTTACGCCAAAAGATGCTGATCTCTTGCGGTGGGGATTGCTAATAACAATTAATGATCAAAAAATTGATCAGTTAGATCATTCTGAAGTAATCAGCAGGTGGCAAAAAATTTCTACCTCTGAATATAGAATAATTCTTAAGCCAATCTCCTCTCACGGACTATGGTCAAGAAAACAGCCATTTGACCAAGAAAAGATTGAATGGAGCGGGAAAGTTGCAGCAATTACACGTGCAAGAATTGTCTGGCGTAAGAATTTTATTTTTTGGTCAGCCGTTCCCCCGGTGACTGCAAGTCTTCATAAATCCGAGGGATTAATATCAGCTATTGGTATTGGTGAAGCTCCTATCGGGCTTCAAGGAACATTCTCTATTTGGGAAAATGGATCCAAGCTACGAGAGTTTGCGTACCAGGGACAAGCCCACCAAGCGGCAATTAAGGCCACCTCGGAAGAGAATTGGTACTCCGAAGAGCTATTTGCACGCTTTGCTGTACTTCAAGAGCGTGGCCATCTTTAATTAGTACGGCACAATTGGACTATGTCACTGCGCCAGTTTTATCCCAAACGAGATAGTCGAAAGAGACTGTCAACCTGGAAGCTTTTTGGGCTATATGCAATATTTATTGTGGCAATTGGACTCCAGATTTCTTATCCGCTTACAGATGGTGAGACATTGCGAGTTATTACGATTGCAACAGTATATTGGGCAGCAGGGTCAATGTTATTACATGCACTTTTTGCTTATGGCCTAACCTACACCTTGACTTTATTCTTAGTCACCTTTAGCTATTCATTAGTAATCGAACAAATTGGCAGTAGGACCGGTTGGCCATTTGGTAGTTATGAGTATTCAGGCACACTTGGCTATCAAATTTACGGCGTTCCATTAGTAGTTCCGTTTGCTTGGATAATGATTGCTCATCCAATTTTGATAGTGGCAAGAAAAGTAACTAAGAATTGGGTTTTTCTATACGGAGGCTTAGGAATGATGGCCTGGGATTTGTTTTTAGATCCACAAATGGTTGCGGCTGAGAGATGGGTTTGGAATTTTACAGGCCAAACTTTTCCTCTTCAGCCAAATATTCCATTATCAAATGCAGTGGGATGGTTGTTAACCGGAATGGGCTTAATGGCGATTTTACATAGGTTGCTTAGAAAAGATCGAAGAAATGTTTCACAAGTACCACCTATTCATAATATCTTTTTAGGATGGACTTTCTTTTCGGGAATTGTAGGAAATTTATTTTTCTTTGATTCTCCAGGTGTTGCAGTTTCAGGTGGAATTGTTTTTGGACTACTAATGATTCCATATATATTCGTTTCACGTTTTGGTCCACCAAGTAATATTTGATGGCACTCGTACTAATTCTGGCATGTGTTTCTTTTTTTCTGGTAATACTCAACAGCTATAGTATTAGGGTTCTTAAGGACAAGAGTTTTTCAACCTCCACTTCAATTTCGATTTTGATTCCTATGAGGAATGAGGAACTTAATGTTCAGGAATGCATTAATGCTGTAGTAAATCAGCGTGGTTTAGATAATTATGAGATATTAGTTCTCGATGATGAATCAAGCGATCAAACACTGTCAGAGCTAAGGAAATTTTCAAGCATTAAAATCCTAGAAGGTCAGCCAACGCCCCAGGGTTGGCTTGGTAAATTATGGGCTTGTCACCAGCTTGCTGAACGTAGCACTGGCGAATATTTGGTTTTTCTTGATGCAGATGTGAGATTATCACAAAATGCAATTTCTTCGGCTTTAAACTCAATGAAAGGATGGGAGTTTATTTCACCCTATCCAAGGCAGCTCACAGAAGGTTTTTTGCAAAGAGTATTTCAACCACTACTGCAGTGGTCCTGGTTAGCATCAGTTCCCCTACTACTGGCCTACAAATTTCCTATTAGGTCGATGACAATCGCAAATGGGCAGTTTTTTATTGTTAAAAAATCTGCATATTTAAATAGTGGCGGACATTTTAAAATTAGAGATGAAGTTTTAGATGATTTGATGCTTGCTCGCCAATTGATTACATCTGGTTTTCGGGGTTCAGTGGCCGAAGCAAGTCAAGTTGCAACTTGTAAAATGTATAACACAAACAAAGAACTTATCCGTGGTTATCAAAAGTCTCTTTACAAAGCCTTTGGTAATCCTATTGGTGTTGTTTTTACTTTAATAATTCTGGTTTTAAATGGAATTGTTCCGATTGTGGCTGCAATACAAGGATCACACCTGGCATTATGGGCATTTGTTTTAATCTTCTTAAGCAGAGTATTTTCTTCACTAAGAACTGGAGGCATTCCAAGTACTGCGCTGTTACATCCAATTGCTGTTGGCCTTTTAATCATATTCATTTTTTATTCCTGGTATGGCAGATTAACTAAAACGCTTACTTGGCGAAATAGAAGAATTATTCATGGCTAAAATTTCAGTAATTGGGGCTGGTGTCGGCGGTATGAGTGCTGCAGCGCGGCTTGCAAAAAATGGTCATGAAGTTACAATTTTTGAAAACAGTGAACGATCTGGTGGAAAGTGCCGGACTGAATGGTTTGGAGATTTTGCATTCGACACTGGTCCATCACTCTTAACACTTCCTGCCGTTTATCGGGATCTTTTCTTAAAAACTGGGAAAAGAATTGAACATATTTTGGAATTAGTACCAGTTGACCCTGCTTTCAAATATAACTTTAGCGATGGTAAGTCGATAACTTTTCCAAATCTGTCTAACCCAAAAACTTACCAAGAGATTTCACGGGTGCTAGGCGATAAATCTGGACAAGATTGGAAGATAGTAATTGACAGAGCAGAGCGCATGTGGGAACTTTCGAGAGAGCAATTTGTCGAGTCTGAATTAGATTCAATCTGGCCACTGCTTAAAAATAAAAATCTTTTTAGACAAATAAAAGAAATTGCACCTTTTTCTTCCTTGCGCAAGTTAAGCAATAAAATGGATCTTGATCCACATCTAAAAATGATCATTGACCGGTATGCAACATACACAGGTAGTGATCCCCGGAGGGCACCGGCCGTGCTGTTAACAATCGCATTTGTTGAAAGTGCTTTTGGAGCATGGCATATAAGAGGTGGAATAGGGCAACTATCTAACGCCCTACAGACTCGATGCCAAGATTTAGGGGTTAAATTCGAATTTAACTCGCGTGTAACAGAAATAACTGTTGATCATGACAGAACTAAAGGAATTGTAATTGAAGATAAAGCATTTATTGCTAGTGATTTAGTAGTTGCTAATGCTGATGCTGAACACGTTTTCAATAATTTAATTTCTAAAAAAGTTAAATCAGCTCGTTTTGAGAGAAAGAAACTTAAACGTTCTACAAAATCTCTGTCTGGTTTTTCATTACTACTAGGTTTAGATAACTCTAGAGGTAAAAATGTAGAGTTAGCTCACCATAATGTTTTTTTTCCACAAAACTACGATAATGAGTTTGAAGATGTATTCAATAGAAAAGTCCCAGTAGATGACCCAACTATTTATATTTGCGCACCAAAAGATGACAGTATGGTAAAAAGCGCAAATAAGGAGTCTTGGTTTGTACTAGTCAATGCTCCTCGGCATGAGCCAGATTCAGGTTGGGATTGGCAACAAAATAGTGATATTTATGCCAAGAAAATAGTTAAGAAACTTGATGGTCTAGGTATGAATGTTTCATCAAGACTTGAATTTTTTAAGTACAGAACTCCTGCAGACTTAGAAAACTACACTATGGCTCCAGGTGGTTCTATTTACGGTACATCAAGTAATTCCGCAGCATCTGCTTTTTTGCGAGCCAGAAATAGATCTAAAACCAAGGGATTATTCTGTGTTGGCGGCTCAGCACACCCTGGGGGCGGACTTCCATTAGTTGGAATAAGTGCTGAGATTGTGGCGAATTGTATCGGAAAAGCTTAACGAAATTTTGACCGTAAATATTTTGTAATTGTAATCAGACTTACTATTTGAAATATTATCCATAGATAAGCGATAAAAATAATGTTGGCAAAATTTAGATGAAAGAAAATTAGAATTATGAATACAAAAGAAGCTCGCACTGGTCTTTCAGCAATTGTTACTATTCCAATATCCGTCAAACCTAGTCCACCAGATCTACTTCTTAAATACTCTTGAATAAATGCCGTGATAACTATGAGAAGTAAAACTTCTTGATCAATCCCGATTTTATATAACACTAAAACCCAGAGTGCTTCAGAGATTCGATCTACTACTGAGTCCAATAGTGAGCCAAATTTAGAAGCTCTACCGGAGATTATTGCCATACTTCCATCGATACCATCTGCCAGTAACGAAAGAACTAAAAATATAGGTGACCAAACTTCCTTACCAAACAGATAGAGAAGTACTGCAAAAAGTAGTCCTGAAAATGTGAGTAGATTTGCAGATATCTTTAACTTACATAAAACCCTTGCCATGATAAAAGATATCGATAACCAAGCCTTCACTACTCCCGAAATTGGCGCATTTCCATGTAGCCGGCTCCAGTGATTCAAAAAATCGTGCTTTCTCATTATGGGTCTAATCATAATTCCACACCATCTTTAATACTCTTTTTTTCCGAAAATATTGGTTCATTTTCTATCCTCAAAAGCCCAGGCAGGGTACCGTTGCGCCGTGACTTCACCTGATGGCTCGATATTAGTTTCAATGCGGGATGACATAAATCTTGCGTTATCAGATTTTGTAAAAACTGGAAGTCAGTACTTATCTAATATTGGGGTAGAACTAAAACCTGTGGCTACAGAAATTGAAAAGTTTCTACTAGATAGCGGTAAGCGACTAAGACCATTATTTGCCTATGCCGGATTGTTATCAACTGGTAAAAAACCTACTCCCCAGATGATCAAAGCAGTTGCTTCTTTAGAACTAATTCATGTTTGTGCACTTATTCATGATGATGTGATGGATAATTCAGATACAAGGCGAGGTGCTCCTAGTATCCATAAAATTTTTGAAGCAATTCACAATCAGCAAAAACTTTCAGGATCAGCCTCACAGTTTGGTAGTGCATCTGCAATTTTAATGGGCGACTTAGCCCTAGTTTGGTCAGCTCAAATGCTTCATACCTCAGGCATTAGTGATCAAGAATTGATTGGGGTCCTACCCTTCTATGATGAAATGCGTGTAGAACTAATGGCAGGACAATATTTGGATGTATTTGAACAATCTTTAGCGACGCAAAGCATTGAGAGGTCAATGAAAGTAGCAAGATTTAAATCTGGTAAATATACGATTGAGCGGCCACTTCATTTTGGTGTCGCATTAGGCAATGGATCAACTGACTTGCTGAAGGCTTTTACTGATTATGGAATTCCACTAGGTGAGGCCTTTCAATTACGAGACGACATTCTAGGAATTTTTGGCAACCCTAAAGAAACGGGAAAGCCTGCCGGCGATGATTTACGTGAAGGGAAAAGAACTGCCTTGATCGCAGCAACTTTTGATAAGGCTAATAAATCACAACTAGAAGTTTTGGATCAGTATTTTGGTGATCCAAATCTCTCTGATGTTCAAATTAGTCTGCTCCAAGAGATTATTGTTGAAACTGGCGCCCTATCTCACATTGAGTCAATGATTAAACAATTGGCTGAAACTTCACTTAATGCTCTAGCCTATGAAGCAATTTCTCTGGAAGGCAAGCGCTTGCTTCAAGAGCTTGCCCAACTAGCTACTAATAGGAAGATTTAGAAAATGCCAGCAAGAGTAAAGGGACCAACCGAGAATGTTGTTGTTGTTGGGGCCGGCTTGGCGGGATTAAGCGCAGCGCTGAGACTTGCTGGCGCCGGTAGAACAGTAACTGTTGTGGAACGAGAGAGTGTTCCAGGAGGTAGAAACGGTTTGCTAAATAAGTCTGGCTTTGCTTTTGATACCGGTCCATCAGTTTTGACGATGCCAGATCTAATCTCTGATGCCTTGGCATGCGTTAGTGAAGATATAAAAGATTGGCTCGACTTGGTTCCATTAAAGCCTCTATATCGAGCATTTTATGATGATGGAACACAATTAGATGTTCATGCAGATACTAATCAAATGCAAGCTGAAATTGCAAAGACTATTGGTTCACAAGAGGCAATTGGATACGGACGATATGTGGATTTTGTTACAAAATTATATAAGTATGAGATGAATGATTTTATTGACCGTAATATTGATTCGCCTTTTAATTTGTTAACTCCTAATTTAGCAAGACTGATAGCCATAGGTGGATTTAGAAAACTAGCTCCTAAAGTTAATCAATTCTTGAAGGATCCTAGAACACAAAAAGTTTATTCATTTCAAGCGATGTATGCTGGAGTAAGTCCGCAGCAGGCATTAGCAATTTATGCAGTAATCGCATATATGGATTCTGTTAACGGCGTATTTTTTCCAAAAGGAGGTATGCATGCAGTGCCACGTGCCCTTGCTTCTGCGGCACAAAAGCATGGAGTAACATTTAAGTACAACTCAACTGTTACCTCAATAGAAAGATCCAACGGTAGGGCTAAAGCCGTAATAACTGATAAGGGAGAGCGAATTCCTTGTGATGTAGTGGTACTGAATCCAGACCTACCTATTGCTTGGCGTGATTTGCTTCAAAAGGAACCAATGTCAGTGAAGCGACTAAAATATTCACCTTCATGTGTGACCTTATTAGTTGGCTCTAATAAGAGCTACGATCATTTAGCTCACCACAACATTCATTTTGGAAAATCTTGGGATGGCGTTTTTGACGAGCTTATCAAAAAGAAAGTACTGATGAGCGATCCAAGTATTCTAGTTACTGTTCCGTCAAAGGATGACCCAGATTTGGCCCCAGCGGGCAAGACCTCTTATTACATTTTATTTCCAACACCCAATTTAACTGCTGGAATCGATTGGAAAAAAATTGGTCCAAGGTATAGAGATGAAATGGTTAAAGCGCTAGAAGATCGTGGCTATTCAGATTTTGGTGAGAACATTGAGGTTGAACATCAAACCACTCCACTTGATTGGGAAAATCAAGGGATGGCCCAAGGTGCACCATTTGCTAGTGCTCATACTTTTTTCCAGACTGGACCTTTCCGCCCTCGAAATCTTGCAAAGGGTTACGAGAATATTGTTTTTGCAGGATCCGGAACTCAACCAGGAGTTGGAGTGCCAATGGTGTTAATTTCAGGAAGATTAGCAGCTGAAAGAATTATTGGACCCGTTAAGTAAGTATGGATGAATTAGTCGCAGCTGGTATTACAGATTCACAGTTAAAACTTTCTTACCTTGAATGCAAACGTTTAAACTCCTTGCACGGTAAAACTTATTTTCTCGCAACAAAGTTCCTCCCACCAAGCAAGAGACCTTTTGTTCATGCACTTTATGGATTTGCAAGATACGCAGATGAAATTGTTGATGATTTGCAATCAACACTTACTGATTCAGAGAAAATAGCAGCTTTAAACTCTTGGAGTGAAACAATTCTTAATGATGTTCGCAATGGAAAAAGTAATGACACTATTGGCTTGGCTCTGGTTGATACAGTAAATCGATTTAACATTCCAATCGCCTATTTTGAAGCATTTCTGCACTCAATGTCGATGGATTTGCACATAAATGAGTATCAAACCTACGAAGACCTCTATGAGTATGTGTATGGATCTGCTGCAGTAATTGGCCTACAAATGATTCCAATCTTGGGTGTGGTATCACCTGACTCGATTGAGGAGGCAAATTATGCTGCCGAAAAATTGGGCATTGCATTTCAATTAGCAAACTTTATTCGTGATGTTAGTGAAGATTTAGATCGAGGACGCGTTTATCTTCCAATTGATGAGCTTAGTTCTCATAATGTAACGAGAGAAATGCTTGAACAAAGGCATCTTACAAAAGAAATTAAAAATGCATTGCAGGAACAAATTGCGCGAGTTAGGAAACTCCAAAAGGAATCATCAACTGGAATTAAATTACTCCAACCAAGTAGTCGAGCCTGTATCGAGGCTGCTAGTGAACTTTACTGTGGAATAGTTGATGAAGTTGAAAAAATTGACTATGAGATTTTTAAATTACGTGCAAAAACTTCTAATTGGCGACGCTTGAAAGTTGCATTACCTGCTTATTTAAGAACAATAAAGTCTCGATAAAATTACTTCTTCTGTATTCCTCTTTTGCCCCAGAAGACCCATAGATTCATAACTAGTAACACTAGGGCAAAGCCAAAGAATAAGTCCTCCACAGGAGCTGAGGCAATTCTTAATCCAATAATTGCGTCTGGATTATACATAACGATATTTTTTGAAGTAAGCCACCAGTTTGTTAATAACTGAAAAAAAAGAATAATTGTATAACTTGTCCAAAAAACTTTTCTAGTCAATAATTTACTTTTAATAAGGAATCGATCAGCGATAATTGAGGCAATAAATGCCACAATTGCAATGTCTGTATAAACCACTATTCGTCCCCAACTTTCCAATGCTTCTTTACAGTTCTCACTGCCTCTATAGTCATAATCGCAGCAATTGGTACAAAAATAAAGAAAAGAAACTCTTCTAGTGGAATGTTAAATGGACCGATGATTCCTAAAATTTGACTCTTATCAAAATACCAATGTCCCTGAGAAATTGCATACGCATCCCAAATTAAAAATAAGAGTGCAACTGGACCAACACTCAAAACTAGACGTAGCGCTCGACGCAACACACCTACTTTCAAAGCAATTTCCAACCAGAAAGAGCCTGCAATAGTGAACAAAATCATAGCCAAGTAACCAAACTTCAACACGAGAGAACTATAGACAATTTTTGATGTAGAAATTGCGATAACATATCTATACGGGAGCTAATCAATTTAGCTGAGAGGGCTTGAAATTCAAGCCGACCGATTGACCAGTTCGGCAATGCGAATTGGAAGGGATTAACTTATGTCTATTTTGGAAATATTAGCGTTCTTAACATCACTAATTGCTGTTAGCTTGGGAGTTTTGGGTCCAAGAATAACCTGGCCATGGTGGAGTCTAAGTAGCCTGCTCTATTCGATACTCTTCTTTCAATCGGCATACTATGCAAGCGCAGCTTTGCAGTTTGTTTTTATCGCCGGTGCTATATGGGGATGGCTTGGATGGGGGCCAAAAGGTGCAAAACCTAAAAAGCTTACAATTAAATCGAGACTGGGTTTGACATCTGTAGTAGCTATTTTATCAATAACCCTTTGGCCAATTCTAACAAGTATTGGAGCGGTCTCTTCCGAAATAGAATCTTTTGGCTTTGTTGGAAGTATCTGTGCGCAACTTTTAATGGTTTGGCAAAAATTTGAAGCATGGCCGCTCTGGTTGATAGTTGACATAGCGTATACATATCAATATTTTCAAGGTGAACTTTATTTAACCAGTGCGCTTTACCTAATTTTTAGTGGCATTGCTATTTGGGGTTGGATTCGTTGGGGTAAAGAGTCAAAAAAGAATGAACATAACTAACTTAGTACAAGATTTAAAAAAACTAGCAGCTACACCTTCAATAATTGCAATTGATGGTGTAGCTGGGTCTGGCAAAACTACACTAGCAATAAAGTTATCTGAAGAACTGAGTCATGCTCCAGTTGTCCATATGGATGATCTTTATAATGGCTGGAGTAATCCATTTTCTGATGAATTAGTTCAGCGTGTCATTAAACACATTTTAAAACCGTATTTAATTTCAAATTCAGCCTCATACCAAAAATACAACTGGGTCAATAAAACATTTAGTGAGACGGTAGGAATTTCACACCCTAAGTACTTAATATTGGAGGGAGTAGGCTCAGGCCAGAGTAGTTTTCGTAGCTATATTCAAAAGTTAATTTGGATGGATTTAGATCCAGCTATTGGATATCAAAGGGTGATCAAACGAGATGGTGAACACATAAAGGAGAGCATGAAGAAATTCCTAATTGATCAAGAAAAGCATTTTAATGCGGAATTAACTAATAATCATGCAGATTACATAATCAAGGGCGCGCCTTAAACTAAAATGTAAGCAGATTTCTCTAAACTTTAGCTGTGTCGGACTTAACTGGTGAACTAATTGATAATAGGTACTTATTACAGCGCCTTATAGCCTCGGGCGGTATGGCAAGTATTTATTCTGCCTTGGACACTAGATTAGATAGACCAGTCGCTGTAAAAATAATGCATGCACATCTGGCAAATGATGAGGCATTTGTCTCAAGATTTATAAAGGAAGCAAAAGCGACAGCAGCTTTATCTCACCCAAATATTGTTTCGATTCAAGACCAGGGCTGGAACCAAGGTGGCCCTCCTGCTGTTTTCATTGTCATGGAATTAGTTGAGGGAACAACGTTGAGAGATTTACTTAATGAATCTTCTCCTCTAAGTATCGAGCAAGCTTTTCAAATAATTAATCCAGTTCTGAGTGCTCTCTCGGCTGCCCATAAAATAGGGATTATTCATCGAGATATAAAACCGGAAAATATCCTGATATCAAGAGATGGCAGAGTTAAGGTTGCTGATTTTGGATTGGCAAGAAACACTTCCCTGGCTCAAACAATGACGGCAGAATCAAGTGTGATACTGGGCAGTGTTTCCTATTTGTCGCCAGAGCAGGTTCAACGCGGTGTTGCAGACTCAAGAAGTGACATATATGCAATCGGAATCTTGATTTTCGAAATGCTTACAGGTTCGAAGCCGTACGATGGTGAAACACCAATCCAGATTGCCTATAGACATGTAAATGACCGAATTCCTGAGCTAGTAAAGATTAAATCCGATATTCCAAAGAATTTATCTGACTTAATTTTTAATGCAACTTCTCCAAATCCAGATTTAAGACCCAGAGATGCCGAAGAGCTATTGAACTCAATGCGTCAAATACAGGCTGAGATCGACCCAAAACGTAGACAAATGAGTTTGGAGTTAGATATACCACCACTTGCAACCAAACCCTCAAAGCGAAATAAGGTTTCTGTGGCATCAGCATTTGAAGGGTTAAAGGAAAAAACAACTCAAATAATATCTGCTAACTCAAGTGTTACAAAAAAGACAGAGGATTCAGTGAATACAAAACGAAGGAAATTATCTAGGCGAGTAAAAAGAAACCGAATTATTGCTTTTCTAATTTTAGTTTCAGTTATTTTTGGATTATTTAAATGGTTGGATAGTGGCCGGATAGCGGTTCCATCGTTAGTTGGTCTAAGTAAATCTGAAGCAAGCAAAGTTATCAGTCAATTAGGTTTAAGAGTTGAGATAGCTGAAGAAATTTTTAGTGAAGATATTGATAAGGGCAAAATTATTTCTACTAAACCAGGTGGTGGAGGAAAGGTATCTCCCGATGGCGTTGTTGGGTTAGTGGTATCTAAAGGTCAAGAACGAATAATTCTTTCATCGCTAAAAGGTACTACCCCTGATATAGCTTCACAAAAAATTGCTGATCTTGGACTTTCGGTTGGTGAAATCATTGAAAACTTCGACTCAGATATAGCGGTGGGGTTTGTAATCGGAACTAACCCTGAAGAGCAGACACCGGTTAAACGTGGGTCGATTGTAAACATCATAGTAAGTAAAGGAATTGAAAAAGTCTCACTCAGGTCTTACATCGGTAAAGGTGGTGAGCAAGCCTTATCTGAATTGACTGAAAGTGGATTTGATGTTGAAATTGAGTATAAATTCAGTGAAAATATTTTTAAAGGTCAGGTCATCTCTCAAAGCCCTGACAGTTCTAATGCGATCGAAAAAGGAAGTAAAATTATCTTGGCTGTTTCAAAAGGGCCAGAATTTGTTTTTGTGCCGAATGTTTTGGGTAAGAGTAAGAATAGTGCGACCTTAGACTTAGAAAACCTAGGACTTCGAGTAGCGATTAAGGGTTCTGGAAAAGTGAATAATATTTCTCCAGCTATCGGCAGTAAGGTAAAGCAGGGGGCTTTAATCACACTAACCCTGCGGTAAAAAGATTCATGCTGCTCAGGTAGGCTCGCCAAGTGGCAAAAGGCAAAGTCTCCCCTCGAATTGGAGCTCATGTTCCTACTTCAGGTGGAATGGCAACTCGCTCAATCGAGTATGCACAAACAATAAAAGCTGAAGCTATTCAGGTTTTCGCTTCAAGCCCGAGAACATGGGCCACATCTGCGCCTAATCCAAAGGTAGATGATCTTTTTCGTCAAAGAACAACTGAATTAGATATTGAAACATACGTGCATGCTTCGTTTTTGATTAATTTGGGTTCACCAACTAAGTCAACATACGAAAATTCACTTTCTGCTACCGCTTACTCTCTCAGACGTGGAAGAGAAATTGGATCTAAAGGTGTAGTAGTCCATACAGGATCTGCTGTTGATGAATCACATATATCTCAAGCTTGGAAGCAAATTCATGAAGGTGTAATGCCAATTTTAAATAATCTTAGAGAGGATGACCCTTGGTTACTCTTAGAACCAACCGCAGGTCAAGGCCAATCTTTGGTAAAAAAACTTGATGACCTCACAAGGTATTTCGAAGCACTCGAATGGCACCCGAAAGTTGGCGTTTGCTTAGATACCTGCCATGTTTTTGCAGCCGGGCACGATATTAAGAAGCCCGGTGGAATGAAAGAGACTCTAGATTTACTGGTAAAGATTGCTGGAATAGAGCGCATCCAACTAATCCATGCAAATGACTCCATGGACATATGTGGAAATTTAAAGGATCGCCATCAGAATATAGGTAAGGGCGAAATTGGTAGTGAGCCATTTACAGAATTATTGGCTCATCCTGCTGTTACGAATGCCCCACTAATACTAGAAACTCCAGGTGCTGAACCAGAACACGGTAGTGAAATTGCCTTACTCAAGAAAATTCGGGGTCAATAGTGAAGCAAAAGCTACTACTTTATTTTGGATTACTACTTACAACTGCGGTCTGGGGTGGCTCCTTTGTGGTTATGAAAGACTCATTAGAACGCCAGGATGTAATATCTTTTCTAGCAACTAGATTCTTAATTGCTGGGTTATTAATGTTGGCCTATCGACCTTACTCCTTGATGGGGTTAGGTAAAACTCTCTGGATTCGCGCTACTGTTTTAGGCTTCTTATTGGCAGCAGGATTTATTTTTCAATCAGTCGGTTTAACAAAAACTACAGTTTCTAGCACAGGATTCATTACTGGGCTCTACTTGGTCTTTACACCATTAATTTCCTGGTTACTTCTTAAGCGTCATATTTTAAGATTGCAACTACTTGCTGTATTTATCGCCACTCTTGGTTTGTACTTAATTGCATATAATGGAATTGAATATGGCTTTGGCGAGTTCTTAGTGCTAATTTCAGCAGTTTTATTCGCAATACAAATTGTTGCCGTAGGTGAGTGGAGTAATGGAAAAAATGCATATCCGCTCGCACTTATTCAAATTTTAGTTGCTGCACTTTTATTTGTAATGATTTCATTCAAAGATGGTTACCAAGTACCGCCAGATGGTTCAGTTTGGATTGCGATATTATTCACAGCTCTCTTTGCAACATTTTTAGGATTCTTAATTCAAGTTAAGGCTCAAGCTATTATGACTGCTACTGCAGCTGGAGTTATACTAGCAATGGAAGTCCCTTTTGCTTTTATATTCGGACTCTATTTTGATAATGATCCATTAACATTAAGAATTGCTTCCGGTGGCGCCCTAGTTATGGGTGCTATGGCTATGGTAATTTGGTCAGAGACTAAAAAAAATAAAAGTGCGGAGGTAAAGAATGATTGATTCTCAGATAGATCTTAGATCTGATACGGTCACTAAACCTTCAAAAGAAATGCGTGCTTTAATGGCTTCAGCGCCAGTCGGTGATGATGTATATGGCGAAGACCCAACAGTTAATGCACTTGAAGATAAGGTTGCAAATTTATTTGGTAAGGAGTCAGCGCTTTTTTGTACTTCTGGCTCTTTAGCAAATCAGCTTTCAATACGACTCCTTGTTTCACCTGGTGAGGAATTAGTTTCAGAAACTAACTCACATATCGTGCGGGCTGAATTAGGCGCAGCTGCAGTCTTCAGTGGAATCACAACAAGAACCTGGGTTGCAGATAGAGGCCTATTGAAAGCAGAAGATGTACTAAACATAGTCAAACCGAATTCGGGACCTTATCTGGTATCAACTACGGCAATTGCCATCGAAAATACCCATAATTTTGGTGGCGGCACTGTCCAACCACTTTCTGAAATAAAAATTTTGAGAGAAGAAAGTAAAAAACTGGGTTTGAAAATGCATATGGATGGGGCAAGGATTTGGAATGCTCATGTTGCATCAGGAATTTCACTCTCTGAATATGGGAAATACTTTGACACATTAAGTGTTTGCCTGTCTAAGGGGCTTGGAGCACCCATAGGCTCACTAATGATTGGAAATAAAGAGTTAATTTCTAGAGCACGACCATGGCGTAAACGATATGGCGGTGGCATGCGCCAAGTGGGATTAATCGCAGCAGCTGGCGATTACGCATTAGATTTTAATCTTAAGTTATTAGCTAAAGATCACTTAAGGGCAAAAGAAATTGCAAAATTAATTGAGGATATAGCACCTGACTTAATTAATAGTGAAACTGTTGAAACAAACATAGTTGGATTAGACCTTTCAAGGTATCAAATTTCTGCTGAAGAACTTGCTATCCAGCTTAAGCAAGCAGGAATTCTTTCTTCTGCACTTGGCCCTAAATACCTACGACTTGTTACTCACTTTGATATTACCGATAAAGATATTGAGAAAATTAAGAGTATTATTCCAAAATTACTTAAGAGCGCCCTCATGGCGAAGTAACCACTCTTTTACTTTTACTCCATAACCATAATTTCCCAATCCACCACCACTTTTAACGATTCGATGGCAAGGAATTATTGGTGCAATCAAATTGTTCCCGCAAGCGGTTCCAGCAGCTCTAACGGCGGCCTCAGAACCAGCTCGCTTTGCTAACTCTGAGTATGAGATCGTCTTTCCTGCTGGAATTTTTCTCATAACTTTCCATACATCCTGTGAGAACTTTGCACCTGACTGGCGAGCCCTAATGCCATTGAGTGAATTTAAGTCTCCATCAAAATAATCTGATATTAAATCGGAAATAATTGGAATTCTCGAAGACTTAGATAATTTCTGTTCGGTAGTATGTTTATCCAAGCGGCTAATTAGATTAGCAATCCCACTAAATCCGGCAGCAATAAGGATATCTTCGTCTGCAATCAAACTTAACTCCCCTACTGGAGTCTTTAAGCTTGTCGAAAGCAACACCTAAATACTATATACCTAGTGGAGATTATTTTAAACTTCTATTTTTTGTGGTCCCTAAGCATTTCTGCAACCAAAAAAGCTAATTCCAACGATTGAGTATGGTTTAGTCTTGGGTCACACGCACTCTCATAACGTGTCGCGAGATCTTCATGACTAATCTGATCTCCACCGCCAACGCACTCTGTAACATCATCTCCGGTTAGTTCAATATGAATACCACCAGGATGAGTACCTAATTTCTTGTGAACTTCAAAAAATCCTCTAACCTCATCTAAAACGTCATCGAATTTTCTGGTCTTATATCCACTTGGTGCTTCATAGGTATTTCCATGCATAGGATCACAAACCCATAAAACTGAAGCACCTGATTTGGAAGCTGCTTCCACAAGTGGTGGTAGCTTTTCGCGAATTAAGGTTGCACCCATACGTGAAATAAATGTTAAGCGCCCTGGCTCATTTTTTGGATTTAGCTTCTTAATTATTGCCAGGGCTTCTTCCGGTGTCGTCTTTGGCCCAAGCTTAACTCCAGTTGGATTGTGAATTTTTTCGGCAAAATCTATATGAGCACCATCTAATTGTCTAGTTCTTTCACCTATCCATAGAAAGTGGGCTGAAACATCATAAGCATTTCCAGTTCTTGAATCAATTCTGGTTAAAGCTTTTTCATACTCCAATATCAATGCTTCATGACTTGAATAAAAATCTACCGACTTAAAAGCCTCAGGATCAACACCTGCCGATTGCATAAACTGTAAAGCTCTACCGATTTCATTGGCCATCTCTTCATAGCGAGCGCTAAATCTGGCATCGGCTGCAAATCCCTTATTCCAACTATGCACTTGCCTGATATCAGCAAAGCCTCCTTGTGTAAAAGCCCTTACTAGATTTAGTGTTGATGCCGATGTGTTGTACACCTTAAGTAGTCGCTTTGGATTAGGGGTTCTAGCCTCCTTAGTAAACTCAAGATCATTGACAGCATCTCCCCTATAAGCAGGCAGAGTCACACCATTTCGAGTTTCACTGTCATTGCTTCTCGGCTTTGCAAACTGGCCAGCCATTCTGCCAACTTTTACTACTGGTAATGATGAAAAATACTGTAAGACAGCCGCCATTTGTAAAATTGTTTTAATGCGATTTCGAACTGAATCTGCTGTAGCAGCTACAAAAGTCTCAGCACAATCTCCACCCTGCAACCAAAATGCGTTACCAGCAGCGGCCTGAGCAATCTTCTCCTTTAAATTATCGCACTCGCCGGCAAAAACTAGTGGCGGATAGGTAGCTAACTCTTTTACAACTGCATCAACCGCGCCTTGATCGGGCCAGGTAGGCTGTTGGGCAGCTTTCAGATTTGAGTTAAAAACTGAGTTGGCGTTCATTAGATAATGGTAGGCAATTTGCTTGGCAGGATGTGGTCAATTTTGACCCATCTTCTAACCGAAGAAAATCTCCGCCTCTTTGTAGCGTGCAGGGTCAACAGTTTTTAACTTTGCTGTTGCTGAAGCTAACGGGACTCGCTCAATATTGGTGCCATGCAGGGCGACCATCTTGCCCCAATCACCCTCATGTGCTGCGGTAATTGCTTGTAAGCCAAATCTAGTTGCTAGTACTCGATCAAAAGCAGTTGGGGAACCACCTCGCTGAATATGACCTAAAACTGAAGTTCTAGCCTCTTTGCCAGTCTTAGCTTCAATTTGTGAAGCTAGCCATTCACCAATTCCAGATAACTTAACATGGCCAAAAGCATCTAGTGTTTGATCTTTTGTAATCATGTCGCCATCTTGCGGAATGGCGCCTTCAGCAATAACGATAATAGGTGCATAGCTTTGCTCAAATCTAGATTCGACCCACTTACAAACTTGGTCAACAGAAAATTTAACCTCTGGAATCAAAATACAAGAAGCTCCGCCCGCGATTCCAGCATGCAGTGCTATCCATCCAGCATGACGTCCCATAACTTCAACAATTAGCGCTCTATGGTGCGACTCTGCGGTTGTATGTAATCTATCAATTGCCTCAACTGCAATATTCACTGAAGTATCAAACCCAAATGTATAATCAGTATTGTTTAAATCGTTATCAATTGTTTTTGGAACTCCAATTACTTTTACGCCAAGTGAATCTAACTTGGTCGCAACACCTAAAGTGTCTTCACCACCAATTGCAATCAGGGCGTCGACTCCCATCTTTGCCAAATTCTCTTTTATTTTTTCAACGCCCCCGTCAATTTTAAACGGATTTGTTCTTGATGAACCAAGTATTGTTCCGCCCCTAGGCAAAATTCCCCTAGTAGCTGCAACATCTAATTTCATAGTTAGACCCTCAAGTGGGCCACGCCAGCCATCTTTAAATCCAACAAATTCGTATCCGTACTCTTTCTCGCCTTTGCGAACTACTGCTCTAATTACCGCATTTAATCCAGGGCAATCTCCACCACCTGTCAAAACTCCAATGCGCATTAAATTAACTCCACCCTAAATTCATCAATATTTGGTCAACGTCGACAGCTAAGTCTACTCTGCCGCAATGGGATTAAAACCCGAGATCAGGCAGTATCTATCTGAACGTAGCGACCTAGGGCTACCGGCAGTTTGGCATGCCCCGCTTGATGAACTTAGGAAAAATACCAATCTACATGTTGCCCTTTCCCAACCACTTATAGATATATTTGAAGTGAAAAAGATCTTAATTCCAGGACCAAAATCAGATCTGCCAGTTCGAATTTATAGACCTAGTCCTAGATTGAATTTGCCCGCCTTAGTTTTTTTTCATGGTGGTGGCTGGGTGTTAAATTTTTTAGATATATATGAACCTGCTCTTAGGAAATTAGCAGTAGCCGGTGATTTTGTCATTATTGCAGTTGAGTACCAAAAAGCGCCAGAGAATCCATATCCTGCTTCATTTGATGATTGTTTTGCCACACTTGAGTGGGTAGTCAAAAATGCTAAAAGTTTGGGAATTGACCCAAAGACCATTGGAGTTGGTGGAGATAGCGCGGGTGGAAATTTAGCTTCAGCTGTCGCGCTAAAGGTAAGGGATTCAAAACTACTACCTCTTGCCTATCAATTGTTAATTTATCCTTGCAATGACTATGAAATGAATTATGAATCAGCCAGTACTTTTGCTGAGAATTTTGGACTAACAACTAAAGCTATGCGGTGGTTCTGGGAACAATATTTGGCTGATAGTAAATTCCAAATTGATCCTTATGCCGTACCAGTTAAAGCTGCCACGTTAAGTGGCCTGGCGCCGGCCCTAATCTTTACTGCCGAAAATGATCCACTAGTCGATGATGGTAAAAACTATTACAAATTACTAGTAAGCCACTCTGTACCTGCATATTATAAAGATTATCCTGGTCAGATTCACGGGTTTTTCAATTTAAGTGGAGTAACAGCAGATGCTGAGTTGCTATACTCAGATATCTCGCGTGAGATTAATACTTTGTTAGGAAGAGATAATTAATTGTCTAAAACTGGCTGGGGCCGCTTTGCCTTACTTGGATTTCTTTGGGGAATCCCCTACCTATTCTTAAAGGTAGCTGTTGAAGAGATATCTCCAGAAGTAATCGTATTTTTTAGAGTATTTATTGGTGCATTAATATGTTTACCAATCGCCCTAAGCAGAAGTCGCCTGCGGGTAGCGAAAAAATATTGGCCATTTCTAGTTTTGTACTCTATAACTGAGATGATTGGGCCTTGGTATTTAATTACCCATGCTGAGAAGGAAATTTCATCTGGACTTACAGGATTGTTAGTTGCCACAGTACCTATCTGGTCAGCAATTCTTGCCTCAATTTTTGGGGATCACACTGTGTGGCATAAAACCAGGTTATTGGGATTAATCATTGGCTTTATAGGTGTTGTTGCTGTTGTTGGGATCGAATCTTTTGGCGGCAAGCAAGATATTGTTTCAATTGGAATGGTTATTTTGGCAGCGGTTGGTTATGCATATGCCATAAATATGATTAATCGTCGAATTCCACACATACCTGGAATCGCAATTAATACTTGGGCAATGATTATTACCTCATTTGTATATTTGCCATTTGCAATTATTACTTGGCCGGCTACTACTCCTTCGGTTCAAGCCATCGGCTCAGTTATCTCACTAGGCGTACTCTGCACCGCAATTGCATTTATTGTATTCTTTAAGTTAGTCGCTGAGGTCGGTCCCCCGAGAGCTTCTTTGATAACCTACTTAAATACTGCGGTTGCAGTTTTGTTAGGAGTGCTACTTCTAAGTGAACCTATTACATTAGGAATAGCTTTGGGATTACCGTTAGTGCTTGTGGGGTCATATTTCGCTAGTAGAAAAGTTACTCCGTAAATCCCAATCTAGCTAACATTTTTGGATCCTTCTGCCACTCTTTAGATACTTTTACATGGATTTGAAGGAAAACTTTCATACCCACTAAGTGTTCAATAGATTTTCGGGCAAGTGTGCCAATTGCTTTCAATTTACTACCTTGAGGACCAATAATTATTCCTTTTTGGCTATCCCGCTCGACATGCAATGTCGCTACAACATCAAAAATATTTCCACTTTCTCGCTGACCAGACTCATCAATAGTGACCATTACCGAGTGAGGTAATTCTTCGTAAAGTTCAGCAATCGCTGCCTCCCTTATTAAATCAGCCATCATCAACTCTTGTGCTTGATCTGTATTTATATCTTTTGGATATAACGCGGGAGAATCTGGCATTGAATTTGAGAGCAATTCCAAAAGTAACTCCGTTTGATCCAAATTCTTTGCGGAGATAGGAATAATTTCTGCTTTTGTTAAACTTAGTCTTACTACAAAATCATTAAGATTTGATAATTTTGCTGCTAACTCTGGCTTTGAAATCAAATCAATTTTCGTTACAACTAAAAATAACGGTTGTCCAGATTTTATTTGCTTTACAATATATTCATCACCAGCTCCTATTTCTTCATCTGCAGGTAAACAAAGAATTATGCCATCGGTTGAGTCTATGTTTTCACTAACCATTGAATTTAATCTGGTGCCTAGAGCTGTTTTTGGTTTATGCATCCCAGGTGTATCAACCAATATAATTTGGTAGTTATCTCTATTAACAATCCCTCTTATAGGATTTCTAGTGGTATTTGGATGGTGGGACATAATAACTATTTTGCTTCCAACCAGTGCGTTGACTAAGGTTGATTTTCCAGTATTAGGACGTCCAACCACCGCAACAAAGCCTGCTTTAAAATTATTCATTGGCCATATTCTCTCACCTTTTCCGCATCTTCAGTGTATGGGAGTTATAAGCTCCAAAATTTCATCAAAACTAGTTGCAATATCAGCAACTCTCTCAGAAATTAATCGATGACATCCTTCGCTTAATGGTGATGAAATTTCGCCAGGCACAGCAAATACTGGCCTAAATATTTCCGCGGCATCTCTAGCAGTCCGAATAGAACCACTCACATATTCAGCTTCGATAACAACTGTTGCTCGCGAAATTGCTGCGATCAATCTATTTCTAACTAGAAACCTAAACGGTTGGGATGAAACGCTCGGCATAACTTCACTTATTAGCAATCCTTTTCTTGTGATCTGATCAAAGAGCTTTAAGTTTTCTACCGGATATAAGTGATTGAAGCCTCCGGCTAAAATACATATGGTTTTCTTACCCAGACTTAAAGTTGATATATGTGCCGCGGTATCTATGCCATGTGCACCACCACTTACTACCGTAAAATCTGCTTTTGCAGCTTGAGTGGCTAAATACTTGGCACTTGATACTCCATAACTAGTTGGTTTCCTACTTCCTACAATCGAAATAGAGGATCTCAAAGTATCAAGTATTTTTCTATTCCCCTTCAAAAGAAGTCCGATTGGTGGATTGGGTAAGTCATCCACTCCAATTGGCCAATCTAAATCTCTAGGCGTGATAAAAACTGAGTTTGAGTTTTCAATCTCTGTTCTTACTTTCAATAAATTTGTTTTATTTAATTTTTCTCTAATAATCGGTAATGAATTTTTCTCTGAATAATGATTTTTCGAAGTTATATAATGGTAAACAGCTTGGGCGCCATGATCCGATATTTGAGCACTCCAAAAGGGATCTGCTGGCTCAATACAAGTAAAAAGAACTAGTCTGCAATCTGCTTCAGTAAGCACTTGATAAACTTAATCAGAATAAACCTTTAGATGTGAAGCCAATAAATTCTGTGAATTAGTTGGTTATTTTTAAGATCTCGGCAATATTTGAAAATGATTTTCTATGAATTGGTAGCACTCCATGTTTCTCTATGGCGGCGGTATGTAATGCCGTGATATACCCTTTGTGATTAGCAAGTCCATAATTAGGATATTTGCGATCTAATTCCATCATTATTCGATCACGATAAACTTTTGCCAATATCGACGCAGCGCTAATTGATATCGCAACCTGGTCTCCCTTCCAAACCGCAAGATTTGGTTCAGTCATACCTGGTACTGAATATCCATCGGTCAAAATATACTCAGGCTTCTCTTTCAAGGCATGAACAGCACGTCGCATCCCTTCGAGGTTACATCTATGTAAACCTAGTAAATCTATCTCAGCTGCTGAAAATTCAATGATTGAGTAGGTAATTGAATTATTCAAGATTACGTCATACATGAGTTCTCTTTGAGATTCCGACAGTGCTTTTGAATCTTTAACTCCTCTTAGCTCCGAAGAGGTAGGATCTTTCAGAATAACCGCTGCGATAACTAGAGGTCCAGCACATGGACCTCTACCGGCTTCATCCACTCCTGCAATTTTTGTAATTCCTGATTGCAAAAGTTTACGTTCGATCATTCCTATGGCTTTTCTTGTACCGGAACCTTTTTTAAGTCTTCACCTTTGGGAATAAACGCAGCATTTGTAAAAGGCCAAACGATAAATGTTGCGCGTCCTACCACTTTACTTAGTGGAATCATTCCATTATTTGCACTTTCAGGATGGTACCTTGAATCAGCACTGGCTCCGCGGTGATCACCCATCACCCAAATAAATCCTTTAGGTATATCAACATTAAATTTTATTTCACTTGGCCTATCACCTGGAAATATGTATGGTTCAGTTATAGAGATGCCATTCACTTGAACTTTTCCAGATGAATCGCAACAAGTTACATTATCTCCACCCACACCAATAACTCGCTTTATTAAATATTGTTTAGCTGGATCCGGTAGAACGCCCACCGTAATCAAACCACTTTTGATCTTATTAGAGATACTTGAACTCTCACTTATTGGTGCCTCGCCCAGCCATTTATCTGGATCAGAAAAAACTACAACCTCACCACGCTTTATTTCACTGAATAAAGCTCCAAATTTATTTACAGCAATTCGATCTCCAACTTGTAATGTGTTCTCCATCGAACCTGATGGAATAAAGAAAAAGTGAAGAAAAAACGTCTTAATGACGATTGAAATTATTAGGGCGGAAACAACAATAACGGGTAGTTCCCGAAGGAATGAACCCTTCTTAAACATAAAAGACAATGCTTAAGCTTGTGGTGTTTCTTCGGTAGGAGCTTCAGCCACTACCGTTTCAGGTGCAGTCTCTGCAATTGGTGCTGCCTCTTCCTTAGGAGTTGATTCTGCAACTGGTGCTGCCTCTTCAACTACTGGAGCACTTTTAGCCGCAAGTCTTTCAGCAGCTTTTTTCTTTAAAGTTGTAGCACCATCTGCTGGCTCATTCATAGCTTCTTTAACAGCTGCCTCGTAAGCAACTCTTTTATCAATTCTTGCAGGTTGTAACTTCAAATTACCTTCACTTCCTGGTAGGCCATTAGCTTTTTGGTAATCACCTGTAATTTTTAATAATGCTGTAACTGCTTCAGTTGGTTGTGCTCCCACTCCAAGCCAGTACTGAACTCGCTCTGAGTTCACTTCGATTAGCGAAGGTTCGGATGCTGGTGAATAACGACCAATTTCTTCAATCGCCTTTGAATTTCTAGCTGAGCGAGAATCCGCAATAACAATTCGAAAATGAGGTGTACGGATCTTTCCAAGTCGCATTAACTTAATCTTTACTGACACAAAACTCCCTATAGAAAATTATTTTGGATTTATCTCATGTAAACAGCGGGGGCGTTCACACTCGACAAAATTACGGACTAAATTGCTATGGGTTAGAGGGTCCCATTCGCAGGTGGCTAATCTTGCCAGTATTAAAGCCATAACCCAAATTGGGAAGGCAGTAGGTCAAATTCCCTCTTCTAATGCTCGTTTGGCAGGATTTCCGGAGCGAGACTTCTTCTTTGGTTTTTGGCTAACCTGATTGGCTTTTGGCATCACACCCATACTACCTGCACCTGTATGGACATCAGAGATGGAGCCTGAGCGCATTTGTTTCATTACTTTTTGAGCTTGCGCAAAGCGCTCTACTAATGAATTTATCTCAGAGATAGCTCTACCACTGCCTTTAGCTATTCTTGCTCTTCTTGATCCATTTAATACTTTTGGATCATTTCTCTCCAATGGTGTCATCGATTCAATGATTGCACGAGTCCTAACTAACTCTGCTTCATCAAAATTTTCTAATTGCTTTTTCATACCAGCAGATCCGGGTAATAAACCAAGCAACTTATTCATACTTCCCATATTTTTCATAGCTTCAAGCTGAGATAAAAAATCTGTAAGAGTGAAATCCATTCCCTTAGTTAATTTATCTTCGAGGTCTTTAGCTGTTTTCTCTGGCATTGCACGCTTTGCTTGCTCAGCTAAAGAAGCAACATCTCCTAAACCAAGAATTCTTGAAGCCATTCTCTCTGGATAAAAAAGGTCGAAATCTGCAGCATTTTCACCAGTGGCAGCAAAAATTATTGGCTTACCTGTTAACTTTACAATTGATAATGCGGCACCACCTCTGGCGTCACCATCTAATTTAGTCAAGACCACCGCATCAAATCCGACTCCCTCAGAAAAAGCCTTTGCGGTTCGAGCAGCATCTTGGCCCGTCATGGCATCAACTACAAAAAATATCTCATCAGGTTTTACAGTATCTCGAATCTTGATTACTTCTTGCATCAACTCTCCATCAATGCCAGTCCTGCCAGCAGTATCAATAATTACAAAATTGTGTAATTTATCCTTTGCAAACTGCAATCCAGCACTAGCAACTTGAATTGGATCTCCAATGCCATTTCCTGGTTCAGGGGCAAAGACAGGAATATTGATGGATTTACCAACAACCTGAAGTTGATTTACCGCGTTAGGTCTTTGTAAATCAGCTGCAACTAATAATGGTGTATGGCTTTGTTGGGAAAGGTGATGTGCAAGCTTTCCCGCTAATGAGGTTTTACCAGCTCCCTGTAAACCAGTTAGCAAGATTACAGTAGGTGGTGATTTAGCAAACCTTAAGCGCCTAGCTGAGCCGCCTAGTATTTCAGTCAGCTCCTGATTTACAATCTCAAAAATTCTTTGGGCTGGATTTGTGCTCCTATTTATCTCAGATGCAAGTGCTTTACATTTATCGAAAATTTGATTTGAAAATTCTTCTGCCACCTCTATTGCAACATCAGAGTCTAGAAGTGCCAATTTAATCTCAGCAATGAAATTTTCTAAATCAGACTCAGATACTTTGCCGCCAAGGCCAGAGAAAATCTTGCCAAACCTCTGGCCTAGCGCTTCAAACATGTAGGAATCCTACATTTGATTAGATGGCTGCTTCACCGCTTTCACCAGTCCGAACCCTGGTCACAGAATCCACATTTGTTGCCCAAACTTTGCCATCACCGATATTTCCGGTTCTGGCCGCCTCAGCAATAACCTTAATTGCTTTTTCTGTAATATTCGAAGCAACTAAAACTTCTAATCTAATTTTAGGAATCAGATCAACTTTATATTGAGCTCCCCTATAAACTTCGGTTAATCCAAGCTGCCTACCAAAACCTTTCGCATCAGAGACTGTCATGCCGGTAATTCCAGCGCTAACTAGTGCCTCTTTTACATCTTCCAGTTTTTGCGGCTTAATGATTGCAGTTATTAGTTTCATGGTTAGAAACCTCCTCGTGAATTAGAAGTTAGTTCATAGCCAGTTTCGGCATGTTGGTCATAATCGATGCCTGATATTTCAGCTTCCTCTTTGATTCGAAGTCCCATTGTTTTATCAATGATAAGACCGATTATTAAAGTGACAATAAAAGAATAAGCCAAGACAAAGAAGGCGCCAAAGGCTTGTTTAGCTAGTAATGCTGCTCCTCCGCCATAGAAAATTCCATCCAGGCCAACGCTGTTAACTGCGCTGCTCCCAAAAAAACCAATGGCTAAACTGCCCCACAATCCTCCAATTAAATGGACTCCTACGACATCAAGTGAATCATCAAAATTCAATAAATACTTGATACCAACAGCTAAGGCACAGAAAATACCCGCAAGAAGTCCAATTACAACTGCGGCCCAAGGGGCAACAAATGCACATGCTGGTGTAATTGCAACTAGGCCAGAGATTGCACCTGATGCCACTCCCAGTGAAGTTGGATGGCCGTCTCTTAGCTTCTCAACTATCAGCCAACCTATTGCGGCAGCTGCTGTCGCTACCTGTGTATTTAGCAGTGCCAATGCAGCAACTCCATTCGCGCCAAGTGCGGATCCTGCGTTGAATCCAAACCAACCAAACCAAAGTAGGCCGGCACCAATCAAGACAAGTGGTAGCGAGTGTGGACGCATTGATTCTCTACGCCATCCAACTCGTCGTCCTAAGATAATTGCCATGGCAAGTCCAGCTGCACCTGCATTTATATGTACTGCAGTCCCACCGGCAAAATCTTGAATACCTCTGGCTGCTAAGAAACCTGCACCCGTGACTGTATCGCCAACCTTGTTTCCAAACGCAAACACCCAGTGAGCAACCGGGAAATAAACAAGTGTTACCCATATCGATACAAAGACGGCCCAGGCAGTAAATTTTGTTCTATCTGCAATAGCGCCAGAAATTAAGGCCGGCGTAATAATTGCAAACATTAATTGGAAAGCTGCAAAAGCCAATAATGGAATTGGATAAGCTCCACCGTTATTAGTGAGTTCGTTTACAGCACTTCCAAGACCGGAAAATGAAATCTCGCCGTACCATTGCGAATCAGCTTTATACCCAAATGCTAATTTGAATCCATAAATTACCCAAAGCACACTTACTATTCCAATTGTTACCATGGACATAAGCATCATATTCAAGACACTTTTTGCTCTGACCATACCACCATAAAAAAGGGCTAGACCAGGTGTCATTAAGAGCACTAAAGCCGTGCTAGCCATTACCCAAGCAGTATCTCCGTTGTTTAGAACTATCTCCGCCATTTATTCTCCGATCGATTAACTCGAATTGATCAAAATCCTCGCCATTGAGATGGAGTAACTATCGGGTAACAGGGTTAACTTCAGAGGCAATTTAGATTTCAGGCTTATGAAACAAAGGGCCTGATTGTTAAAAGTATGTTACTTAATCGAATAAACCTGCTAAATAGGCGTCTTGGTCAAAAGGGGTAAAATCATCAATACCTTCACCGGTGCCCACAAATTTAATGGGAAGACCTGTGGCTTTCTCGATTGCAATTGCAATCCCACCCTTAGCGGATCCATCTAATTTCGTCACTATAAAACCCGAGATATTAACTGCCTCAATAAAGGTTGCAGCCTGACTCATTCCGTTTTGCCCGGTAGTTGAATCAACAACTAGCAATATTTCATTAACCGTTGATTGCTTCTGCACTACTCTAACAATTTTTGCTAGCTCATCCATCAAATTTTGCTTAGTATGTAGTCTTCCGGCAGTATCTATTACTAAATAATCTAAATTTGATGCCTTAGCTTTAGTTATAGCACTAAAGGCAACCGATGCGGGATCACTATTTTCTTCACCAAAGATTACTTCAACATCAATACTTTTTGCCCAAGTTCTAATCTGATCGGTAGCGGCTGCACGAAATGTATCCGCAGCGGCAAGCAGGACAGAACTACCTTGGGACTTTAGATAATTTGCCAACTTGGCCGCTGAGGTAGTTTTGCCAGCGCCATTTACTCCGACAATCAAAATTGTCCTAGTTTTGGCTTCAGAATTCAAAATATTTCGAGGCTTGGCACTTAACCAGGAACTAACCTCTTCAGTTATAGATTCTCTGGCATCTTCGGGTTTAAGAGACTTACACTTTAGAATTAGTTGATCAACTAGTTTTGGCCCCAAATCCGAAGCAATAAGTTGTGCTCGTATTTCATCCCAATCTTTCTGTGAGATTGAATTAGATTTAAGTGCAGTGAAAAGCTTTTTAAATAAGCTCATTTAGAATCTAAGATACTGCGTCGACTTCACGAATACGCTGTGAAATAACTTCACTAACCCCATCTCCACGCATGGTCACGCCATAAAGGGCATCTGCAATCTCCATTGTTCTTTTCTGATGCGTAATAATGATTAACTGAGATTTCTCTCTTAACTCTTCAAACACGCCAAGTAACCTTCCTAAGTTTGTGTCATCAAGAGCTGCTTCCACCTCATCCAAAACATAAAAAGGTGAAGGTCTGGCTTTAAATATTGCAATTAAAAGTGCAACTGCTACCAATGATCTTTCACCCCCTGATAGTAGAGATAATCTCTTCACTCTTTTACCAGGTGGTCTGGCCTCGACATCAACACCTGAGGTCAGCATGTCAGATGGGTTTGTAAGAATTAATTTTCCATCGCCACCTGGGAATAATCTAGCGAAAACAAGTTCGAACTCTCTTGCAGTATCTTCATAAGCTTCTGTAAATATCTGCTGAACACGATCATCAACTTCTTTAATTATGTCTAATAAATCCTTTTTAGTCTTTTTTAAATCTTCTAATTGTTCAGCAAGGTAACGTAAGCGCTCTTCTAAAGATGAATACTCTTCTAATGCCAACGGATTAATCTTTCCTAATAATGTTAGCGATTTCTCCGCCTGGGAAAGGCGCTTTTCTTGTTGGTCTCGTCGATATGGAATTAAATCTCCAGGCACAAAATCGCCCTGCTCATTCTCGTAAAATGTTGGAACGTCATTACTTGGGCCATACTCATTTACAAGTGTGTGAACATCTATTCCAAGTTCCTCAACTGCTTTTGTCTCTAATTGTTCAATTCTAAGTCGTTGCTCAGCTCGAGCGATTTCGTCTTTATGCACACTTGAGGTTAATTTCTCTAACTCAATTGAAAGCTCGCGACCTATTGTCCTTAAACTTAATATTTCGCCCTCTCGAGAAGATCTTGAAGTTTCCAATCTTTCTCTTTCAGAACCTGCCCGCGAAATAGAGGACTCAATTTGAATCAATGCCTCATAAGCTGTGTCTGCAATATCCTGCGCAGTTATCGCAGCTTGTGCCCTATTTTCACGGCGAGAAATTGATCGAGATGCAGATTCACGCTCAGTAGCTGCTTGATTCTCTAATGCCTCAGCCCGCTGTGATAGCGCATCCTTACGCTCTTCTATAGTCCTTAAATTTAATCGAGACTCCACCTCCTTTGATCTTGCACTTGAAACTTGAGATCTTAGATCCTCTAAGTTTGTTAGATCAGGTTCAACTGGAGTTTGATGTGATTCAAACTGCGCCAAAGCTGCAGCTAAATCTCTTTCGTCGGAATTACGCTGATTAATTGCTGCTTGCAGTGCTAAATTTAATCTATCAAATTCATCAACAGAATTCTTTACATTCTGGCCTGAGATAGCAAGCTGCTCAGCAAGCCCTGTCATAGCTGCGTCAGACTCATTTAACTTGGAAAGTACAGACTCATACTCACTGCTTATTTTATTAAAAACATCATTTGCGCTGGTAAGTTCAAACCGAATTCGATCACAATCAATAGAGACCTTATTTACTTCAACTTCACAGTTTGAGGTCAAATCATCAATTTGAGATATCAAGCTAGCATTTTCTGAAGATTTGACTAGTTCAGTAATCTCTTTAAATGCAGATAATCTACCTAGCGATCCGGCTCGCAATTTCTCAGTAGATTGAAGTTTTTCTGTAAGAACTTTTAGTTCTTTTTCACAATGCTTCATTTCAATTTTTAACTTTTCAAATAAACCATCAAGGCCAGGCTCGGAAGCTGATAGTGATGATATCTGGGTTTCAATCGTTGCAAAATTTTCCCGATAGCCTTTTAGTCTTTGTTCGACAGAATTTCTAGCCTCAGTTAATCGATTAACCTCACCTGAAGTCGCATCTATTCGAGAGCGTAATCCATTTATATGACCTTCTTGTCGAGCAGTTCCCTCACGTTGATCTGCAATAGCACGAAGGGCAGCTGATACTCGACTTTCTTCAAGAGCTAACTTATCTTCAATTGCTTTTAATAAATTAGAGTCATTATCAAGTTGCTCTTGAGATTTTTTAACTTTATTAGCCAGCTCTTTTTCTTCATTTCGTAACTGTTGAGCTTCTTGTTCTAATAAAACTGGATCACGACCAGATGCTTTGGCTTCTTCAGCTTCCTCAGAGAGAAATCTTGCTCGTTCAGATGATAAGTTTTGTACTGCACGAATTTGCTCTCGCTGAGCAGTAAGACGATAAAAGTTTTCTTGAGCGGCGATTAATTGAGGGTTTTCACTAGTAGCAATAGCATCCAACTCTATTTCACGACTTCTTGCAGAATTTAATTCACTCTCAACCTGTTCTTTGCGGTGCCGTAACACATTTTCATCAGCGACCTCTATCTCCATTTCATTGCGCATGCGCAGCATGTCATCCGCCATCAAGCGTAATTTTGCATCCCTCACATCAGATTGGATTATCGAGGCTTTACGAGCCACCTCTGCTTGTTTTCCAAGTGGCTTTAGTTGTCTTCTCAACTCCACCGTTAAGTCTTGAATACGAGCTAAGTTAGTTTGCATTGAATCAAGTTTTCGAATTGCTTTTTCTTTACGCTTTCGATGTTTTAGAACGCCAGCTGCTTCTTCAATAAATGCTCTGCGTTCTTCTGGATTTGCTAACAAAATAGCATCTAATTGGCCTTGCCCAACTATTACATGCATCTCCCTACCAATACCACTATCACTGAGTAGTTCTTGGATATCTAAAAGTCGAGTTGTTTCCCCATTTAATAAATATTCAGAGGCACCATTTCTAAATAGAACTCGCGTAATTGTTACCTCGGAAAAGTCAATCGGTAGTAAGCCATCGGTATTGTCGATAGTTACTGAAACCTCAGCTCTACCAAGAGGTGCTCTTCCTGAGGTACCGGCGAAAATTACGTCCTCCATTTTTCCACCACGAAGTGACTTTGCGCCTTGCTCACCCATAACCCAGGAGAGTGCATCAACCACATTTGATTTACCGGATCCATTAGGACCTACAACGCAGGTAATTCCCTGTTCAAAATTTAAAGTCGTTGAAGATGCAAAGGACTTAAAGCCCTTCAAATTCATACTCTTTAAATACATAGAAAGGTCCACCCATAGCGCATAGCGCAAACCTATCTAAAAAGTGATCGAAAACTTGGTACCTAGCGCTGGCAACGCGGGCAAAAATGGGAGGATCTGTTTGTAAAGGCTATCCGGCGAATCTTTGATCGGCACCGAGGGCAAGGTTCGCCCTCTCTGCCATAAACCTTTAGGGAACGGGAAAAGTATCCACTTTCACCATTTACATTTTTATAAGCCTCATCAAATGAAGTGCCACCTGCTTTAATCGATAACTTCATTATTGAAATGGCTGATTTAATTACCTTTTTGATTTCATTTTCATTTAAATCTTCACAAATAATCTCAGGATGTATTTTTGCTCGCCATAATGCTTCATCTGCATATATGTTGCCAATTCCACTAATGATATTTTGATTCAAAATGGCAGGCTTGATAGCAGTTTTTCTTCGATTAATATTCGTAACTACCTGTCTTAAGTCAAACTCTGATTCAAATGGATCTTTTGAAATCTTTAAAACCGAGGTTGGGATTCCTTCGAAAACCTGCTCCACAGATAGCCAGCCAAAGGTCCGTTGATCGATAAACCTAACCTCATTGGCATAGCCCTTGATTAAGCCGCTCAACGAGATTCTAGCTCTGAGGTGAGGGTGATCTTTTACATGACTTTTTTGCACTAGTAATTGCCCGCTCATTCCCAAGTGGGCAACCAATACAAACTCTCTATCAAGTTCTAACCAAAGAAATTTCCCTCGCCTTCGAATGGAGTTTATTTTGGCACCATTCACAGCAGAGAGCGGTAATAGAGAACTTGGTTTGAGCGCTCTTGGATGAAAAGTTTCTATATTTCTAATCTGCTGACCAACAATATACTTTTCTAAACCTGCACGTACAGTCTCTACTTCAGGTAATTCTGGCATGCTTACTTACTTTTTATCTCGTTCAACCAAGATTTCATAAGCAATTTTTGCTGCTGCTTGTTCAGCTTCTCGTTTACTTTTTCCCATTCCAACTGGAAACTTCTCACTACCTAACAGTACGCAGGCCATAAAACTCTTATCATGATCTGGGCCAGATTCACTTATCTCATACTCAGGCGATGCAAGGTTCAATAACGCAGACAACTCTTGTAATGCCGTTTTACTATCCAATGTCGAGCCTTGCGAGGTTGCAGCGACTATGGCTGGATTTATCCACTTTGAAATAACTTCAGCGCTTCTAACATATCCATGTTCTAAATAAATTGCTCCTACTAGCGCCTCGAAGGTATCGGCCAAGATTGAATTTTTCTCCCGTCCATTTGTTGCCTCTTCACCTTTGCCTATTTTCAAATAGGAACCAAGATTGATTTCACGGGCAATCTGAGCCAGTGCTTTCATATTAACGACGCCTGACCTAAGTGGACTTAATCTACTTTCATCCAAATTTGGAAATAATTTATAAAGTTCATCCGTGACTATTAATCCAAGAACTGAGTCACCTAAAAATTCAAGTCGCTCATTAGTTGGAATTCCGCCTGCTTCATAAGAATAAGAGCGATGCGTTAATGCAAGTTCGAGCAACTCATCCTTAACCGATATCCCGAGTAGTTCGGTTAGGCCAGAGTACAGTTTAAACCTCTAGAACCTGTCGACGGTTATAAGTTCCACAAGTTGGACAAGCCACGTGTTGCAATTTAGGTTGTTTACATTGCTGGCAGGTTGCAAGGTGTGCAGGAGTTGTCTTCCACATGCTTCGACGAGAGCGAGTACGTGCTCGCGACATTTTTCTTTTTGGAACTGGCATGATCTTTACTCCTTACTTTTTACGCTTTACTAGCGTACGGTGAGAATTATCTACGAAAAACTCTAACTTGTAAAAACGATTAGTTTTTAAGCGGGAAATTCTTTAATGCTGACCATCTTGGATCATCAGATACCTGTGCTTGATCGGCCGGCACGTATGACCAATTTTCACCTTGCTTGGCATCTATACCTGGGCAATCCTCTGAACAAAGTGGATTTACCTCCATATTAAGAATAATTGCATCTCTAATTGCCGGTTCAAGATCAATCTCATCGCCAATCATAAAACTCAAGTCATCTACTTCTAGATCAATATCCTCTTCATCTGTTAATTTAGATTTTGAACCTTTTTTAGCGTTAGTCTTGGCTACTCGTGATTGATAATAGTAAAGCTCTGTAAAGTTTTCATCGATTGGCCAAGTAATCGGCTTCAGACAGCGTGTACATTCGCCTGAGGCAGTGGCAACGACTCGGGCAGTGGCAAGTACGCCCTCTTCTACTGACTGAATTCTTAGATCGATCTCAATTATTTCACCGGGTTTTACCGATAATAAATCAATACCTAAAGGATCAGAAATTTCTATATCAAGTTCATATTCGCGCATTTCACCAGCACGATGAGGTAAATCATGAGTATTGAAAACAAAAACAGATCTTGCCATTTAGTTTACTTTAATTTAGATAGGACATGCTTAGTCTCAACACCATTTAGTTGATCTCTACCCTTGCTAATTACATCCAAAGTCTTATTTAAAATAACTTCAAGGTTTGCTAATCGCGAATCAATGTACTCTTCAATTTCTTTTCGATCTCGATCACTATCTGCCTTTGCATCGGACAAAATTCTTGCCGCCTCTTTGCGTGCTGATGAAACAATAGTCGTTTGCTCAACCATACGAGCAACCTCATCTCGCGCTTGCTGAATCACTGCATCAGATTGAAGATGGGCCTGCTCCAAAATTGAATCTTTTTCACGTTGAATTGAAATAGCTTTTGCTAAGTCGTTTGGAAAAGACGCCTTTATTTTATCTAATAGTTTTAACATTTCACTTCTATTAATAACACATGAAGCCGATAATGGTACAGATCTCGCTTCTTCAACAATTGCAATCGCAGCTTCAATATTCTCAACTACATCCATTTTAGCCCTTTCGTTCAAGTCTAGATTTTAACTTATCGACAATAGCCGATGGCATATATGGCGATACATCTCCGCCATAACTTGCGATTTCCTTCACGAGTGATGAAGACAAAAATGAGTGCGCAGGCGCAGTAGACATGAATAATGTTTCAACACCTTGAAGTTGTAGGTTGACTTGGCTCATTTGGAGTTCATAATCAAAATCACTTACTGCTCTTAATCCTTTAACGATTGTTGGTATCTTGTTCGCTCTACAGTAATCGACTAATAGTCCGGTCCAAGAATCAACTTTTACATTTTTATATCTACTAGTTACATCTTTGATCATTTCAATACGCTCATCAACAGTAAACAATGAACTCTTTGTTTGATTCACCAAAACTGCAATAACCACTTCGTCAAACAAAAAACAGGCTCTTGCGATAATATCCAAGTGGCCATTAGTTATTGGGTCGAAAGATCCTGGACACACAACTCTTCTCATAGACAAAACGCTAGCAATTAATTGTCAAGTTAGCCATTTTTTTTCAAATTAGGCTCAGATATCACGCCGTAATGAATACTTCCTGCTCCATATGATCGAACCTTCACCTCCGATAATCCTTGCGGCCATATAAAATTTTTAGTTTTTCCATCGCGCTCAATAGCTATAACTCCATTTATATTTAATAAATTTAGAGTTAGGATCTTCTTTAAAATCTTTTCAATTTCTGTATTTGCAACATCATAAGGAGGGTCTATAAAGATTATTTCAAATGAGGTACTGGCTAAGTGATTTAAATATTCAAAAGTAGTTTTGTTATAAACTCTATATCTACCGATACCGCTTACCTCATTAAGTAATGCAAAATTTTGTTCGCATACCTTGGCACTTATTGGGTTACTTTCGACAGCTTCTACTAATGCTGCCCCTCTAGAAAGTGCTTCAACGCCAACTGCTCCAGATCCTGCAAATAAATCTAGAAAGTGCAATCCTTCTATCGAGCTAAAAGTGGAAATTAATGACGAGAACAGACCTTCACGAGCGCGATCTGAAGTTGGTCTAGTAATTGAAGGTGGAGAAAACAACTTTCTGCTCTTTCCAAATCCAGAAATTATTCGCATACTCATGATTTGTCCATAAATCTTGCAGCCTCATCAATTCTTAATTTTTCAATTTCATCTCTAAGCTCAGGAAGTCTATTTAGTCTAGGATCAATTGATAAGATTTTATTAGCCATCTCTTTAGCCCTATCAATTAATTCCTCATCCCTTAGTACGCGTAAAAGTCTAAGGTGTGATTTTCCACCCGATTGAGATTTACCCAAAACATCACCCTCTTTGCGTTGCTCTAAATCAATTCGAGCAAGTTCAAATCCATCTAAAGTGGAAGCAACGGCGTTAAGTCGCTGCATACTTTGAGACTCCTCGGATGCATTTGAAACCAAGAGACATAGGCCCGCAACTTTTCCTCTGCCAACTCGCCCTCGTAATTGATGAAGTTGGGATACGCCAAATCTATCTGCATCCATAATCACCATCATTGAAGCATTTGGCACATCCACACCTACCTCGATAACTGTTGTCGCAATTAGCACATCGATTTGGCCTTGTGAAAAAGCCGCCATGGTTTGCTCTTTTAGATCACTAGGTTGCCGGCCATGCAATACGGCAATTTTTAGTCCCTTTAAATCACCTGTAGCAAGATCTGGTGCTAGCTCCTCAACTGCAACCATTTGTTCATTATCTAAATACTCCTCCCCCAACAACCTAGCTGCAGCGATCTCACGTTCGCTTAATTTTTTGTTTGGATTACTGATACGGGGAGCAACAACGTAAACCTGATGTCCTTTGGCTACCTCTTCTCTTACGCGTTGCCAAGCTCTTGCTAGAAAAAGTGGTTTTTCCAGAACGGATACAACGTGAGTGTTAATTGGGACTCTTCCTGATGGCAATTCTCTGAGAGTAGAAATATCTAAATCACCAAAAACTGTCATAGCTACTGTTCGTGGAATTGGCGTTGCGGTCATTACAAGTAAATGAGGTGGGTATTTAGCCTTCACTTTTAACGCATCTCTTTGCTCCACACCAAAGCGATGTTGTTCATCAACTACCACTAGTCCTAAATCAGAAAATGCCACACCCTCTGAAATCAGCGCATGAGTTCCAATCACTATTCCAATTTCACCATTCGCTAACCTAGTGTGAATTTCCTTCTTCTTTGAAGTAGGAAGTGAGCCAGTAAGCAACTCAACTTGAATACCAATCTCATTTGATCCTAATGAGCCAATAATTGCCAAATCTCCAAGAATTTTATTAATTGTTCGGAAGTGTTGTTGAGCTAAAACTTCAGTTGGTGCAAGAAGTACTGCCTGTCCACCCGAATCAACCACACTTAACATCGCTCTCAATGCAACAACTGTTTTTCCAGAGCCAACTTCACCCTGTAGTAATCGGTGCATGGGAAACTTTCGCGAAAGATCTAGTTCTATTTGTTTATTAACCTCAATCTGACCTTTGGTGTAACTGAATGGTAAATTCTCTTCAAACTCTGCAACTAAAAATGGTGAATTGGGGGTTCGAGATCTAGTACTTAAACCCTCTATCTCAAGCCGCCTTTGACCAAGCAGAATTTGAAGTAAAAGTGCTTCATCAAAGGTTAATCTTTGGCGGGCATTCTCGGCAGATTCCAAATCTGAAGGTTGGTGGATTTCCTCAAATGCAGTTTTTAAATTTGGGTACTTATGCTGCTTGGTAATTTCCTCCGGTAGGTAATCTGGAATATCCTCTAATGAATCCAACGCCAATTTCACACACTGCAAAACTTTCCATGATGGCAATTTTGATGTTGCTGGATAGACCGGCAAGAACTTGCCAGCAAATTCAGCAATGGCCTCATCTACATTTTCACCATCTGGAATAAGTTGAAAATCAGGATGAGAAAGTTGCCTTTTGCCATTAAAAACCCCGACCTTACCGGCAAACAATCCAACTCGACCGGTTTTTAAATCTTTTTCACGCCAGGCTTGATTAAAGAAGGTCAGGGAAAGTTTTGCACTTCCATCTGTAACGACAACCTCCAGAATACTTTTGCCATTTGCCCTTCTTAACTTAACTGCTTCAATCTCCGCCAAGATTGTCACATCTTCATCAACTAATAATTTTGAAATATCGGTTAATTCACCTCTAACTACATATCTACGTGGATAGTGTCTAAGTAATTCATTGATGGTGGTTATCCCAAAAGACTTCTCCAACACAGCAGCAGTTCGATCACCGAGGATATTTGGTAAGCGAGTCGCAAGGGTTGCCATAGAGGAAGTATCTAATGCCAAATGGCTAGTTGCGCGTAATTACCCACCGAATTAGCCATTTAATGCCCTAAGGAGGTAATCTTTCGCCTTCACTAAGTTTGAGTCGATAAATCTAAGGAGCCATACAGTGTCATTAGTCTGTGATTTATGTGGAAAGGCTCCAAGCTTTGGAAACAATGTTTCGCACTCAAAGCGAGCAACTCGTCGCCGATGGAATCCAAATATTCAAAAAATTCGTACGATTGTTAATGGCCAAAGCAAGCGTAAAAACATTTGTGCGTCATGCTTGAAAGCTGGAAAAGTTCTTCGTTAATTAAAAGTGCTGGTAGCCTTTTATTACAAATTCTTTTGCATCTAAGCGCACTTCACCATTTCCTGCTTCAACAATTCCTATCTCAATTCCCAAATCTTTACTTCGGTACTTCGGATCAACTGTAGCTATAAAGAAATGATCCTCACCACCATTTAGAATCCAATCAAAAGTGTCTTCACTTAGTTCCGTAGATAATTCTGCAAGATCGTTAAAATCATCTGCTTTAGAAATCAACTCTCTACTGAAATTAATTGAAACACCAGAGGCGCTAGCTATATGTCCAGCATCAATACTTAAGCCATCGCTGATATCACACATTGCAGATGCAACTCTGATCAGTGCATCAGGTTTAACTAATTTTGGATTTAAATGAGCCTCGACAACATATCTTGGTCGATCTAAACCCTTATTTAGAATTGCAAGTCCTGCTGCAGATAATCCAGGAAGGGCAGAAACATAGACAATATCTCCAACTTTTGCACCATCGCGTTTGATTGGTTTTGAATTTATATGGCCTATAGCAGTAATACTTAAAACTAATTTCTCCGATTTACTTAAATCCCCTCCAATAACACTTACCTTAAACTTGTCAGCGACTGATCTAATTCCTTCTGCAATCTCGGTAATGACTTGTGTATTTTCATTCTGGTTAATTCCGGCAGTAACCAATAAATAATTAGGCTCTCCCCCCATTGCAAAGACATCAGCCAAACTTGCTGTAGTCAGCTTTGCTCCTATTTGAAATGGCGTAGACCAATCTCGCCTAAAATGTATACCTTCAACTGCCATATCCACTGTTGCAATAAAATCAGAGTCTGCGCCGCTGAACACAGCTGCATCATCTCCTATGCCGACCTTTACTCCGCTTTGGAATGAACTATTAAATAGCTCACCAAGCCGGCGTATTAGCGCATCCTCTGACTCCATAAATGGCACTCCCCAATTAACTCGCTATAGGCTACCCTTTAATGACGCTAAAGTTCATCGCTGAACATGTGGCGATAATTGAAAGGCTTTAAATGTCCGTACAGGCTTATATTCTTATTCAAACAGAAGTTGGTAAGGCGGCAAGTGTTGCAAAGGCAGTTTCAGCAATTGCTGGTGTAACTATTGCAGAGGGTGTCACTGGTCCTTACGACGTAATTATGCGAGCTGAATCGGCTTCAATGGAAGATTTTGGTCGCACTGTGTTGGCTAAAGTACAGGGTGTTTCTGGAATAACTAGAACACTTACCTGTCCTGTAACTACGCACTAATTTAAAGAGAGCTACTTTAAATAACAGTAGCTTTTTTTATTTAAAACCATCGAATCATTCCGATTACACCTGCAGTTGCATAAAAAAATTGCAAAAATAAAATACCTTTATGCTTGCCCAAGTATGCCCAAATGCCAATTAGCGCCGAAGATATCAGCAATAAGGTAAATCCAATAAACTCAGCTCCAATATTGGCTGCTACTAGCAAAGAATAGACAATTGCGGTTATTACCCCAAGCCATTCAAAGATTCTTAACTTTTTACTATTTGCCATGCTGTTTCTCCCAAGCCAAATTAACCTGTTTAAGAAAAGAAAAAGCTATTATTAAAGCGGGAATAAAGTTCCATCTCTCGAGTTCTGATCGAGATATGATATTTACAATTACACTCAATATCCCAGTAAAGAAAAAAACTCTTAATAGCCAAACTTTTGCAAGTATTGATTTTCTATAAAAACGATCACAGATATATAATTGATAGAGAACAATTGCACTAACTAATGCATAAACTAATCGTATATATGTCGGAAAATTTTCAAATTGCCCACCGGCAGCTCTTGGTAGCGCATATGAGGCATCGATTACAACACCAACAACAAGTGAAAGATTCCAAAATAAAGAAAGATATACAGCCGTGCGAAAAACTATTTTCATTTATTCACTTACTTTCATAGCTTGCGCGCCTAGTACTCTTTTCAATTCATCATATGTTGTTGGGAAAACAGCGTGAGGATGTCCAGCAGCAGCCCAAATAACTGAATAATCATTTAAAGCCTCATCAAGCAAAATCATTCCTGGTGGATTTAACCATCCAATTGGCGCTACACCCCCGATTGAAAAACCAGATTTCTCTTTTACATAATCTGCATCAACTCGCTCCAATTTCTCAACCTCTAAATTACTTGCTACTAAGTCGGTATCGACTCGATGTCTACCAGAGGTGATAATTAAAAGTGGTAATTGGTTAGGAAGTTTAAATATAAGTGAAGAAGCAATTTGTCCAACTTCAATTCCCAGGCTAGCTGCTGCTTCTGCGGCACTCTTAGCGGTTTCTTCTAAAATCCTTATTTGACCGAGCATCTTATGATTTTCTATTGCCGCAATTACACGCTTTACTGCTGACTTTTCAAGCACACCATTCATTTTTATCTAGTAATACTCACAGATTTACTCATTGCAGTGTTAATTAATTTTGTTATTAGTAGCTTATAATCCACACCGCTTTCTTCAAACAGCTTGGGATAAACTGATGTTGGTGTAAATCCTGGCATAGTATTAATTTCATTAATAATTACCTCGCCAGTATTTGCATAAAAGAAATCAACCCTTGCTAATCCTTCACAACCTGCGGCTGAAAATGCAATCAGAGCAGCTTTCTTAATCTCATCCTCTACACCCTCTGGCAAATTAGCGGGCACAATTAACTCCATTGAATTATCAATATACTTTGCTTGGAAATCATAAAATTCAAAATCTTTAGAGATTGAGATTTCACCGACCGCAGAAACTGTTAACTTTTTATCAGTCTCTAAAATTGCGCACTCAATTTCTTTACCCTCGACAGCCTTTTCAATTATCACCTTTGAATCAAAACTTAGTGCGTGTTCCACCGCGTCTGCCAGTTCTGTTATTCGATTTACTTTAGAGGTTCCCTTGCTCGAACCACTTCTTGCTGGTTTTACAAATAATGGGACTGAAAGCTCACTTGGCAGTTCAAATTTATTGGAGGTAACTACAATTCCTGGTGCAACTTTTAATCCAGCAGCAGAAAAAATTGGTTTGGCATATGACTTATCCATACAAACTGCGCTTGCTAAAACCCCGGAGCCGACATACCGTAGACCAATTATCTCCAGCAAGCCTTGAATGGTTCCATCTTCACCATATGGCCCGTGTAGTACTGGAAAAACTACATCTACCGCTAGTTTTTTACCCCCAGCAATTAATCCCTGGCTAGTAATACTCACTTCAATGCCATTTTCTGAAATTGTGGGTAGCACACCATTTTTAACAACAAAAATTGATTCTTTAGGTAGGTGAAGCCATTTGCCAGACTTTGTTATACCAATAAGTTCTATATCAAAAAGATTTCTATCAATCGCTTGCAATACTCCGCTTGCAGATATTAAGGAGATTTCATTTTCGCTGCTCCTACCACCACAAATTATTGCAACTTTTACCTTACCCATTAAATTTCAGCCTTAATACTTACCTTCATTAATCTATCCAATGCATCTTTTGGCCTAAGAGTTTCGGCAACAACATCCGAGACAGCCTCAATAATTGGAACTTCGACACCCACTCGATGTGCTAATTCCAGCATTGCACCTGCTGAGTAAACACCTTCGACAGTTTTAACTATCTGCTGTCTGGCTTTAACTATTGAACCTGATTTCCCTAAGACCTCTCCAAAACTTCTATTTCTAGATAGTGGAGATTGTGCACTTGCCACAAGATCGCCAATGCCTGCAAGGCCTAAAAATGTAAGTGGTGTAGCACCATACGCCTCTCCAAGACGAGCAACCTCAGATAATCCTCTAGTAATCATTAATCCTTGCGTGTTCTCGCCATAGCCCATACCCACTGCCATGCCAACTGCAATTGCAATAACACTCTTTGCTGCCCCAGCAAATTCACAGCCAATTAAATCTTTAGATGGGTAAATTCTGAAGTAATTGGTTGAAAACGTATCAGTAATAAGATCGATGATTTCTTGTTTTTCAGATGCCGCCACAGCGCCTGCCGGTTGTCGCATAATTACTTCATTTGCCAAATTTGGTCCTGTGATTAATCCCAATTTCGATTTTTCTATTCCTAAGACTTCCTGCATTACCTCTGTCATTCTAAACTGAGTATCAACCTCAATACCTTTAAGTGTGCTAATAACTGGTAAACCCGTTGGGAAAAAACCTTTCCATGCCACCAAATTTTCCCGCAAAGTTTGAGCAGGAATTGCCACTAAAATTACCTCAGCAAACTCAAGCACAGCTTTGATATCAGTAGTTGCCTTTAACTCCCTAGGTAAATCTATGCCTTTGAGGAAGCGACGATTAGAATGTCTACGATTTATCTCTCGAACAACTTTCTTATTCCTACCCCAGATTAAAACCTGCTGCCCAGAGTCAACCATCACCTGACCTAGTGTCGTTCCCCATGCCCCAGAACCTAATACCGCAACTTTTCTCATTTTATTTCCTTTTTATAATTACCCGTTCTTGGTAATTGGGACTTCCTAGGATCAAATATTTCAATAGGGGCCTTTTCGCCACGTAATTTCTCTAATAATTTTGTAATCGAACTCATAACATATGCGGTTGCTTCTTCAAGTGCATTTGGATCGTCGTATTTTCCATACCACCTTGAAAAGTCCAGTGGCTGCCCAGCAATCACTTTTACTTTCGTCCGTGGAAAAATTCTAATTTTCTTACTATACGCTGGCAGAATTTCTTGAGCCCCCCATTGAGCGCAGGGAATTACTGGCACTTTAGTCAAAATTGCTAATCGGGCAATTCCGGTTTTTGCTTTCATCGGCCAATAATTCTGGTCTCTAGTTAAAGTTCCCTCTGGATAAACTCCAAGTAGGTGGCCAGATTTCAAAAAAGCTATTGCATGCTGCAACGCATTAGATGCCTCTGAAGTTTCCCGCTCTACTGGAATTTGTCCAGCACCAAGTAAAACTCTGCCAACAATTGGAAGTTTGAATAAGGAAGCTTTCCCGAGATATCTAGGTGCTCGACCATTGTCATATAAGAAGTGAGTGAAAATTAGTGGATCGATATAGGAAATATGGTTACACACAACAATCGCCCCACCGGACATGGGTAGATTTTCAGCACCTTGCCAATTCCGTTTAGCCAGTAATTTA
Organism: Actinomycetota bacterium; assembly: GCA_016870895.1. Classification (GTDB taxonomy): domain Bacteria; phylum Actinomycetota; class Actinomycetes; order Nanopelagicales; family Nanopelagicaceae; genus Nanopelagicus. Next base: position 51,280 of record VGAA01000001.1, on the reverse strand, counting down.
AGTATTGGTCGGATCACAGTTGCGCCAAATTTGAACCAATTTGTGGTCCCTAGTGGCTTACCGCTGGGTGGCGGGTAAGATATCTTCAACTCGGTGGACACCACTTAATTCTAAGGCCAATTCTAATAATGCCGATAAATGAGCGTAAAAAACGGGATCTCATGCGCGAGATCCCGTTTTAATTTACTTCTCAGAAATTAGCGACGACGCTTTGACTTCTTTGCAACTTTACGAACTGCTTTCTTGGCCTTTGGAGCTTTCTTAGCAGCCTTGGCAGGAGCTGCTTTTGCTGGTGGAGTTGGAGCAGCACCTAGCTTGCGAGCGCCAGAAATTACTTCCTTTAATCCCTTTGCAGGTAAGAAGCGAACTTTCTTGCTGGCTTTAATTTGAATCGTCTCTCCAGTGAATGGATTACGACCTTTACGAGCTGGTCGATCAACTTTTTTGAACTTACCAAAATCATTGATCATTACATCTTCGCCCTTTGAGATATTGCGAACAACCGCATCAAAAATTACCTCTACAGCGCGTGCAGCCTCTTTCTTGCTGTCACCAAACTGTGGAGCAAGATAGGCGATGAACTGTGCCTTGTTCATTTAATCCCCTTATTTACGCGTAAACATTAAGCATTTGCTTAACTGAGGGTTAATCTATGGGGTGAAGAGAAATAGATTGATTAATTAAATCGGTGTGTCGCGACCAAATTCCTATTTAAAATTAAGGTTTTTTGAAGATTTATAGAAACTCTAAATTATTACTTTAGAGTTTTCGTTTAGCGAATTGGCAGTGTTTTAGGCTTAAAACTAGCTCTATTTTCTTCAAATTTTGAAACTTGATCAATTTTGGTAAATGTTAGACCAATGTCATCTAACCCTTCCATAAGGCGCCATCTGGTGTAGTCATCAATTGCAAATGCAATAGTTGTCTGCGCGTAGGAAACAGTTTTCTTATCTAGATCTACCGTGATAGAGGTATCTGGCTTACTTTCAACCACTAGCCAGATTTTCTCGATCTCTTCTTGAGGCAAAATAACCGTCAATAAGCCAGCTTTTTGGGAATTACCGCGGAAAATATCCGCAAATCGACTAGAGAGTACAACTTTAAAACCGTAATTTTGTAAGGCCCAAACAGCGTGCTCTCGAGAGGATCCGGTGCCAAAATCTGGGCCAGCAACTAAAATAGTTGCCGATTTGTACTGCGGTTGATTTAATTCAAATGCGGGATCATTACGCCAAGCTGCAAATAGCCCATCCTCAAAACCACTTTTAGTAATGCGCTTTAGATAAACCGCAGGAATAATTTGATCGGTATCGACATTGCTACGACGAAGCGGTACAGCAGTACCAGTGTGCTTAATAAATTTATCCATTTATAAATCCGCCGGTGAGGAGAGAGTGCCCTTTAATGCTGTAGCTGCGGCTACTAATGGACTGACCAGATGCGTACGCCCACCCCTTCCTTGTCTCCCCTCAAAATTTCGATTACTTGTTGAGGCTGCCCGCTCCCCGGGCTTTAACTGATCTGGATTCATGCCTAAACACATGGAACACCCAGCGCTGCGCCATTCTGCTCCAGCATCTAGAAATACCTTATCTAAGCCTTCAGCTTCAGCTTGTAATCTAACTCGAGCTGACCCAGGAACAACTAATAATCGAAGAGAATTAGCAATCTTTTTGCCTTTAATTACTTCAGCAGCAGATCTTAAATCTTCAATTCTGCCATTTGTGCAGGAGCCTAGAAACACTGTGTCTACCTTAATCGATTTAAGTGGTGTACCAGGTTTTAAATCCATATACTCAAGGGCGCGCTCTGCGGCACCTCTATCCTCAGGATTGGTGAAATCAGCAGGATTTGGTACAGATTCGCTAAGTGGTAATCCTTGACCTGGATTTGTTCCCCAAGTTACAAATGGTGCCAAGTCATCGGCATTTAAATAAATTTCTTTATCAAAGGTGGCATCAGTATCTGTTACTAAAGTTTTCCAATAAGCCAATGCTGCCTCCCAATCATCTCCACTTGGGGCATGCGGTTTTCCTTTTACATAATCAAAGGTAGTTTGATCGGGCGCTATCAACCCAGCCCTGGCACCAGCTTCGATAGACATATTACATATTGTCATTCGAGCCTCCATAGATAATGCTCTTATGGCACTGCCACGATATTCAAGTACATAACCCTGGCCGCCACCAGTACCAATTTTTGCAATTACGGCCAAAATAATGTCTTTACTTGTTACCCCAGGCTTCAAAGTTCCATCGACATTGATCGCCATTGTTTTTGGCCTAATTAATGGCAAGGTCTGAGTTGCGAGCACATGCTCAACCTCACTTGTCCCAATTCCAAAGGCTAGAGCACCAAATGCGCCATGTGTTGATGTATGCGAATCACCGCAAACAATTGTCATACCTGGTTGAGTGATACCTAATTGAGGTCCAACTACATGCACAATTCCTTGTTCTACATCACCTAGTGAGTGAATTCGAACGCCAAACTCAGCGCAATTTTTCCGCAAGGTATCTACCTGTAATTTGGAAACGGGATCGGCAATTGGCTTATCAATATTTAAAGTAGGAACATTATGATCTTCAGTTGCAATAGTTAAGTCTGGTCTTCTAACTTTGCGATTAGCTAAACGTAAGCCATCAAATGCTTGTGGGCTTGTTACCTCGTGAATTAGGTGCAGATCAATGTAAAGTAAATCTGGCTCACCGGCGGTAGTGCTAACTACATGCTCTGCCCAAATCTTTTCCGCCAATGTCTTGCCCATTGCGACTGAATCCTTTCGATACCTACCTGAATTTGCTTCTCATTTATTGAGATGGCATTATCAGAGTATGGACAGAAAGAATAGCGGAGTCGGCGTCCTAGACAAAGCGGTAAAAATACTTGCTGCATTAGAGGCAGGGCCACAATCACTTAGCGAACTTGTCTCAACAACTGGAATCGCACGTCCGACAGCACATAGATTGGCAATTGCCCTTGAGTTTCATCGACTTGTATCACGAGATTTCTCAGGTAGATTTATTTTAGGAGCCCGCTCCTCTGAACTTGCTGCAGCTGCTGGTGAAGACAAATTATTAGCGATTGCTGCCCCCTCACTAACGGCACTTAGAGATGCAACAAGTGAGAGTGCGCAGCTTTATCGAAGACAAGGCGATCGCAGAATATGTGTTGCAACTGCAGAGAGATTAACTGGGTTGAGAGACTCGGTTCCAGTTGGCACAGTCCTAACTATGCAGGCAGGTTCTGCAGCTCAAATACTTCTTGCTTGGGAGGATCCAGAGAAACTTCATCGCGGTCTATTAAATGCTAAATTCACGGCAGCAAATTTAGCTGCAGTCCGTAGACGCGGCTGGGCACAATCAGTTGGTGAAAGAGAGGCAGGCGTTGCATCGGTATCAGCACCGGTTCGAGGGCCAAACAATAAGGTGATTGCTGCAGTAAGTATTAGTGGACCGATGGAACGGTTAAGTAGACAACCTGGAAGAATTCATGCTGCCGCAGTAGTTGCAACCGCTGCCAGATTAAGTGAACACTTAGCAAAAAATCAAAAGTAAAAAACAAATGTAGCTCCGAGGGGATTCGAACCCCCGTAGCTGGCTTGAGAAGCCAGAGTCCTAGGCCACTAGACGACGGAGCCGTACGGTAAAACTAGAGTCGCTGGGGTACCAGGACTCGAACCTAGACAGGCTGAACCAGAATCAGCAGGGCTACCAATTACCCCATACCCCAATATTGATTTTGAGCAGTAAAAGAATACCTTGCGTTAAATTTATTTGGAAATTACCGCCTTTATTCGCGAAATTGAACGCTCTTTCCCTAATAACTCCAGTGACTCAAAAAGTGGAGGTGAAATATGAGATCCAGTGACCGCTATTCGAATTGCACTGAAGGCAATACGAGGTTTTAGTCCTAACTCCTCGATTAAGGCAATACGAAGCACTTCCTCGATTTTTTGGTGAGTCCAATCAGTTAAATTTTCAACTTTGGCAAGGGCTGTAGATAAAACTTTTTGCGCTGAATCATCTAATAACTTAGGTAATTCTTCAGGATCCACAGAGAAATTTTTCATAAATAAGAAGTTGAGCATTTTAGGAATTTCAGATAATTTCACAATGCGCTCCTGGATTATTGGTAATGCAGATTTAACAACCTTAATTTCTTCAGGAGTTCCAGAAACTACCTGACTCTTTTTAAGAAATGGAATAGATAATTCAAGAAACTTATCAATATCTAGCGCTCGAATCTTATCGCCATTAATTGCCTCAAGTTTTTTCATGTCAAACCTTGCTGGACTACTGTTAACTCGCTCTATTGTGAATAATGCAACAAGTTCTTGCAAGGTTATATTCTCTTTATCATCTCCTGGGGACCACCCTAGTAATGCCAGGTAGTTACAAATTGCCTCTGGCAAGAAACCTTGCTCTCGATACCAAGCAATCGAAACTTCCCCATTGCGTTTTGATAATTTTGCGTTGTCTTGCCCCATAACAAATGGCAGGTGGGCAAACAAAGGATAATCTTTAGGATCAACACCCATCGCTTGATAAACTCGAATTTGTCTTGGTGTAGATGAGAGTAAGTCCTCGCCTCTCAAAACATGTGTAATTTTCATTAATATGTCATCTACGGCGACAGCTAATGTGTATAAAGGTGAACCGTCTGCACGTGCTAACACAAAGTCTGGAACAAATTGATGCTCAAACTTAACTTCACCACGGATTAAATCTACAAAAGTAGTTTCGCCCTTCGGCATTCGCATTCGTACAACTGCTTTACGGCCCTGACTTTTATAACTACTAACCTGCTCATCACTTAAGTCACGGCATTTTCCATCATAACCAGGAGCTTTATTATTTTTCATCTGCTCCTGGCGACGAGCTTCTAACTCTTCTGAGCTACAGTAACAATAGTAAGCATCACCTTGATTAATAAATTTTTGCGCCCATTCAGCATATATATCTAATCTTTGCGATTGTAGGTAAGGACCTAAATCTCCACCTACCTCAGGACCTTCATCCCAATTGAGCCCAAGCCATTTAAGTGTTTCAATTGCAGCTTGAATATATTGGTCAGTAACTCTTTCAGTATCTGTATCTTCGATTCTAAATATTAATTTTCCACCTGTATGTCTAGCGTAAGCCCAATCAAACAATGCAGTTCTAATATTGCCGACATGTAGATCGCCAGTGGGTGAGGGTGCGAATCTCACGCGAACTTGAGAATTAGTTGGCACGAGATGAAACCTTGTTTGTTAAAGTACCTAAGCCATCAATCGAAATTGCAATTGTTGATCCAGCTGGCATTGGTCCTATTCCCGCAGGAGTGCCTGTCAAAATAACATCCCCAGGTAATAAAGTCATCACATTTGTAACGAATTCAATAATCTTTGGCACTTTAAAAATCATTTCAGAAAGCATGGATGACTGTTTAATTTCTCCATTTAATGTAGCACTTATTTTCTGATCACCCGGAATAAATTCTGTTTCGATCCATGGACCAAGTGGGCAGAAAGTGTCAAAACCTTTGGCTCTAGTCCATTGACCATCTTTTTTCTGCAAGTCCCGTGCAGTCACATCATTGGCTAATGTATAACCAAAAATAACATCGGTTGCTTTCTCCGCAGGAACTTCTTTACAAATTCTACTTATGACAATTGCTAGTTCTGCTTCATGGTCCACACGTTCGCTCATTTTTGGCCACATTATTGTTTCATTTGGGCCAGTTACTGCTGTATTTGGTTTGATAAATACTATTGGTTCAGTTGGGACTACAGAATCCATTTCAGCAGCATGGTCTGCATAATTTTTTCCTATACAAACAACTTTACTCCTAGGTATGACCGGTGCTAATAATTTTACTTCAGATAATTTAACAGTCTTATCTTGTGGGACTATTCCTGCGTATATTGGATCCCCTCGTAACAGTAAAATTACATCTTTATCATTTAGTATGCCAAAGAGTGGATCAGTACCAAAACTTAATTCTGATGGAGCTGAGAACCTAACAATACGCATTAGGTCATCTTACAACTGATCAGTTGCCTTTCCTGATTCTGCAATTCTCTCTGCCAATACAGTGGCAATTCGATGCCTCCTACCTGACGGCCTCTCTGCTGTTAGTTTCCAGCCTGGAACAATTATTGTGCTGCCAGGTATTGGCACACGGCCTAAATGCTTTGCAATGAGTCCACCAATTGAATCAACATCTTCGACTTCGTCTTCGGTAAATTTAGTCTCAAATTGCTCGGCAAAATCTTCAACGTGAATTCGAGCCGAAATTCTTGCTTTATTTTCGTCCAACCATTCTATTTCTTCTGTTTCGTTATCGTCATATTCATCAGATATTTCGCCAACAATCTCCTCTAATATGTCTTCAATTGTAATAATTCCAGCAGTTCCACCATATTCATCAACAACTATTGCCATGTGTATCTGGTCGCGTTGCATTTGTTTAAGCAAGTCATCAGCGGTTTGATTCTCAGGGACAAATGTTGCTTTACGTAGGTGTTCCTCAACTTTCTCACTTAATTCCGAGTTGGGATTATCATGAACCCTCTTAGCCAAATCCTTCACATAAGCGATACCTACAACATTGTCTAAGTTATCTGCTATGACTGGAATGCGCGTGAACCCTGAGCGAAGCGCTAACGATAATCCTTGTCGAACGGTTTTATCCGCCTCTATCCAGACCATTTCTGTTCTGGGTACCATTAATTCTCGAACTAAAGTTTCGCCAAGATCGAAGACTGAATGAATCATTTCGCGTTCTGATTCCTCAACAAACCCACTCTCACTTGCTTGATCTACCATGTCTCTAAATTCAGCTTCTGTTGAAAAGGGACCCGATTTGAATCCTTTGCCAGGGGTAATGGCATTTCCAATACCTATTAAAAGTGTTGTTAATGGGCCTAATAATTTCGATAATAAGACAGCTGATGTAATTGCCGGACGCGCCCACTTAATTGCATGTTGTTTACCCAATGTCCGTGGTCCAACTCCCACAATGACATACGAAATCGCAACCATTAAGGAAATGGCACCAAATAAGGCTAGCGCTTTATTAGAGTTTTGTTCAACAAAAAAGGTCGCGACCAAAGCGGTAGCGGTTAGTTCACAGGTTTTTCTCACTAAAAGAATTACATTTAAAAATCTAGCAGGATTTTCAACAAAGTTTTCAAAGCGTTTTTTATACTTTGGCTTAGATTCAACTATTTCCTCAATAAGTAGGCGAGAAAGAGATGTCAGTGCTGATTCACTTCCTGCCAAAAATCCAGCAACAAGAAGAAGAAAAATAATTAGTAACAGAGTCCCAATACTCATTTAAGTGCTCTCCATTGATTAAGGAAATCTTCCTGCATTTTGAACATAACTAATTCATCTTCAATCTCCTCGTGATCAAATCCGAGTAGATGAAGCACGCCATGAACCGTCAGTAGTTCAATTTCTAGGTCAGTAGATTGTTTCCCATTTTTTGCTGCAAACTCTGGACACAAAACTATGTCCCCAATAATTCCAGGACCATTTGAAGCGCTGTCTGGCTTAATCTCATCCATCGGGAAAGACATTACATCTGTTGCACCTGAGAGATTCATCCACTTCTGGTGAAGTTCTTCCATTTCAATTTCGTTAACAATTCTAATTCCTAGCTCTGAATCAGGATGTATGCCTAATTTAGTCAAAGAAAAATCAGCTAGTGAGATGAGGCGTGCCTCATCTATTTGATAATTAGTTTTATTCTCCAAATCTATCTTCATATCTGCTACTCATAAATGAGTAATTAGCGATCACCTTTTCCGCTTCTTATTGGAAATGTTGACTTTGAAATATTCTCATCCCAATTTCCATAAGCTGTAACTATTTCACTAACTAGCCTATTTCTAACAACATCTTCTGCCGTTAGATCAATGAAGGATATATCCTCAACTTCTTTTAGTATGTCTGGCACAATTTTTAATCCAGATTGTGAATTATTTGGTAAATCTACTTGAGTTATGTCGCCGGTAACTACCATTTTTGATCCAAAGCCTAATCTAGTTAGAAACATTTTCATTTGCTCTGCAGTTGTATTTTGTGCTTCATCAAGAATTATAAAGGCATCATTTAAAGTTCTACCACGCATATATGCAAGTGGAGCAACCTCGATAATTCCAGAGGTCATTAATCTAGGGATAGCATCTTGATCAATCATGTCGTGAAGCGCGTCAAAAAGTGGCCTGAGATAAGGATCAATTTTTTCGTGCAAAGTTCCAGGCAGAAAACCCAATCTTTCACCGGCCTCAACTGCCGGCCTAGTCAGAATAATTCTATTAACTTGCTTTGCCTGTAGTGATTGAATCGCTTTAGCCATTGCTAAATATGTTTTTCCGGAACCAGCCGGACCAATTCCAAAAGTAATTGTATTTGAATCAATGGCATCAACATATTTTTTCTGATTTGAAGTTTTAGGTCGTATTGTCTTGCCGCGATTACTGAGAATATTTAATGATAAGACTTCAGCAGGGTGTTCTGATGGATCCTGGGTTAACATAGAGATAGATCTGCTCACCATGTCTACGTTTAAATTTTGACCTAAACGCAAAAGTGCGATCAACTCATTTATAAGTGTTGAGAATAAAGTTACTTTTTCGGCGTCGCCTTTTACATATATTTCATTTCCTCTTAAAGTGATCGAAAGTTGAGGAAATTGCTTCTCAATAATTCTAAGGTAGGAATCATTTGGTCCGACAAGGGCAACCATAGGAAAATTGGTTGGTACCGTGATTACTTTGGGCTCCATTAATCTAATTCTATATTTAACCGGGTGGCCAAGCGAATGTTCGGCCACCTAGTAGGTGTAAATGAGCGTGGAAAACAGATTGACCAGCACTCTCTCCCGTATTTATATTGGTTCGGTAACTGTCAATCCCAAAATCCTTGGCTACGCTAGATGCCATATCGAAAATTTCACCCACCAATGCCAAATCAAATTCTGCAACTTTGGCCATATTTTCAAAATGTTGGTTGGGAATAACTAATACATGTATTGGTGCTTGTGGGGAGATATCTTTAAAAGCAGTAACTCGATCTGACTTTTTTACTATTTCAGCCGGAATCGACCCAATTACAATTTTACAAAATAGACAATCCATTACTACCACCTACCAATTTTAGTTTGCAATGCAGACATAGCCGCAAAACCAGCATGTGCAGAACGAAGGATAGGAGCACCCAATCTGACTACGGTTGCATTAATAGTGGAAAACAGTTGAAGCTCCTTCTCTGTTATTCCCCCTTCTGGGCCAATTATCAGATATATTCTATCTAAATTCACCGGAAATGATATTTCGCTGAATTTTTCTTTTGCAGATTCATGACAAACTATTGCAAATCCTATTTTTATCTCATTAAGAATCTCATCAGTACTCATCTGGTTATCAACTATGGGTAATCTAAATCTCTTTGACTGCTTACAGGCTTCCTTAACCGTAATCATCCATTTTTCGCGCGAATCTGATTGCCACTTGCTAATTGAACGCTGTGAGCTCCAAGGAATGATTCGATCAGCACCTGAAACCGTAACCAGCTCAAGCATTTCCTTATTTCTATCTGACTTTGTAAAGGCTTGGATTACTACCAATTCCGGTTTTTCGGTATGAGTCTCACCTGTATTTTCTATTTTTATTGCAAGAGATTTCTTACTAATCTCCGATATAGGTCCTGATATCCATTTTCCGTGACCATCAGATACATAAACTAATTCTCCAACAGATAATCTTAAAACTTTTATTGCATGATGAGCTTCTTCATTTTCAATATTTTGTATATTTCCAGTGCTTATTTTATCGACAAAAAATAAATTAGACACTATTTAAAAACTCTTTTAACTTTATCAAAGAAACCTTGGTTTTCATTAGTGTTAATTTTCACTTTATCTAGACCCTCGTTACGAATATCAGAAATTTTCTTCAGTAATTCACTTTGCTCCTTACTCAACTTCGTCGGGGTTAATACTTGTATATGAACTATTAAATCTCCCCGGCCCGATCCTCTTAGTTTTGTAACCCCTAAGCCTCTTAGTAAAACAACTGAACCGCTTTGAGTGCCCTCTTTAATTTCAATTTCTTGTTTTCCATCTAATGTATCAATGAAAACTTTAGTGCCAAGTGCAGCAGACGTCATAGGAATTGAAATTGAAATATGTAGATTATTTTCTTCCCGAATTATGTATTCATGTGGAGTCTCAACAATTTCAACATAAAGATCACCGGGAGAACCGCCACCAGGACCTACTTCTCCCTGACCATTTAATTGAATACGGTTTCCTGTTTCAACTCCAGCAGGTATTTTTACAGGAATGCTTTTTTTAGCTCTAACTCGACCGTCGCCAGAACACTCGCCACAGGGATCAGAAATGATAGAACCAAATCCTTGGCAGCTATTACATGGTCGGCTAGTCATTACCTGACCCAGAATAGATCTAGCAACTTGTTGAGTTTCTCCCCGGCCTTTGCAAACCTCACATGTTCTCGGCTTAGCGTTGTTGGCACATCCTGATCCATTGCATCTATTGCAGATAACTGCAGTTTCTACATTTAGTTCTCGATCACAACCAAATGTTGCTTCGAATAGATCTACCTCAACTCTAATTAAGGCGTCTTGACCTGGCCGATTTCTTGGCCGAGGGCCCCGCTGTTGTCCACCTCCGAAAAATGCATCCATAATGTCGCTAAATCCAAAACCGCTACCACCACCGAAACCACTAAACCCGTTACCACCTAAGTCATAGTTCTGACGCTTTTCTGGGTCACTTAAAATTTCATAGGCAACAGTAATTTCTTTGAACTTTTCTGCCATCTTTGGATCTGGATTAACATCTGGGTGATAGCTACGTGCAAGTTTTCGATAAGCTTTTTTTATTTCATCAAAGCTTGCGTCACGGTCAACTCCTAGAGTTTCATATAATTCTGACATAAACTTATTTGTTCGCAGTTAAGAATCGACCAACATAATTTGCAACAGCATTTACTGCACTAATTGAGGATGCATAATCCATTCTAGTAGGACCTAGTATTCCTAGTGCTCCAACTTCGGCATAACCGACAGTGACAAGACTTGTATTTTTGAAACCTTTTTCACTTTGCTCATCTCCTATCTTAACTCTCACTGAGGAATTAGAGCCTGACAGTAACCTTAATAAAACTACTTGCTCCTCTAAGGCTTCTAAAATAGATTGCATGCTACTAGAAAGATCTTGATTCGCTCGCGCTAAATTTGACGTTCCTGCATAAACAACTTTTTCTTCTGGTTGTTCGATTGCCATTTCAATTATTGTGGTAATTATCACAACTACATTAGATTTATCATTACCAGAATAATTGTTAATTACTCCTTCTAATTTACTTGCTACATTCGAAAGTGATTGATTTGCAATTTTGTCGTTCAATTTTTTGTGCAAGTCTGCTAGTGAACCCTCCGTAATATCAAATGGAAGTTCCACCATTCTTTGTTCAACTCTTCCAGTATCCGTGATTAAGATGACCATTAATCTAAAACTACTTAGAAGAACTAGTTCTATGTGTCTTACTTTTGCCTTAACTAATGAGGGATATTGAACAACCGCAACCTGCTTGGTGACTTGCGCAAGTAACTTAACAGTTCTAGAAATGACATCATCTAAATCAGTTGCTCCGTCTAGAAAATTCTCAATTGCTTTCCTTTCGGGGGTTGAAAGCGGTTTGATCTCTGAAAGTTGATCCACAAAAACTCTGTAACCTTTATTTGTTGGAATTCGGCCCGCACTTGTATGTGGCTGGGTTATTAAACCGGCATCTTCCAGCACAGCCATTTCATTTCTAATTGTTGCTGGCGACACACCTAGTCCTGATCGACTCGCTAAAGTTTTAGATCCAACGGGTTCTTCAGTTGCCACATATTCATCAACAATGGCCTTTAGAATCTTAAGCTGCCGACCCTGCATACTTTTACTCATATACCAACGCTACTACAAGAGGATTTCTCGGACTATTCGATCAGCAATGAGTCTGCCATTTAAGGTCAGTGTGGCTCTGCCATTTTGCCAGTCCGATAGATTAAGGTGTCCGGTTTTTACATACGTGGATAAATCCTGAATTTGCTGGTTATTCAAACTTTTAGTTTCAATTCCACCTGTTAATCTGATTGAAAGCATTAAACGCTCACTTTCAATTTGCGAAGCTTGTAAAATCTCAAAGTCTTGGATCGGCAATTCATTTTTTTGTAATTTTTCCTTGTAAGTGTTGGGATGCTTCACATTCCAAAATCTGTCACCATTAATATGTGAATGCGCTCCGGGACCTATCCCCCACCAATTTTCTCCATTCCAGTAAGAAAGATTGTGTTGGCTTTTTGAGTCATTCTTTGCCCAATTACTTAATTCATACCAGTGAAATCCTGCAGTAGAGAAGGATTTATCTGCCACTATATACTTCTCGGCAGTCAAGTCATCATCAAGTTGTTCGATATCGCCTCGTTTTATTTGAGCCGCTAGTTTAGTTCCAGGCTCCACTATTAGGGCATAAGCAGAAATATGAGAAATCGGAAGAGATATTGCAGAATCAATTGATTGTTGCCAATCTTGCATGCTCTCTCCTGGTGTGCCATAGATTAGATCAACTGAGATCTCATTGAACCCTAATTCTTTTGCCCAACCAGTAACCTTTATTAAATTCTCAGGATTGTGAGTTCTATCTAAAGTTTTTAGCACATGTGGTACGGCAGATTGCATTCCAAATGAAAGTCTATTTACTCCAACCTCAAGAAATTTACTCAACTTATATTTATCAACTGAGTCTGGATTTACTTCTAACGTAATTTCGGCGCTATCAGTTAAGTGAAAATCTGATTTAATTTTATTGATTACTTTCCCGATGTCTAATGGCTGCATCAATGATGGAGTTCCACCACCAAAAAATATGGAACCTACTGTTATATCCTGGCCTATTTTGTTTTTTGCTAAATTAATTTCCCGAATCGCTAAATCAATATAAGCACCTGAAATCCCATCTAGACCTGATGTTATCTTAAGCTCAGAAGGTGTATAGGTATTAAAGTCGCAATATCCGCAGCGCTTACTGCAATACGGAACATGTATATAAAATGCCAGTTTCAATTATTTCTTCTTTTCGCTCGCTTTATCTGAATCAGTTGTTAATGCTGCAATAAATGCCTCCTGCGGAACTTCAACTCGCCCTACCATTTTCATTCTCTTTTTTCCTTCTTTCTGCTTCTCTAAAAGTTTACGTTTTCGGGTGATATCACCACCATAACATTTAGCTAATACATCTTTCCTGATAGCCCTAATATTTTCTCGAGCAATTATCTTGGCACCGATTGCTGCCTGAATTGGTACTTCAAACTGTTGACGTGGAATTAGGTCACGTAATTTTCCAGTCATGGATACCCCATATGCATATGCTTTATCGCGGTGAACTATTTGACTAAATGCATCAACTTTCTCACCTTGCAAAAGAATATCTACCTTAACTAAGTCTCCTGCTTCTTCAGCAATCGGTTCATAATCTAAAGAGGCATATCCTCGGGTTCTGGATTTTAACTGATCAAAAAAATCAAAGACTATCTCAGCCAGCGGTAATGTATAACGAATTTCTATTCTATCTTCAGAGAGATAGTCCATTCCTTTTTGTGCACCCCGTCGCTGCTGGCATAGTTCCATTATTGTCCCAATAAACTCACTTGGGGCTAAAATAGTTGCCTTAACAATTGGTTCCATAACCTCTGCAATTTTTCCATCCGGATATTCTGACGGGTTTGTAACAACTATTTTTTTCCCATCATCAAGTGTAACTTTATAGACCACGCTTGGAGCTGTTGAAATTAGGGTTAATCCGGCTTCTCTTTCTAATCTTTCCCGCACAATCTCCATATGAAGTAGGCCTAAGAATCCACACCTAAATCCAAAGCCAAGTGCTGCTGAGGATTCTGGCTCAAATACTAAAGCAGCATCATTTAATTGTAATTTATCAAGCGCCTCGCGCAACATTGGGTACTCAGCGCCATCTAAAGGGAATAGACCAGAGAAAACCATTGGTTTTGGATCTTTATATCCAGCTAACGCTATTTTTGCCGGATTGTTATATGTAGTTACAGTATCTCCCACTCGAGACTGTCTAACATCCTTTACACCGGTAATTAGATAACCAACTTCGCCAACTCCAAGGCCATTACTGGCCATTGGTTCAGGAGAAATTACGCCAACTTCTAACATCTCATGGCGCACACCAGTTGAGTACATTTGAATTTGATCTCTTGGAGATAGATGGCCATCTACTACTCTTACATATGTAACAACACCTCGATATGAATCATAAACCGAGTCAAAGATTAAAGCTCTTGTGGCAGCGCTAAGATCACCAACCGGTGGTGGTATTTGCTTAACAATTTGATCTAACAGAACTTCTACGCCTTCCCCAGTTTTACCGGATACTCGTAAACAATCCTCTGGTTTACAGCCAATTAGGTTGGCAAGTTCTTCAGCAAATTTCTCAGGTTGTGCGGCAGGTAGATCAATCTTGTTTAATACTGGAATTATTGTTAAATTATTTTCCATTGCTAGGTAAAGATTTGCCAAAGTTTGAGCTTCAATACCTTGAGCGCAATCGACAAGCAGAATTGCACCCTCACAAGCGGCTAACGATCTTGAAACTTCATAAGTGAAATCAACATGGCCTGGCGTATCAATCATATTCAAAATGTAATCTTGATTATCTAGACCAGATCTCCATGGCAACCGCACTGCCTGACTCTTAATTGTGATTCCACGCTCTCGCTCAATATCCATTCGATCTAAATACTGTGCGCGCATATTTCTATCTTCTACAACGCCAGTAATTCCGAGCATTCGATCAGCGAGTGTGGATTTACCATGATCAATATGTGCAATTATGCAAAAATTTCTTATTTGATCAGGTTTGGTTGCAGCAGGTTGTGGAGATTTAGTAATTGGAATAGCAGGCATCTATGCCTTAAAAAAGTCTAAGAAATTAACGAATACCAGCTTTGTTGGCCAATTTAGCCATCGCTGATTTTTTGTTTGCTGCATTATTGGCATGGATTACACCTTTTGAAACTGCCATATCTAATGAACGAGAGGCATCTTTGAATTCAGATTTAATCTTTGCAGCATCCCCAGCAGCTACTGCTTCCCGGAATTTACGAATTGCAGTACGAAGTGCAGAACGGTAAGCCCGGTTTCGATCCTGTGCCTTGTTGTTGGTACGGATTCGCTTAATCTGAGACTTAATATTTGCCACTTGGGATTACCTTTTCTCGTTTAGATTGAAACTTATTTCAAGATCGCAAGGGTATCAGCGCTAGTCATTACCCTCAAACTGAGCCTTATCATCGAGTTCCCCTTGCTGAAGTTACGGTCATTAAAGCCCTTTCAAGGGCGTATTTAGGATCTGCGGCTACCCCCTTAATATCCGCATCAAGAGCAGCTAGCGCAATCACTGCTCTTGATAATCCACTTTCACTCCAACCAGATAATTGGCGCTTAGCCTTTTCGATTTGCCAAGGCGGTAAAGCAAGTGATGAAGCGAGTTCATAGGAGCTGAGGCTTTTAGAACTTCCCGATACCTTCGCAAGAGTTCTAAATGAAGAAGCGAGGGCACTAACGATTAATACTGGATCTGTTCCTGTTGCAAGCGCATTACGTAAGCTTATTAGCGCTTCAGCAGTTTTACCATCAACAACCGCATCTGCTACATCAAACCCGGTACTTTCCACTCTTCCCTGCTGGTATTTTGCAACATCATCTTGATCAATTGTTTTTTCACGAGCAACATCAGATGCGAGTTGAGAACATGCAGCACCTAGTTCACGTAAGTCACTACCTAAAGAATTTATCAATGCCTGAACTGCCTCATTAGTAATTTTTCGCCCGAATCCTCGAAATTCACTCCGGATAAACTCCGCTTTTTCACTATCCTTTTTAATTGTTTCGGCAGAAAATACTTCAGGCTGAAGCTTTTTAACTTTATCTACTAATCCTTTACCTTTTACCCCACCTTTATGCCACAATACTAAAAGTAAATTACTGTCTTCATCTTCTAAATAAGCCAATACTTCATCAGTACATTCGGCTGTTAAATCCTGAGTATCTCTAATGATAACAATGCGTTGGTCGCCAAATAAAGAAGGAGCCAATGAATCGGTGATCATTCCAACCTCTAGCTCACCTGCATACAAATTTGAAATCTGTGAATTAGGAAATCTTGAACTAATATTAGTAATTACTCGGTCAGCTAATAGTGCTTCTGGCCCTTGAATTAATACTAACCCCACCTGATTTTCCACCATTCTTTGCCGACAACCCTGATCTTATTGGTTGATATAACAGATATGCCACCAGATTGATCAGTACGCCAAACTTTTGCTCCTCGATGGGCTAATTCATTGATGAATTTTCCATCAGGGTGGCCATAAGAGTTTCCCTTACCCACACTGATAATCGCGACCTTTGGATTGAGCATCTCCAGCCATAAAGTAAGATGAAAAATACATACCGGTCTAAAGTAATTCTATTTTTCTTGCCAAAGCTCCTCCAACCATGGCATGTAATTTTGTGCCCTCTGGTAAATACTCCTCTGAAATTATCTCTCCTTGTTCATGGACTGCACTAACAAGATCGCCTCTACTAAATGGGATTATGGCCCTTATTTCAACTTTAGGCTTTGGTAGTGCTGCTTCAACAGCTCTTATGAGATTTTCTATGCCATAACCCGTACGGGCAGAGATTGCATATGCATTTGATTCTTTTCGTAAAATCTCCATCAGAACTTCGGGTGAGGCAACATCAGCTTTATTTACTGCAATTATTTCCATAATCTGACCACCTCCAATTTCATTTATTACCTCTCGAACAGCTCGCAATTGCTCAAATGGATCTGGATGAGAACCATCAACAACATGGATAATTAAATCGGCTTCTGAAACTTCTTCTAAAGTTGACTTGAATGCCTCAACTAATTGATGAGGTAGATGTCTAACAAATCCGACCGTATCAACTAGCGTATAAATCCGACCATCTGCACTCTCGCTTTTCCTTACCGTCGGATCCAAAGTAGCAAATAATGCATTCTCAACTAAAACATCAGCGCCAGTTAATCTGTTAAGTAATGATGATTTTCCAGCATTTGTATAGCCTGCAATAGCCACTGAAGGGATATTTTTCTTTCGTCGCTCACTTCTTTTTGTATCTCTCGATACTTTCATTTCTTTGATTTCACGGCGGAGCTTTGCCATTTTGTCATTAATTCTTCTACGATCAGTCTCAATTTTTGTTTCACCAGGTCCGCGCCCACCAATACCACCTGCTTGTCTAGATAGTGATTCACCCCATCCTCTAAGTCGGGGCAGCATGTAGGACATTTGTGCAAGTTCTACCTGAGCCTTACCCTCACGACTTTTTGCGTGTTGTGCAAAAATATCTAAAATTAAAGCAGTTCTATCTATTACTTTTACCTTTACTTTCTGTTCAAGTGTTCTAAGTTGCGCTGGTGATAACTCGCCATCACAAACCACGGTATCGGCTCCGGTGGCAACGACAGCTTCTCGAACCTCTCTAACCTTTCCTGAGCCAATAAATGTTGCAGCATCAGGCTTATCCCTGCCTTGAATTAGGGCGTCCATAACTGTAGATCCTGCTGTTTCTGCCAAAGCAGCTAACTCCTTTATTGAGTTATCCGCATCGGTAGATGTTCCTTCGGTCCAGACACCAACTAGTACAACTTTTTCAAGTCGAAGTTGTCGATACTCAGCGTCTGTTACATCCTGTAATTCAGTTGATAGACCACTTACACGACGAAGCGCCTGTCTATCTTGTAAATCTTGATTAGGGCTCTCTGGATTTTCATTTAATTCATACTCAGCAACTGCTTGTGCATTTTCCCGAATCAGTGAATCTATATCAAGCTCTAATCCAGTTTCCTTATCAAATTTAAAATCTGTCACAAATATTGATCCAACTCTAAATCTTTAACTAAAACAGCTGGGCCAGTAAGTGTTGCATTACTGTGAGCATCTATTTCAACAATTAATCTTCCGCCGGGCGGATTAATTATCCATTTAATAGGTAAGTTTTTATTGCTTTTTATTGTGGCAGCAAGTGCAACTGCGCAAGTTCCTGTCCCACAGGATTGAGTTTCACCAACTCCTCTTTCAAATACTCTCATTCCGATCTGACCATCTTCAAGAAATCTAACAAACTCAATGTTTACACCATCAGGATAAGTTGTTTCAGGTTTAACTAAGGGAGCTGACTTCAAATCACCAATACCTGCTAAATCGTCTACAAAAACTACTGCGTGAGGATTACCAACATCAATATTTAAGCCAAAATACTCTTGTGAATTCACCGTTACATTAATCTGACCACCTACCTGAGAAACTTTACCCATATTTACTGAGACATCACCTGAATCTGGAACTGATAAAAATTTTCTTCCACCTCTGGTGTTGATTGAGTAAATACCAGAGGGTTGGTGGCCACGATCTGTTAAGTATCTAGCCATAACCCTTATGCCATTGCCACACATTTCAGCTTGTGATCCATCTGCATTTGAATAATCCATAAACCAAGCTTTATCCTGTTTAACTATTTTTATAAATCCATCACTGCCCACGCCACTTTTGCGGTCACAAATTCGTTTAATCTGCTCAGCTGAAAAGCTTAATTTATCCTCTGGATCAAAGACCAATACAAAATCATTGTGAGTCCCATGCCCATGGGTGGCGTTTATCATTAATTAATACTAGCCAACAGTTTTTCTAGCCGAACTGTATTTATGGCTGGTGGGAGCCAGGTAATTCGTTCATCCCGATTAAACCAAGTCTCTTGCCGCCTGGCATAAGCTTTAGTAGTTCGTTTAGTTTCTTCTTTAGCAAACTCTTCACTACATTCCCCCTTTAAGTAATTCATTATTTGGCTATACCCGAGCGCCTTTCTAGCAGTAGGCGACTGTTCTAACCCTTTGGTCATAAGTAGAGAAACCTCTCGAGCAAACCCTTTTTCCCACATGTTCTCAACACGTTCATCTATTTTTTGATCCAAATTCTCTCTATTAAATGCCAAGCCAAACTGTTTGGCCATTGGATACCTACTGCTCTCCTGCCTTGGTAAATTGGCCGTAAATGGTTTACCAGTTAGCGCTATTACCTCCAGTGCTCTAATAATTCTGCGCAAATTCTCTTTTGGAATGGCTAAAGCCGCAGCCGGATCTAATTTTGCAAGCTTTTCATGCATTATTTCATTGCCAACTCTTTCAGCTTCCTCAGTTATATTCTGTCGAAGCTCCGGATTTGTATCAGGAAAATTTAAATCATCTAATATCGCTTTAACATACAAGCCAGTACCACCTACAACTACAACTGACTTTCCCTGATCAATTAGTTGGTCGATTACCCCTCTTGCCATGCTTTGATACCAAGCCACATTTGCTTCATCCTTTATATCCAAAATATCGATTAGATGATGGTTTATTCCACCTCGTTCTGCCGTAGTTAATTTTGCTGTACCAATATCCATCCCGGTATACAGTTGCATTGAATCAGCATTAACAATTTCAGCCCCAATTTTCTGCGCCAGCATTACAGCCAAATCACTTTTTCCAGTAGCGGTCGCGCCACAGATAACAACTAAACTCATTTATAAAGTTTTAAGTGAGGCAAGGGAAGGTATTCCTAATAATATTTTCTGATCTCCTTTATCTTCCATCCAAGCGGCGTGAGCCTCTGCGCCCCGGGTTTTTTTCACACTAACTGGTTGGCCAGCGACAATATGATTTGCAAAAGCCTCTGTGACTACCACCTCGACTAGATCACCAGGTCGAGCACGCTTTGCTGAATTATCAAAGTGAGTTAATCTAAAATCTGCGCTTCGGCCATTTACCCTGTTTAAATCCAAATCATGTCTGCCTTCATGACTTGAAACTAACAACTGCACCCTCTTACCAATCATCTTTACATTTTCATTTTTTGAAATTTCTTGCTGAATCTTATGAAGCTGGTTATATCGCTCAGACATCACCTCAGTAGTTACTTGATCTGGCATTGTTGCCGCCGGTGTGCCAGGACGCTTGGAGTATTGAAAGGTATATGCTGCTGAGAAATTTGCTTGTTTTACCAAATCAATAGTTTGTTCAAAATCTGCATCACTTTCACCAGGAAACCCAACGATAATATCGGTAGTTATCGCAGCGTGTGGAATTGCATCTCTGACTTTTTCTAGGATGCCAAGGTATCGATCTCGACGGTAGGACCTGCGCATAGATTGTAAAATCTTGTCACTGCCAGATTGCAGTGGCATATGAAGATGCGGCATAACATTTTTAGTTTCTGCCATTGCCTCAATCACATCATCGGTAAAGTCCCGTGGATGCGGTGACATAAATCTAACTCGTTCTAAACCTTCAACTTTGCCACATTCTTTTAATAATTTTGAGAATGCCAATCGGTCCCCAAAATCGACTCCGTAAGCATTTACATTTTGTCCAAGTAAGGTAATCTCAATTACACCTTGATCAACTAGCGCTCTTATCTCCTGCATAATTTCATGAGCTGGGCGATCTTTTTCAATACCTCTTAATGTTGGCACAATACAAAATGTGCAAGTGTTATTACAACCTACAGAAACTGAAACCCATGCCGAAAATGCTGAATCTCGTTTAACCGGTAACGTCGATGGAAAATGCTCTAAGGATTCTTTAATCTCAACCTGCGAAGCCTCTTCAACTCTGGATCGTTCAAGTAAAACTGGCAGTGAGCCAATATTATGAGTACCAAATACCACATCTACATATGGGGCCTTTTTAATAATTAAATCTTTATCCTTTTGAGCCATACAACCACCAACTGCAATTTGAAAGTTAGGATCCCTTTTCTTTCGTGGCGCTAAGAATGAAAGATTTCCATACAATTTATTATCTGCATTTTCTCGAACCGCGCAAGTATTAAACACAACTAAATCTGGTTGGGTATCTGCTAACGCTTGGGTGTAGCCGGCCTCAAGTAGCAGGCCAGTAATTCGCTCAGAGTCATGTACATTCATCTGGCAACCATAGGTTTCAACTACAAAGGTAGGCATCGGTTAATTCTACTTGCTAATTTTTATTAGTTAACTCCCGCATAATTTTGCTACAAATTCCATGACCATAACCTCTTCTCGCAAGCAGGCCAGAAATCCTGCGATAGACGACCTCTGGATCTAAATGTGAAATTGAGTTGAATTTGCGCTGCGCCAACAACAGTGCTTGGGCATACTCACTTTCATCATCAATCTGCTCAATCACCTCACTGATAATGTCCTGAGAAACTCCCTTGACGCGAAGCTCACCAGCAATCACTCGCTTACTTAGCTTCTTACTTCGCTGCCTGGACTCAGACCATAATTTTGCAAATTCAAGATCATTGAGTAGACCTTGTAACTCTAATGAATCTAAAACTGAATTTGCAATATCGGCATCCACTCTACGCTTTACTAATTGCTTTAATAACTCATCCCTACTCTTAGCTCGTGGTGCAAGTGCATACAATGCAATTGACATCGCTTCAGAGTAGGGATCAGCTACTACTTCTTGAGATTTTTTCAAGGTGTATTTGAGTTGTTAGAGATTAAAACTCAACATCAGCAGTTGCTTCATCAACAGCTGCAGCTAGTGCAGGGTCGATTTCAGCTGGCACGTATGATGTACGGATCTTTTTCTCTATTTCATTTGCTAGATCAGGATTATCAATTAAAAATGCCCGTGCATTCTCTTTGCCCTGTCCCAGTTGATCGCCCTCATAGGTAAACCAAGCACCGGATTTTTTAACAATTCCAGCTTCAACGCCAAGGTCAATTAGTGAACCCTCACGGCTGATTCCAACACCGTAAATAATGTCAAACTCAGCTTGCTTAAATGGGGGCGCAACCTTGTTCTTAACAATTTTAACTCTGGTTCTATTACCAACCGCATCTTGTCCATCTTTTAGAGTTTCAATGCGACGAACATCCATGCGCACTGACGCATAAAACTTAAGCGCCTTACCACCTGTTGTGGTCTCTGGTGATCCAAAGAAAACACCGATCTTATCGCGTAGCTGATTAATAAAGATTGCAGTGGTATTTGATTGATGGAGTGCACCTGTCATTTTACGAAGTGCTTGCGACATCAAACGAGCCTGTAATCCCATATGAGAATCACCCATCTCACCTTCAATTTCAGCTCTTGGTACTAATGCTGCAACTGAATCCACAACAACGATGTCAATTGCACCGGATCTAACTAACATATCCATAATTTCAAGTGCTTGCTCACCAGTATCAGGCTGTGAAACCAAAAGTGCATCAATATCAACACCTAGTTTCTTTGCATACTCTGGATCTAGTGCATGCTCAGCATCAATAAAGGCTGCAATGCCACCAGCTTTTTGAGCATTCGCAATTGCATGTAATGCAACTGTAGTTTTACCTGATGATTCTGGGCCATAAATTTCAATAACTCGGCCACGTGGCAGACCACCAACACCAAGCGCGATATCTAGTGCAACTGAACCAGTTGGAATGACCTCCATGGCGACCGTTTTACGCTCACCCATTTTCATTACCGATCCTTTACCGAACTGACGCTCGATTTGGGCAAGGGCGGTATCTAGTGATTTTGAACGATCACTAGAACGTTTATCTTCTTTTTTATCATCTTGTGGTTCTCTATTTGCAGAGGCCATAGTGATTTGTTTCCTTTCTTCTCCTTGACCATCTCTTGAAAATTTAATTTCTTAAGCAAGGTCATATTGTTCGGTCCAGAAGGTACGGAAACTCACTGACGGCTGGCTTGGGGTGCCAGCGGAACTGTGGAACCGCTCTGGTTGGGCAGACTTAGTGTATCGAACAACTGTTCGAAAGGGTTAAAAAGGGCTGGGACACGCCGCTATCTGTATTTATCTGGCATCGAAGGGTTATGACGAACCACCGCTCGCCAGATCTCATCTGGCTCCATCCCTATCTCAATCGCTGCATTTACCGAGATACCACCCAGCTCGCTATGAATTATGTCGCGGGCGTAGGTATCAGGATCTGAGAAGTATTGGCTGAGACGATTACGAAGCTCAGAGATTCGCATACTCACCGCCGGCTCATGTTAAGGATAAAGATGGAAAATAAGAATATCGCTG
This sequence comes from Actinomycetota bacterium, assembly GCA_016870895.1. Lineage (GTDB taxonomy): Bacteria > Actinomycetota > Actinomycetes > Nanopelagicales > Nanopelagicaceae > Nanopelagicus. The sequence continues at coordinate 28,091 of VGAA01000001.1, read as the reverse complement.
CTATTCAAAAAGAGTTTTGGCTAAGCGCTTTGATTGGACTAAAGATTCGTCTTCGGTTATCGGTGATCCTATTTGGCCAATTAGCCACCGTAAAATTACACCACAGGCAGCCGAGTCTGCACCAAAAATCTTGGCAATTCCTTGGTGAGCAAGCACCCAGGTTGAATGGTTTGAAATAGTAACCAATTTTGCAATATCTGTTGGATCACTTTCTACCAATTTTCTAAGCGCTAAGTCTTGTGAAATCTCAATCGACAATTTATGTAGCGCCTCTTGTCTTGAAGAAGCTGCTAGGCCAATCTCGATTAATCTACCTACCTCAGATTCAACTAGGCACTCCATCATCTCTGCCTTGTCTGCAAATTGATTATAAATAGTAGCTTTTGAAACCTGAGCGCGAATGGCTATTTCCGCAATATTAGATTGATAATTTCCAACCTCAGTTATAACAGCTTTCGCGCCAGCAAAGATTGCAACTCGAGATTTATTACTTGTGGCAAGTTGGCGGGCATATAGCGCCAGTGCTGGCTGAGCTGACAACTTAAGCGGCGGTCTCTATCACCTGCAAAGTCGAGATTGTTAAAACTGGGGATTCGTGGTTTTTAACCACAGTTGCAACATCAACCAAGATGGTGGAAAGAGATAGATCTAGAGCAGAACAAATTGCATTAAGTAGCTCACTTGAGGCCTCTTTGTGCCCACGCTCAACCTCAGATAAATATCCAAGAGAGACTCGTGCACTTTTTGCTACATCGCGTAAAGTACGCCCCTGCTCAATTCGAGCCGCACGCAGGGCGCTGCCGATATGGGTTCTTAGAAGTATCACGGCTTAAGAATACGCTCTAATGCAGCTAATGCGCTAGTAATTGTGGCGTGGCGGATGACTTCTCGATCTCCCGACAGGGCAAGGGAGATAGCAAAACTCTCTTTTTCGCTTGATATACCCACCCAGACAGTTCCGACTCTTTGGCCATACGCCTTTTTAGGTCCTGCGACTCCAGTCGTTGAAATCGCATAATCACTCTTAAACTCTCTGCGTACATTTTTTGCCATATCAATTGCAACCTGCTCTGAGACAGCCGTATGTTTCTGTAAATCAGATTTGATGATTGAAAGCTTAGACATTTTAATCTGGTCACTATATGCAATTACGCCACCTAAAAATACTTTAGATGATCCAGGCACTCTGGTGAGCTGTTCAGCTATTCCACCTGCCGTAATTGACTCTGCAACTGCCAAAGTTTTGTTTAATTTAGCAAGTCGTCTAATTATTGATTTTGTAATTACTAGTTGACTCATTTCCGGAAGGCCTTCCTAAAATAATCTATGCCCGTAGCAATAGTTAAATAGATCGCAACTGCCATAAAGATATCTCTTGGTAAGTATAAAAAAGAAGGAAGTGGCAGAATATAAAAGCCAACACCAAAGCTTTGGAAAAAGGTCTTTAATTTTCCACCCCTACTAGCAGGAATTACACCTCGCTTAATTACTGCAAATCTTAGGACGGTTACTAAAATTTCTCGTGTTAAGAATATGACAGTTATCCACCAGGGAAAAAGTCCTAATATTGAAGCACTAATTGTGGCAGTGGCCAACATTGCTTTATCTGCAATTGGATCCAGTAACTTTCCAAGCTCTGTGATTTGATCTCTATCTCTTGCTAATTTTCCATCTAAGATATCACTTAAGCCAACAATAAAAAATAATATGAAGGCAATAATTCGCCAAGTACTATCGTCGCCGCCATTTTTAAAAAGTGCGTATGCGCAAAATGGTAATGCCACTATTCGAAATATTGTTAGTGAGTTAGGTAAATTTGGTCGACTTAAGAATTTCATATTGCTTGTGCAATCAAATCTACACCAGAGACTTCGCTGACGATTGCATCTACATATTCACCGACGCGATACTTATTTCTAGATTGAATAAAAGTTGAACCGTCAACATCTGGTCCTTGGTGTTCAGCTCTTCCCTCTTGTTCATCTGCATCTTCAACCAATATCGAGACTTTCTGGCCGATTCTTGCCTCCGCTCGTTGTGTGATTAGTTCATCCACTAAAGTGGATAATTCTGATCTGCGCTCAGAAATGATATCTGGTTCAACTTTATCGGTAAGGGTTGCACCTTCCGTCTTGTCTTCATCTGAATAGCCAAATATTCCAATTGCATCCAATTGTGCTTCAGTTAAAAATTCAATCAGGTCCATAAACTGAGCGTCACTCTCACCTGGAAAACCCACAATGAAGTTCGATCTAATACCTGCTTCAGGATTTAAAGCGCGAATTTGAGAGATTAGATGCAAGAATTTTTCACCATCCCCAAATCTTCGCATTTTTCGAAGTAAGTCACCATTTGCATGCTGAAAAGATAAATCAAAATAAGGCACAACCTTCTCGACTGAAACCATGGCTTGCAGCAATGTTGGGCGCACCTCCGCTGGCTGGAGGTATGAAAGCCTGATCCGCTTAATTTCATTGATTTTCGATAACTCTGGCAGAAGTTTTTCCATCAGCTTTAAGTCTCCAAAATCTTTTCCATATGAAGTGGTGTTTTCACTTACTAGGTAAATTTCCGAAACTCCATTATCTGCTAGCCATTTTGCCTCCTCAATTATTTCTGTCGGAGTTCTAGAGACAAATGAACCTCTGAAATAAGGAATGGCGCAAAAAGAACATCTTCGATCACAACCACTGGCAATCTTAAGAGGGGCAATTGGAGCATTATCCAGACGTTTTCTAAGTACCGCTCCAAGTGGCACTTGATCACTAATGAGTTTACGGCTTTTCTCTTGTTGGCGAGAGCTAGGAGAAATGGGGAGTAAGGTTCTTCGGTCTTTTGGTGTATGTGGGGATATTTTTCCGCCATCAATAATTTTTGAAAGCCGAGCTGAAATTTCCTGATAGTCATCAAAACCTAAAATGGCATCTGCTTCAGGCAGGGCGGTTACCAGTTCATTTCCATATCGTTCAGCCATACATCCGACTGCGACTACAGCTTTAGTTACACCGTTTCCCTTTAAAGAATGAGCTTGGATCAAAGCATCAATTGAATCTTTTTTGGCACTTTCAATAAATCCACAAGTATTAATTACCGCAATCTCAGCCTTTGTTGGATCATTAATTAATAACCAACCATCAGCAGCCAATCGGCCAGCCAACTCTTCAGAATCTGTCTCATTGCGTGCGCATCCAAGAGTGACCAACGCAACGGTACGAGGTATTTTCTCTTCAGTAAGTTTTGTAATCACGGTGCGCTAAGGATAGCGTCCAAATATTACTTAACTTCTATTTATGACTGAGTTGAACCATTCAGGTCAAAATCTAATCTAGCAACCTCACCAGGCACACCGGCTAAACCAAGATCTGAGCCATTTAGCTCAACTTTAACTACACCAGCATTGCCAATTACTGCCTTAATTAACTCTGGATCAGAAAATGTTTGAGATTGACCTGACAGAATTTGGCCATTAAAAATTTGCTCACCACGTGAATTTGTTAATCCAACCCAGCTCTTTCCATCAACTGCTGTTAGTACAAGATTTACACCACTAATAACTGTAGTTAGGGACTCATTAGTTGAAGTTCTTTCATTACTTTCACCCGCTACAACAATTGACTCATTGACATTTAAAGCATTATTAATGGCAATTTGGGCTACAAATCCAAGTGTTAAAGTTGTAGCAGAAATGGAAGCTAGGGTCTTAAATCTAATTTTTTTCTTTTCTTTAGGTTTATCAGCGACATTATTTTCAGCTAGCTGTTCAATGATTAATTTTTTATCACCATTTTGAGCAGATTCAATTGCTGCAACTAACAAGTCGGCATCTGCCTTTATCACTTTGGCAATCGATCTGATATGTCCTCGCGCATATGCAATTCCACCACATATTTCTACTGAATTTTTTTCCAAATCTTCAATCACAGCGATTCTGATATTTGTCTTATCGGATATCTTTTCAATTGACATGCCAGAAGCTTCACGAGCTATGGTTAATGCAGATTTTTCTACCATATCAAATACCTTACTTACTGGGGTTACCTAATGGTAGACCGATTACAGGTATTCAGTAAATGCACCTTGTCAACTAAATTGTTGCCATGCGCTCAATCCTGAGCGGTTTAGGTTTTCACCCACCCTTTCACCCCGATATTTGAGTTCTATTTACCTCGGATCGATTCCAAGACAGCTGGCATTTGCTCTGCGTTAATCAATACCGCTCTTGCTTTTGACCCTTCACTTGGCCCAACAATTCCTCTGCTCTCCATTAAATCCATGAGCCTTCCTGCCTTTGCAAAACCAATTCTTAATTTACGTTGCAGCATAGATGTAGAACCAAACTGTGTAGAAACAACTAATTGGATTGCTTGCAATAATAAATCTAAATCATCTCCAACATCATCTGCTGTTACACTGGACTCTATCGGTGTATTTAAATCAATTCTATAAACAGGCTGAAGTTGTGATTTCACGTGATTGACTACCGCTTCAATTTCTCGTTCAGAAATATAAGCTCCTTGTATACGAACCGGCTTACTGGCTCCCATTGGTAAAAATAATCCATCGCCTTGACCAACTAATTTTTCAGCACCTGGAGTATCTAAAATAACTCTCGAATCAGCCAAACTACTGGTTGCAAAAGATAGTCGAGAAGGAACATTGGCCTTAATTAAACCAGTGACAATATCTACGCTAGGTCGTTGAGTTGCTAGTACTAGGTGAATTCCAGCTGCCCGAGCCAGTTGCGTTATCCGAACAATAGATTCTTCAACCTCTCGAGCTGCAACCATCATTAAGTCGGCTAGCTCGTCAACAATAACTAGTAAATATGGATACGGCTCTAAGACTCTGTAACTTCCTGCTGGTGGATTCACCTTTCCAGCTTTTACGGCCTTATTAAAATCATCGATATGTCTGAATCCAAAAACTGATAAATCGTCGTATCTCAACTCCATCTCACGAACTACCCAGGACAAAACATCTGCGGCTTTTTTAGGATTAGTAATAATCGGTGCAATTAAATGTGGAACACCTTCATAATTTGTTAATTCAACTCGCTTGGGATCGATTAGAACCATTCGGACTTCATCAGGTGTGGCGCGCATAAGAATTGAAACTACTAATGAATTAATCATGGAAGATTTACCAGCACCAGTTGCACCTGCTACTAATAGATGTGGCATTCTTGCTAAATTTGCACACAAAAATGAGCCTTCAACATCTTTACCTAAGGCAATTAGCATCGGATGGGTATCATTCGAAGAAACTGAAGATCTTAAAACATCGCCAAGCGCAACAATTTCTCGATCTGAATTTGGAATTTCTATTCCTACCGCCGATTTACCAGGAATTGGTGAAAGAATTCTTATCTCACCGCTCGCTACAGCGTAGGCAATATTTTTAGAAAGAGCCGAGATAGCCTCAACTTTCACGCCATTACCTAATTCAACCTCATATCTAGTTACAGTTGGTCCCCGCATAAAACCAGTTACTTGCGCATCAACATTAAATTGCTCAAACACCTGCTTTAAGGCAGCTACAACTGCGTCATTGGCTTTTGATTTTCCTTTAGCCGCCGGCCCACCCCTTAACAAATCTAATGGTGGTAATTCATACTTAATATCGGAGGAAAGTAATAATTGTTGTGGCCTACTGTTTTCAAGCTTGACTGGTTGAATTATTGGAATTGGTTGGGTTATTTGATCAAAATCTTCCAACGCGATCTCAAACTCTTCTTGCTGTGGTTCAAATTCCTGGACTAAATCCTTGACTAATGGAGTCTCAAAAGGTGGGCTTTCACTCACCTCAAAATCCTCGGCCACTAGTTTCTGTGCTCGGCGATCTCTTAATTTACTAATTCCCCTACCGCCAAAGCTAAATAAGCGCTTAATTTGGATAAATAATTTAGACAATGATGTCTTAGTTATTATCAACAACCCAAATAGTAAAACAATAAACAAAATAGGGATGGCTAAAACTTCCGTTACCGCGGCAATTAATGAGGTAGAAACACCGTAGCCAATCCAACCACCACCTTGCTGGATAGCGGTAGCACCAGTTCCTATAGAACCATTCATAATATGAATCAAAGCCGTAATGCTTATCAGGAGAAGTAGCGTGCCAATAGTTATTCTGCCAGTGTCTGCTGATTCATCAGGAGACTTAAAGATACGATAAGCAAAATAAACAAATATTAGTGGAAGTAAATAGGCAAGTTGCCCAACTGCACCAAATAAAAAAGCGTATGTGGATTTACCTAAGAAATTATCTAATTCAAACCAAATTCCTGCTGAAAATACCAAGGCCAAAATAAAGATAAAAAAGGCAATTCCATCTCGTTGGTGAGCAGGATCTAGCTCCTTGGAGGAGCGAAAAATAAAGCGAACTGCACTGCCCAAGATTTTTGAAAAAAGTCGCCAACTAGAGCCAAGACCTCTAATTACCAGAGCAAAAATTTGAATTTTTTTTGCCTTATTTTTTTTGTTTGCCATAAGAAGATAAGCGTAAAGAATAAGTTTATTACTTGCCCTAATTGGCGCGCACTTTGGTCTAAAAACTAATCAAACTCTTAATTAAACCTCTACTACTAGCGGGATTATCATTGGCTTGCGGCGATGCTCCTCCCCGACCCAACTTCCTATAGTCTTACGAACTACTTGAGATAGCTGATGGGTGCCATTAAATCCACCAGCAACTGCTTTCGCTAACGCCTTTTCGATGTCGCCTTTAACATCATCAAATAAACTTTTATCTTCTGTAAACCCTCTGGCATGAATATCAGGACCGGCAACAATTTTTCCGCTCTGTGAATCTATTACTACTACCACCGAAATAAACCCTTCATCTCCCAATATTTTTCTATCCTTAAGTGAGCTCTCTGTAATTTCACCAACACTTTGACCATCAACATACACATAACCACATGGAATAGATCCAGATATATCAGCATGACCATTCGCTACATCAATTGTGATTCCGTTTTCGGCAATGACAATATTATGTTCAGACAATCCTGACTGCATTGCTAAATCTGCATTTGCTCGCATATGGCGCCATTCTCCATGTACCGGTAACACATTTTTTGGTTTAACAATTTCATAGCAGTGCAGTAATTCTCCTGCTGAGGCATGGCCTGACACATGAACCATGGCATTACCTTTATGTACAACGTGAGCACCAAATCTAGTTAGCTCATTTATTACTCGGTAAACAGATTTTTCATTTCCTGGAATCAAAGAGGATGCAAGAACTACTGTATCTCCTTTACCGACTCTAATCTCATGATCACCATTTGCAATTCTAGATAATGCAGCCAAGGGCTCCCCTTGAGATCCAGTGCAAACTAATACTATTTTGTCACCGAAAGAATCAATATCTTTATAATCAACAATTAATCCATTTGGTACTTTCAAGTAGCCTAAATCTTCAGCTAATTTCATATTTCTAACCATCGATCTGCCAACATATGCGACTTTACGGTTTGATTCTGACGCGGCATTTAAAACCTGCTGGATTCGATGGACGTGTGAAGCAAATGATGTAACTACCACTCTTCTTGGGGTCTTCTGGATAGCTTCAATTAAGGCAGGATAAATATCCTTTTCGGCTACAGTTAAACCAGGGACATCAGCATTAGTCGAATCAACTAGAAATAAGTCAACACCCTCTTTACCTAAACGAGAAAAAGTCTCAAGATCAGTCACTTTTCCATCTAACGGCATCTTATCCATCTTAAAGTCACCAGTATGCAAAATTACGCCAGCTGGCGTTTTGATCGCTACAGCAAGTGAATCGGGTATTGAGTGATTAACTGTGATGAACTCAAGGGTAAAGGAGCCAACTTTTTCTACTTGACCGGCTTTTACTTGGGTCATTGGAGATGTAATACGTCGCTCTTTTAATTTTGGCGCCACAAAGGCAAGTGTTAATTGTGATCCAATAATTCTAATGTCACTTCGCTCTCTTAATAGATATGGAAGTGCGCCAATGTGATCTTCATGTCCGTGCGTCAGAAATATTGCTTCAATATCATTCATTCGATCTTTAATATAAGAGAAATCTGGCAGAATTAAATCGATTCCTGGTTGATCATCGCCTGGAAATAAAACTCCGCAATCAACAATTAGCAATCTACCTTCATACTCAAATACGGTCATATTTCGACCGATTTCACCAAGTCCGCCTAAAGCAACTATGCGAAGGGTTTTTTTAGCTAACTTAGATGGGTAAGGTAATCCTGGATGTGGATGATTCATTTAGTTACTTTAATTTAACGCCACCAGCCAAAAGATCAACTTTGAGCTGCGCAATCTGCGCTTCAGTTGCATCCACAAGCGGCAATCTTGTAAAACCTCCAGGTAGCCCCATTAGATTCAAAGCAGCTTTAGTCAAAATTGCTCCTTGAGTCCTAAATGTTCCGGTAAAAACTGGTAACAATTGTTGGTGAATTTCAAGAGAGCGATTTGAATTACCAGAAAACCACGCATCTAGCATGGCCTTCAACTCAGCTCCAACTGTGTGACCGCAAACTGATACAAAACCAACTGCTCCAACTGAAAGTAGCGGTAGATTCAAAATATCATCACCAGAGTAAACTGGAATGCCACATCTTTTAATTACCCATGAGGTTGCAGCTGGATTTCCTTTAGCATCTTTAAGTGCAGCAATATTTCTATGTTCAGCTAATCGAACAATCGTATCTGATTCTATTTCTATTCCGGTTCGTCCCGGAATGTCATACATCATCACTGGTAAATCAGTGGCATTAGCCATTGCTTTGAAATGCGCTTCAATTCCAGCTTGTGGTGGTTTGTTGTAGTACGGAGTTACAACTAATAAACCATCTGCCCCCGCTTTAGCTGCACATTGTGCCTGCTCAACAGAGTGAGACGTCTCATTGTTACCTGCTCCTGCAATAATTTTAATTTTATCGCCAACTACCTTGCGAACTGTTTTAATAATTTGATCTTTTTCTTCATCTGATGTGGTTGGAGCTTCACCTGTTGTGCCATTTACAGCAATTCCATCATGTCCTAAAGAAATTAGGTGAGCGGCGATTTTTTCTAATCCAGCCCAATCAATTTCACCACTTTTAGAAAATGGTGTAACCATCGCGGTAATTAGCCGGCCAAATGGTGGCGAGATTTGCATGGTCTAAGGCTACCGCCTATCTAAGGTGCAATGCGACCAGATTTTTGAAATGCTCCATATGTAATAGGCATTAATTTAGCGAACTCTGCTTCCATTTTCTCAGCAACCATCTCAATCTCACGTTGAGGATAGGATGGAAAATGTGAACCATCTCTAGCGGTTCTTAGTGATAAAAAATTCATAAGCGCTCGTGCATTCATGGTTACATACATTGATGAGTAAAGCGTTACCGGTAATACCGCTCGAGCCACTTCACGGGCTACCCCTGCGCTCAACATTTTTTGATAATTTGCATATGCAAGTTTGCAAGTTTCCTTAATCGCATCCACCGTTACTTTGAATTGTTCTTCTGTACCATCAACAAATGTATAGGCGCCGGCTTTTCCTATCTGCACAAGCTTTCGCTCTTTGCTTGGAATATAGAAAACAGGTTTTAACTCTCGATATCTACCACTCTCTTCATTGTAGGAAGCGATTCTGTGTCGCATAAACTCTCTAAATACAAATATTGGTGCTGATATGAAAAAAGTCATTGAGGTATGTTCAAATGGTGAGCCGTGACGCTCACGTGCTAAATAATTAATTAAACCTTCAGATTTGGCAGCATCAGCGCCTACATCGTCAAGAGACTTATCACCAGCAGTTGATACCCTGGCTGCCCAAATTACATCGGCATCGCTAGCACTAGATTTAACTAGCTCTACCGACATATCATCCCGAAAAACTATCTCATCGCTCATGTGCGCGACCCTATCTTTGGTGATTGATGATTGGCTGGATTAAAGTGTCGGCGTGTCAATTAAACCCAAAAATGATGCCGTTGAGCGAACATCCCTAAGCGTTGCTTTTACCGTAGGACTATATGGTGCAGCCTTTGGCGCGGCTGGCGTAACAGCTGGTTTTTCTGTTTTGCAAACCTGTCTCTTATCCTTGCTGCTTTTTTCTGGAGCATCACAATTTGCTGTAGTTGGAATTATGGGTGCTGGCGGTTCTGCACTAAGTGCAATTGCAACTGCAACCTTACTGGGATTTAGAAATGCATTATATGGTTTACAACTTGCCCCTATTTTAAAAGTGACAGGAATTAAAAGAATCATTGCCTCTCAAATTACAATTGATGAATCAACAGCCGTATCAACTCTGCAATCAAATGATTCAGATCGAAAGCGAGCTTTTTATTTAACTGGTTTTGGAGTTTATATTTTTTGGAACTTGTTCACATTACTTGGTGCTCTAGGGGCCAGTGCAATTGGTGACCCATCTGTATGGGGTTTAGACGCAGCGGTGCCTGCTGCTTTTTGTGGACTTGTTTGGCCAAGACTTAAAGATAAAAGGTTGTTTTTAATATCCGCTTCTGCGATCGGATTAGCGCTTTTATTAACGCCTATAACTCCAGCAGGTATTCCAATCATCACTACTGTAATTCTAGCTATCGTTTTTGGATGGAAAAAATGAGCTCTATTTGGATAGCAGTTATTGGTTCAAGTATTACAGCTTTTTTAAACAAATATATCGGCCACAGCGTCCCAGAAAAATGGCTAGATAGACCAAGAATTAAAAGTATAAATACCTTAGTTCCAGTTGTACTTTTAAGTGCTCTTGTTGGTGTTCAAACCTTTGCCAATAAACAGGAATTAGTGATTGATCAGCGCTTAGTAGGTGTTGGTGTTGCACTTATTGCCTTAAAGTTAAAAGCATCATTTCCAATAGTGGTTGTAGCTGCAGCAATTTCATCCGCAGCGGTTTACAATTTACTCTAGATAACCTTTAAAGCTTGCAGTTTTTCTTTCAAGGCATCATCTGAAGGTTCAGTTAGATGAGTTCCGTCTGAAAACAAAATAACTGGAATTGATCGCATTCCACCATTGATTTCGATGACTTTTTCAGAAGCACTTGCATCCGCTTCAACATCGATATAGTTATATTGAATATTGTTCGAATCTAAAAATTTCTTTGACCTGCGACAATCCTTACACCATTCAGCACCATACATGGTTATTTCACTCATTTTATTGCCTCCATATAGTTTTCTAACCCTACTGTTAAGCCAGGATACTTGGCAACATTTCTTATACCAATTAGAACCCCGGGCATAAAGCCAGCTCTATTTATCGAATCATGTCTAATAGTCAAAGTCTCACCTAAATCAGAAAAAACTACCTCTTGATGTGCAACATATCCGTGGGCTCTAATTGAATGTACAGGCACATCGCCCACTTTCGCGCCCCTGGCACCAGCAAGTGAGCTCTTCGTTGCATCTGGCATCGGCTTTTTACTATTTTCTTTACGCGAAGTTGAGATTAATTCAGCAGTCCTTATTGCGGTACCTGAAGGTGCATCCACTTTATGTGCATGGTGCATTTCAACAATTTCTGCACTTTCAAAATATTTAGCAGCAGTTTTGGCAAATTGCATCATTAGAACAGCGCCCAGCCCAAAATTTGGTGCAATTAAAGCACCAACTTGCGGATGCTTTTTTAGCAGTGCTCTTAGCTGATTTAATCTAACCTCATCAAAACCTGTAGTGCCAACAACTACATGAATATTATTTGTAATTGCAAACTCTAAATTTTTCATGACTGATTCAGGGGTAGTGAAGTCAACGACAACTTTACTACTAGTTTTGGTCAATTGGTCCAAGGAATCACCAAGATCTAAGGCAGCACTTAAAGTTAAATCGCTGGCAGCATTAATAGCTGCGACCGCCTCTGTGCCCATTCTGCCTTTGGCACCAAGCACTGCAACTTTCATTTTATTAACCTTTCAAATTTACTTCTAGAGGTGAATGGTCCCACTACCGCAAGCGTAGGAGATGTAGGTAGGGTTTTGCGGGCAATTTCCCTGATTTGTTCAGGTGTTACGTTTGCAATTTCACTTAAAATCTCATCAAAACTTAAAACTTGACCATACACCAGTTCACTTTTGCCAATTCTAGTCATGCGGGAGCCAGAGTCTTCCTGACTTAGCACCAAGGCTCCTGAGACTGATCCCTTTGCCCTATTTATCTCTTCCAGCGTTAAACCATTCTCGGTAATATCAAAAAGTATTGATTGAATTACCTTTACTGATTCTTCAGCCTTAATTGGTTTACAACCAACATAAAAAGAGAGAACGCCACTTCCGGCAAATTGTTGACTGTATGAGTAGGTTGAATATGCTAACCCGCGCTTTTCTCGAATTTCTTGGAATAATCTTGATGACATTCCTCCTCCGATTGCTGAGGATAAAATGCTTAATGCAAATCTTGACTTATCATCTCTTGCAACACCCGGAACACCATAAATAATGTGAGCTTGTTCGGTCTTTTTGTTTAACAAGGTAACTTTACCTTTTCCTAAAACCTTAACATTGGCTGTATTTCTCACTTTATAATCAGTTTTCGGTTGATCTAAAAATCCATCCCTACTTAAAGCATTTTCAATCATGCCTACTACTTTTTTATGTTTAATATTCCCAGCAACTGCGACAACTAAGTCTTCTGGTTTATATCTACTTTTATAATAGTTAAAAACAGTATCCCTACTCATACCTTTTATAGACTGTACAGTCCCGAGAATTGGTCGCCCAAGTGGTGTATCTCCATAGTATTTTTCAAGAAATAAATCATGGATTAAATCGCTTGGATCATCATCGCGCATAGCAATTTCTTCTAACACAACTTTACGCTCTGCATCTACATCCCCTTTTTTAACCACGGATGAGGTAATTAAGTCGCTTATTACATCAACTGCTAGTGGTAGATGCTTATCAATTACACGAGCATAAAAGCAGGTGTACTCTTTAGAAGTAAATGCATTAGTCTCTCCACCAACTGCTTCAATTGATGATGAGATTTCTAGTGAAGTTCTCTTTTTGGTTCCTTTAAACAATAAATGCTCTAGAAAGTGTGAAGCTCCCGCGGTTGAATTTGATTCATCACGGGAGCCAACATTGACCCAAATACCAAAAGCTGCTGAACGAACAGATTTTTCTTCCTCAGTGACTATTCGTAAGCCACTTGGCAAGACTGTTCTAGCCAAATTACTCTGACTTAGCTTCTTCTGGAAGATTTGCCGGAACTAATGAGTATTTTCCCTTGGGATCTATCTCATTAATTACAACTTCAATCTTCTCGCCAACCTTCATTACTTCTTCAAGGTTTTCAATTCGCTTTCCACCATGCATCTTGCGAATTTGCGAGATATGTAGCAAGCCATCTTTACCTGGAGCAAGATTAACGAAGGCACCAAAAGTAGCTAACTTAACTACCGAACCATTGAACTTATCACCAACAGCTAATTGAACTGGATTAGCAATTGCATTTATTTGTGACTTTGCAGCTTCAGCAGCAGAACCTTCGGTTGCACCGATATAAATAGTTCCATCATCTTCAATCGTGATATCAGCGCCAGTCTCATCCTGAATTTGATTAATCATTTTGCCTTTAGGACCAATAACGGCACCAATCATGTCGACTGGCACCTTTATTGAAATAATTCTTGGAGCAAGTAATGACATCTCATCTGGAACTGAAATTGCTTGATTCATTACATCTAAAATTGCTAGGCGCGCTTCTTTTGCTTGTAGAAGAGCGGCAGCTAGTACTGATGCCGGAATTCCATCTAACTTGGTATCAAGTTGAAGTGCAGTCACAAACTCTTTAGTTCCTGCGACTTTGAAATCCATATCCCCAAATGCATCTTCTGCACCCAAAATGTCAGTTAGTGCTACATACTCAGTTTTTCCATCTACCTCATCTGAGATAAGACCCATTGCAATTCCTGCGACTGGAGCTTTAAGTGGAACACCAGCGTTAAGCAGTGACATTGTTGAAGCACAAACTGAACCCATTGAAGTTGATCCATTTGAACCTAATGCCTCAGAAACTTGGCGGATTGCATATGGAAACTCTTCGCGTGTCGGTAAAACTGGAACTAGCGCACGCTCTGCAAGAGCGCCATGGCCAATTTCACGACGCTTTGGTGAGCCAACTCTTCCTGTTTCCCCAACTGAATATGGTGGGAAATTGTAATTATGCATATATCGCTTGTGATCTTCAGGTGAGAGCGTATCTAACTGTTGCTCCATCTTTAACATATTCAAAGTTGTGATTCCCAAAATTTGAGTTTCACCTCTTTCAAATATTGCAGATCCGTGAACTCGAGGAATTACCTCAACTTCAGCTGTAAGCGCACGAATGTCTCGCAGGCCACGGCCATCGATACGAATCTTCTCTCGTAATACTCTTTGTCTTACTAATTTCTTGGTAACTGAGCGAAGTGCGGCAGATATTTCCTTAACTCTTTCTGGAAAATCAACAGTTAGTTTTTCTGTAACAGCGCTATTAATCTCATCTAATTTAGTCTCGCGCTCCTGCTTACCAGCGATTGTTAAAGCCTTAGCTAGGTCATCTTTTGCAGCCTTTTCAACAACTGAATAAATATCATCTTGATAATCAAGAAATACTGGAAATTCACCTATTGGCTTGGCAGCTTGCTTTGCCAATTTAATTTGCGCTTCGCAAAGAATCTTAATAAATGGCTTTGCTGCTTCAAGTCCTTGACCGACAATTTCCTCAGTTGGCACAGTTGCGCCACCTTTAATTAACTCGATAGTCTTATTTGTGGCTTCAGCTTCAACCATCAAAATTGCAACATCATTATCTGAGATGCGACCAGCGACTACCATATCGAAAACTGCTTTCTCTAAATCGCTATGATTTGGGAAAGCAACCCATTGACCTTCAATTAATGCAACGCGAACGCCACCAATTGGTCCTGAAAAAGGAAGTCCGGCTAATTGTGTTGACATAGATGCAGCATTAATCGCGATCACGTCATACATGTGATCAGGATTTAAAGCCATAACTGTGGCAACGATTTGTACCTCATTACGTAACCCCTTCACAAAGGATGGGCGTAGTGGTCGATCGATTAATCGACAGGTAAGAATCGCATCCTCAGATGGACGTCCTTCCCGACGAAAGAAAGAGCCTGGTATTTTTCCAGCTGCATACATTCTTTCTTCGACATCGACTGTTAGTGGAAAGAAATCAAATTGATCTTTCGGACTTTTTGAAGCCGTAGTTGCAGACAACAACATGCTGTCATCATCTAAGTACACAACAGCAGTTCCTGCTGCTTGTCGAGCAAGCCGACCTGTCTCAAAGCGGATCTCCCGCTTTCCAAATTTACCGTTATCTATTTTGGCAACGGCTGATTTAACATCTTGACCCTCCATGGGTCATCTCCATTTCTCAACACTTTATACAAAGAGAATGGATCTTCGATCGAAGTTCACGGAAAATCGTTTTCCGGAAACCACTACCGAGGACCAAAACTCTTGACGATAAAGTTTTTGCTGATCTTATTTATCTGCGAAGATCGAGCTTTTCGATAATCGCTCTATAGCGCTCAATATCTGTCTTGGCGAGGTATTGCAAAATCCGACGTCGCTTACCGACCATCAATAACAAACCACGACGGTTGTGATGATCCTTTTTATTAGTCTGCAAATGTGCAGTTATCTCATCAATACGTTTTGATAGAAGTGCTACCTGAGCCTCTGGGCTACCTGTGTCAGTTGCAGATGAGCCGTACTTACTAATTATTTCCTTTTTAGCTTGTGGCGTTAATGCCATTTGTATTGCTCCTTCTGTCTGTCACGAGGGCCTCGGTGTTACTCACGAAGGCGCACTTTCCCGCTTTAGTGGGTAAAGATTACCAGCACAGTACTTAATTATAAAAATCGGCTCAAATTTGAGCGTTATTTTCTAGTTAAATTTCTAGCCTGATCGCAATCTTTTTTCATTTGCTCAAGTAATGGTTCTAATCCATCAAATTTCAAGGTATCACGTAGTCGATAACCAAACTCAATTGTTGCCTCTTGATCATATAAATCTAAACCAACCTGATCAATTGCATAAGCTTCAACCTGTCGTCCTCTAACTCCGGGAAAAGTTGGATTGGTTCCAATTGAAATTGCTGCTTGCCATTTAAAGTTCCCAACACTTAACCAACCAGCGTAAACCCCATCAGCAGGAATTGTTGCCAAGTTAGTCAGGCCAATGTTTGCAGTTGGATATCCAATTTCACGACCTCGTTTTTCTCCATGGATAACTGGACCCTTTAGGCTGAAGTTTCTAGTTAGCAGCTCATTTGCACGCTCAATTTCACCATCAATAATTAAGTTTCTGATTCGCGATGAAGAAATCGTTGAGCCGCGATTTTCTTGAAGTTTAATGATTGAAACTCCAAATCCATACTTTGGTCCAACTTCAGATAAATACTTTGGAGTCCCTTGGGCTTTGAAGCCAAAATTAAAATTTTCACCGACAACAACGTGCTCGGCAGAAAATCTACCAATTAATATCTCTTCAATAAATTGATCGGGCGATAAAGACGCAAAATCTTTATTAAAGGTGATAACTTCCACTGAATTTGCACCAGCTTTTTCAAGTAGCAAGATCCGATCCTTCAAACTTACAAGTTGAGTTGGAGTTCGCTCCGGCGCAATAACTGAAGTTGGATGTGGATCAAAGGTAATCACCGTTACTTCTCCATGGTGTTTGGCAGCTGAAATAATCTGCTGATGCCCAGCATGCACGCCATCAAATATTCCAATTGCAACAACTTTTTTCATACTCATATTATTTCACAATTCATTTCTCACCCGTACTATTGACTAAAATTGGTGAGGCTACAATATTTGCATTTATATTTTTATTTTCCAAAAGAGCAACAAAATGGAGGTCATTACAAATTGCAGCCACTACTCCTGGCACTGGATTTTGATCAATACTTCTGCCAAATAGTATTTCTCTTTTTTCAGCTGAATTAATGGTCCGAACCGGAAAAAGCTTATCAATCACATCCGCTACTGGAATAAGTTGTGCATCATTAATTGACTTGCACTGAGCAAGTGAAAATGGCGAAACCAAGGTTCGTCTTAGAGCTATTAAATGACCGCCACAATTTAAAGCATTACCTAAATCTCTTGCGATGGCCCGAATATAGGTTCCAGCAGAGCAAGTTACTGAAATATCTATCTCAATCATGGAGTGATTACGCCTTATCTCATTGACCAAAATTTCATCAATCACAATATCTCGCTCTGGAATATCAATAATTTCACCAGCTCTTACTCTGACATGAGCCGACTTACCATCGATTTTAATCGCCGAAACTGTGCTTGGTTTTTGCTTAATTTTTCCCTTGAATTTTTCTAGCTCGCTTAAAATCATTTCGTTACTAATCGCCATCATTACATCTTCTTTTGCAGTAAAAGTTACATTACCCTCTTTATCATCAGTATGTGTTGCGCTACCAAGCAAAATTGTTGCATTGTATGTTTTTTTACCATCGGTGATGTATGGCAGCAATCTAGTACCAATTCCAACTCCTAGAACTAAAACTCCAGTTGCCATTGGATCTAAGGTACCCGCATGACCAATTTTCCTAGTATTCAAACTCTTTCTAGCAATCGCCACCACATCATGGCTAGTCATTTCGCCGGCTTTATCAATCAATAAAAAGCCATCCATTACATCACCCTTGATCGTGATTTTTATAGGGATTTTCTGCAACAGGCTTAGCACCTGCTCGTAACTTAGCTACCTCTGCATCTGCTTTATGCATCTGCTCAATTAAATCATTCATAGCAGATGCGGAATCAGCCATGCCATCTAAAAAGAATTCTAGAGAAGGTGTAACTCTTAAACCAAGAGATCTTCCAACCTCTGACCTGAGCATTCCCTTTGCACTGCTTAATGCTGCAGCTGTTGACTCGCGGGCTGCGTTATCACCAAGAACTGTATAAAAAATTGAAGCTTGCTGTAGATCTCCAGTCACACGCACATCTGTGATTGTTATGAATCCAAGCCTTGGATCTTTTACTCTTGACTCAAGAGTGTTCGCGATCAATTCCTTAATTCGATCAGCAACCTGCAACGGACGTTTACTTGGCATAACTATGCTCTCTTTTTCTCACGAATTTCGTAAGCTTGAATTACATCACCTACCTGCAAGTCTTTAAACGATCCAAGTCCAATTCCACACTCAAATCCTTCACGCACCTCTGTGGCATCATCTTTGAATCGACGTAATGATTCAATAGTGAGGTTTTCACCAATCACTACACCAGCGCGCATTGTTCGCACCTTGGCATTTCTTCTAATATTCCCGTCAGAGACCATACAGCCAGCAATATTTCCAAACTTGCTCGATTTAAAGATATCTCTAATTTCTGCATTACCAAGAACTGCTTCCTCAAACTCTGGCTTGAGAAGTCCCTTAAGGGAAGCCTCAATATCTTCAATTGCCTTATAAATAACGGTATAGAACTTGACCTCAACACCTTCATGCTCGGCAAATATGGCAGTTTGAGGTTCAGGCTTAACATTGAACCCAATAATTACTGCAGTTGAAGCAGATGCCAAAGTAACATCATTTTTTGTAATAGCGCCCACTCCACGGTGAATAACTCTTAAGTCAACCTCAGTTCCAACATCTAATTGAACTAATGCATCCTCTAATGCTTCAACTGAGCCAGATACATCGCCCTTAAGAATTAAATTCAAAGTACTTACCTTGGATTGTTCTAGGAAATCTTCAAGTGATACCTTCTTGCGTGCTTTAGCCAAAGAGGCATTACGTGAGGCTAATTGTCGCTTTTCTGCAATTTGTCTGGCGGTTCGGTCATCCTCTGCAACTATAAATGAATCACCGGCACTTGGAACTGATGTAAAACCTAGTACCTGCACTGGCCTTGATGGACCTGCTATATCAACTGCCCCACCATGTTCATCCAACATAGCTCTAACGCGGCCGTATGCACCGCCAGCGACAATTGCGTCACCGACATTTAATGTTCCGCGCTGTACCAAGACAGTTGCAACTGGCCCACGTCCTTTATCTAAATTTGCTTCTATTGCCACACCACGTGCTATTCCATCTGCAACAGCGCGTAGATCAATTGCAGCATCAGCTGTAAGTAGAATTGCGTCAATTAATTCATCAATGCCTTTACTAGATAATGCTGAAACATTTACAAACATCGTCTGACCGCCGTACTCCTCTGCGATCAAATTATATTCAGTTAATTGTTGGCGAATCTTGTCTGGGTTTGCTCCCTCTTTATCTATCTTATTAACAGCGACCACAATCGGAACATCAGCGGCTTGTGCATGATTTAAAGCCTCAATAGTCTGTGGCATAACTCCATCATCAGCTGCTACTACCAAAACAGCAATATCGGTAACTTTTGCACCTCGAGCACGCATAGCTGTAAACGCCTCATGGCCTGGCGTATCGATAAATGTAATTGCTCGATTAGTGCCGTTATGGTTATGGTGAATTTGGTATGCACCAATGTGCTGAGTAATTCCACCAGCTTCAGACTTAATTACCTCAGTGGATCGAATAGCATCCAATAATCGTGTTTTACCATGATCTACGTGCCCCATTACCGTCACAATTGGCGAGCGCACTACCAAATCCTCTGGATCAATCTGCTCTAGCTCTTGCTCTAAATTAATATCAAACTCTTCTAGTAACTCTCGATCCTCATCCTCTGGACTTACAATTTGAATCACAAAGCCCAGCTCTGCGCCCAGGAGAGTAAATGTGTCCTCATCAACAGATTGAGTTGCGGTAACCATTTCACCTAGGTGAAAAAGAGCTGAAACTAATGCGGCTGGATCTGCCTTAATTTTCTCAGCGAAATCCATCAACGTCGCACCCCTGCGCATACGCACCACAGTCTTGCCATCGCCTCGTGGTACTACCGCACCACCTAATTGTGGTGCTGGTAAATTTTCAAAATCTTCTCGTCTTTCTTTTTTGCTCTTTTGCCCACGATTTTTACTTTTTCCTTTGCCACCTTTACCAAATGCACCAGCTGCACCACCACGTTGCGGTGGTCGACCGCCACCTTTGCCACCAAATGGAGCACCAGTTGGTGGCGCAGATGGTGAGCGATATGGTGATGATGAGTTTGCAGTTCTATTTGTTGGTGCACCAGAACTGGTGCGCGGATTACTTTGTGCTGGCCGAGCTGCAAATCCTGGACGAACTGATCCGGGGCGAGCACCTGACATTGGTGGGCGTTGTCCTGGTTTTAATTTGTCGCCGCCTCTGCCACTCTCTCCAGCTCTGATTGGTCTAGCTGGTGGTCTTGGTCCAGCGCCAGAGCTAAATGGATTATTGCCCGCTCTTGGCGGACGTGGCAAAGTATTTGGTGATGTTGGTGTGGTTGGTGTTGTTGAAAATGGATTATTGCCAATTCGTTGCGCAGCAGCAGGAGGTGTCACCGGGCGCACAGCTGGTGTGGTTGGTGTGGCACCCTCAATCATTTGTTGTAACTCAGGTGGTAAATCCTCCACCTTGACCGTTTGCTTAGCGGCTGCTTTTTTTGCAGGGGCTTTTTTTGCTTTTGGCGCTACCTCAGCTGGAACTAAATCAGGAAACTTATCCATCAACTTGCGCACAACTGGTGCTTCCACAGTTGATGAGGCGCTGCGAACAAACTCGCCGACCTCTTGTAGCTTAGCTAAAAGCTCTTTACTTTCTAGCCCTAACTCTTTAGCTAACTCATAAACGCGGACCTTGGCCACACTTCTCCATCTCCTGGCCCGAGTTTATTTTTTTCTCGAGCCTAAATTGACCTACTCATAATCTTCTAGTGCTCATTAGAGTGTCATTCTCGCTCGCTCCGTACTGTTAATAATCACTTAAATTCTTTAAGTAATCTTCTAACTGATCCACCTTTATTTCACCTTCAATATTGAAGGATCTATTAAAAGCCTTCCGCTCAATAGCCACCTTGATGCAATTTCGGTGAAGCCATGCTCCCCGACCTAGCATTCGATGGTTAAGGTCAACTATTACCTGCTGATTGACCAATACCGTGCGAATTAAATCTGTCCAATTCTCAAGTCTTCGACATGCGATACAACTTCGCTGCCGCAGCTTTTTCTTAGACATCCAAACTCTACCCTAAGCCCCTTCGGTAGGTGAAATGTTTGGCGCGGTGGGTGAATTTTCCGCCTTAATTGGCGCCACAGGATTATCTGGATGGATATCAATCCGCCATTGGGTAAGGCGAGCGGCTAATCTGGCATTTTGGCCATCTTTACCGATTGCCAGCGAGAGTTGATAATCAGGCACAATCACCTTGGCAGATTTACTCTCTGCATCAACAATCTCAACTGAACTGACCTTGGCAGGTGCTAATGCATTTGCGACATAAATTGCTGGATCATCGGAGTAATCAATAATGTCAATTTTTTCACCATTTAATTCATTCATTACATTTTGTGCTCTAGATCCTTGTGGCCCAATTAGCGCACCCTTTGGGGAAACACCTGCACGGTGAGTCCTAACAGACAACTTGGTACGAGCACCAGCCTCACGGGCTATGCCGACAATATCTACTACTCGATCCTTAATCTCTGGCACCTCTAGTGCAAATAACATCTTCACAAACGCCGGGTGGGATCTAGAGAGCGTTACCTCTGGGCCCTTCTCTCCTTGCTTTACATCTACGACAAAACACTTAATGCGATCGCCATGTTTAAAAACTTCACCCTTTACCTGTTCGGCTGGTGGAACTTTTCCCTCAACTCTTCCTAAGTTCACATAAATAATTTCAGCATCTCTGCCTTGTTGCACAACACCACTAATTACATCACCAACTGAGCCAGAAAACTCAGTTACTACCTCGAGATCTTTTGCTTCTCGCATCTTTTCTTTAATTACTTTACGAGCAACTCGATCTGCTAACTTGCTAAATCCATCTGGGTTATCAGTGACGGTATCAATTCGATCACCATCTGGACCTAGTACTGGCACATAAATAACCAACTCACCACTTTGTCGGTTTAATACCGCCCGAGCATGTGGTTTTGCATTTGCTAGAGTTTGATAGGCAGCTGCCACCTCATTTTCAATCGCATTGATTAATCGCTCTAGCGGCAACTTCTTTTCTTGTGCCAAAATTTTAAGCACTTGAACATCAACACTCATTTTTTTCCTGACTTAAACTCAATTTCAAGTGTGGCTCGTTTGATATCTAAGTACTTAATATTTAGTTCATCTACTGTTGCAAACTCTTCACCTGCAGATTTGATTCGCCCGAAAATTTGAGTACCATCTATGGTAATTACCTTTACCAGTCGATCAATATTTTTCCGCCAATGTCTAGCTTTAGTTAACGGCCGATCAATCCCAGGTGAGGTGACCTCTAAGGTAAAAGGAGTAGAGCCTAGAGATGGAATATTCTCTACGATTTCACTGATTGCTTTAGTAGCAACAGTTACCTCATCTAGAGATAGATGTTTATCGCCATCAACAATTACAGTCAATAAACTTCGCCGGCCGGCGGATGTAATATTTAAATCCTCTAAATAAAAGCCAAGTGAGGTTAATGCGGGAGTAATCACCGCTGAGATCTCTTCTTTTTTACCCATTTTTTCCTTACTTCAATATTAAGTTGTAGTCCAAGTTTAACTTATAAAAGTATCCCAAGCAACGCGAGTGATCAGTAGAAATGTAATCAGTAAAAACACCTTTCTTACCAAAACTGATCCGCCTCTAATTGCCATGCGAGAGCCGATAACTGCTCCCATTACATTTGCAAAAGCCAGTAGCAAGCCTAGTTGCCACCAAATATGGCCGGTAAGTTGAAAACTCAATATTGCCCCAGCATTAGTTGCAATATTTACTAACTTGGCTGTGCCTGATGCTCTTAGAAATGCGTATCCAATAACTGAAACTAGAAAAAAGACAAGAAATGTCCCGGTACCAGGTCCAAAAATGCCATCATAGAATCCAATCGAAAAGCCAATTAATGCCACAATAAGTAATCGCTTTTTATGGGTGAACTTTAAATTTTCAGCCATTCCTAAATCAGGTTTGCGCCAGGTATAGGTAGCTACCAAAATTAATAGTAAAACTATAAATGGCCGGAAGAAAGCGACTGGAATAGATGCAGCTAATGCTGCCCCGGCCATAGAACCGATAAAAGCTGGAAACATCATAGTTAAGGTAAGTGGGATATCTGGCTTTATATTTTTAAAGTAATTACGAGCAGCTGCGGTAGTGCCAAAAATAGATGGCACTTTATTGGTACCTAAAATTAATGGTAGCTCTTTGTTTGGAAGAGCTATTATTAAAGATGGTAATTGTATTAATCCACCTCCACCAGCTATAGCATCAACAAAGCCAGCAAAACCTGAGGCAATTGCCAGAAAAATTGCAATCTCTACACTCATGTAAACTTTTTTTACTTCACTAAATGTTTAACAACATCAGCAAGTGCAACCTCTTGCTTATCGGCACTCTTTCTATCCCTGAGCTCAACCTTGCCATCTGATAATGATTTTCCAACAATAATGATTTTTGGAATTCCAATTAATTCAGCATCTTTAAATTTAACGCCAGCACTTGCCTCGCGGCGATCATCCAATAAAACCTCAAGCCCTTTTGCCTCTAATTCCTTTGCAATCTGCTCGGCAGCCTCAAATGGCTTATCCTCTTTGCCAGTAGCAACGATATGCACATCAGCTGGTGCAATTTCAGCAGGCCAACATAAACCAAGCTCATCATAAGTTTGCTCAGCAATTGCAGCCACCGCTCTAGAAACTCCAATTCCATATGAACCCATAGTTACAACAACTGGTTTACCTTCTTTATCTAAAACGGTTAGCCCTAAACTTTTTGCATACTTTTGGCCTAATTGAAATATATGACCAATCTCAATCGCTCGGTCAATAATTACTGGATTGGCACACTTTGGACAATCATCTCCAGCCTTAACCTCTGCTGCCTCTACATACTGCCTAACTTTAAAATCTCGACCACAAGTAACATTTTTTGCATGCTTATCTTTTTTATTTGCTCCAGTTATCCAGTGTGAGCCTTCGACTACTCGTGGATCTGCATAAAGTTTCAAGCCCAACGCTTTTGCATCCTGTGGTCCAACATAGCCTTTAACTAACTTTGGATACTTAGCAAAATCTGCATCTTCAAATAATCTTAAATCCTTCACGCCAGGTAAGTTTGCGCCCAATCGCTTTAAATCAACCTCTCGATCTCCTGGCACCAATACTGAGATTGGTTTTTCATCTGCCATGATCAATACATTTTTTAGAGTATTAGCAGCTGAGATATTTGCTGAGTACTTTGAATTAAATAATTCAACTAATGAATCAATAGTTGGCGTGTTTGGTGTATCTAGAACCTCGATGTCTCCCACCTTTTCACCGGTAAAGGCATCTACTTTGGTTACCATCGCCTCAACATTTGCAGCGTAACCACATGAGTTACATAAAACGTAAGTGTCTTCCCCAGTTGGGCATGGTGCTAAAAACTCCTCAGACTTTGATCCACCCATAGCTCCACTTACCGCAGAGACTATGTTGTACTTTAAACCTAATCGATCAAAGGTCTTGATATACGCATCACGATGCTTTTGGTAAGAAAGTTCAAGACCGGCATCATTCACATCAAAACTATATGAATCTTTCATTACAAACTCTCGCCCTCGAATGATTCCACTTCGTGGCCGAGGCTCATCTCTAAACTTAGTTTGTATTTGATAAATTGATAAAGGTAGATCTTTATAGGAGGAGAACTCACCCTTAACCATTAAGGTAAACATCTCTTCATGGGTTGGACCTAATAAATAATCATTTTTCTTTCGATCTTGTAATCTAAATAAATCTGGTCCGTACTCTGCCCATCGATTTGTTGCCTCATATGGATCTTTTGGTAGCAAGGCTGGAAAGTGAACCTCTTGAAAACCTGCGGCATCCATCTCTTGCCTAATTACATTTTCGATCTTGCGATATGTGCGATACCCAAGCGGTAGCCAGGAGTAAATTCCAGCTGCCACCCTTCTGACAAAACCAGCTCTGACTAATAATTTATGGGATGCCACCTCAGCATCTGCTGGGTCATCACGCAATGTGCGCAACAAAAGAGTCGACATCCGTAACATAGGTAAAGCCTATCTACTGAACTGCAACAGTTGGTTGACCTGATGCCACTCCAGCGGCCTCCATTTCTTCTGCAAGGCGCATCGCCTCTTCAATGAGCGTCTCAACTATTTGCGCCTCCGGTACAGTTTTAATTACCTCACCTTTTACAAATATCTGACCCTTACCATTTCCCGATGCCACACCAAGATCTGCTTCTCTAGCTTCACCTGGTCCATTAACAACACATCCCATAACCGCTACCCGAAGTGGCACTGTCATTCCTTGTAATCCTGTTTGTACCTTCTCAGCTAATGAGTAAACATCAACCTGTGCTCTACCGCATGAAGGACAAGAAACTATTTCTAATTTACGTTGTCGTAGATTTAAAGATTCTAAAATTGAAATTCCTACTTTGACCTCCTCTACCGGAGGTGCTGATAGGGATACTCGTATCGTGTCGCCAATACCTTCTGCTAGTAAAATTCCAAATGCAGTTGCAGACTTTATAGTTCCTTGGAAAATAGGTCCGGCCTCAGTAACACCTAGGTGCAATGGGTAATCACATTTAGCAGCTAATAACCTATAAGCCTTAACCATCGTCACTGGATCATGGTGCTTTACCGAAATTTTTATATCTCTAAAATCATGCTCTTCAAATAATGAGGCCTCCCAGAGCGCTGATTCAGCTAACGCCTCTGGTGTGGCTTTGCCATACTTTGCTAACAATCTTGGATCTAATGAACCGGCATTGACACCAATTCGAATTGGAATGCCCGCATCTTTGGCTGCCTTTGCAACCTCTCTAACCTTGTCATCAAACTGCTTTATATTTCCTGGATTTACCCGAACCGCAGCACAGCCAGCATCAATTGCAGCAAATATATATTTTGGTTGAAAATGAATATCAGCAATTACTGGAATTTGAGATTTTTTGGCAATTTGTGAGAGTGCATCTGCATCATCTTGGCTAGGCACAGCTACTCGAACAATTTGGCAGCCAGAGGCAGTTAGCTCGGCAATCTGTTGCAAAGTTGAATTCACATCGGCGGTAAGAGTTGTGCACATAGATTGCACTGAAACCGGCGCATCGCCACCTACCAAAACTGAACCAACCTTTAATTGCCTGGTTTTTCGACGAGGAGCCAAAGTTGGTGGAGGTGCTGATGGAATCCCTAAATCAACCATGGGTAAACCTTACCTAGAAATTAAGTCGAATCGGGTTGAAGATATCTGCGGTCAGCAGCAATAGTGATAAACCAGCCATGAATATGAATACCACCATCGTGATTGGTGCCAACCTTTCGACATCAAATGGTGCCGGCTTTGGCATTCGCCTGCGCTTTGCATTTAAATTTCTAATGCCATCTGCAACTGCCACTGCCATATGCCCACCATCTAGTGGCAGAAGTGGCAGTAAATTAAACATGCCTACAAAAAGATTTAGTGAGGCAATTATTAGTAAGAAGGTGGCAACTTTCTCTCTAGTGGTCAACTTGTCAGTTTCAGCTGCTTCACCACTTACTCTAGCTACACCAACAACACCAACTAATCCTTCGGCGTCACGTTTTTCACCGCCAAATGTCTGGCGGACTAAATCTGGAATTTTGGCAGGTAATGTAAAAAGTGCGGTCAAACTATTTCCTAAAATTTCACCCGTGTATTTTGTTGCTTTAGCCCCTGCCTCTATCGGACCATATGTAATAGTCCCAATAGTATTTACTACCCCTAATACACCAACACTTTTACCATCTAAATCTCTACTTGCTGGCGTAACTAAAAGATTTATTGGCATGCCATTGCGCTCAATAGTTATTTCTAATTGCTTACCAGCAGAAGCCCTAATGATTGTTACTACATCTACCCATTCAGAGTAGGCGATGCCATTTACTTTAGTGATTTTATCACCAGCTAAAATACCCACATCTTTCGCAGGTGATGGCGTTGATCTTGATGTACAAGCCTGATTAGCTGCCTTTGGAATACAATCACTAACTGCTTCAACTGTATTGGTTACTGAGGTTACACCAACTGATGAGAAGAGAGTGAGCAATAAAACAAATCCAATAACAAAGTGCAAAAATGACCCAGCACCTAAAACAATTAAGCGCTGACCAACTCCAGCTTTAACAAATGCCCTGCTCTGATCTGCATCTGCCAACTCCTCTCGTGGGGACATACCAACAATTCGACAGTAGCCACCAGCGGGTACAGCTTTAATGCCAAACTCAGTCTCACCTCGCTGAGTTGACCATAATTTTTTACCAAAGCCAATAAAAAACTCAGTTACCTTCATGCCAAATTTTTTGGCAGTTAAGTAATGCCCAGCCTCATGAATCATTACCGAAATTAATAAGGCAAGTACAAAGGCTAGAACACCAATAATGGTCATGCACTTATCCCCTTAATAAACTCATCTGCTTTAATACGCGCACTTTGCTCGATAGCACTGACATCGGCAATATCTCTTATTGTAGTTGGTGCGTTACTTGATAAGGCATCTACTACGCGCGCTACCGTCTGGATAATTGCTGGGAACTTTATTTTTTCTGCTAAAAATGCAGAAACTGCCACCTCATTTGCGGCGTTGTATACCGCCGGTAATCCGCCACCTGCTTGGCCACACCTTTTAGCTAATTCAATCGCTGGATAATTATTAGTATCAATTGGCATGAACTCCCATTTACTTGCCTTACTCCAATCGATAGGTGCACATGCTTTACTTATCCGCTCTGGATATGACAGTGCGTAAGCAATAGGCCCTTTCATATTAGGGGGTGATGCTTGAGCAATTGTTGAACCATCAATAAATTCCACAAATGAGTGCACCACAGATTGTGGATGAATCACTGCCTCAATTGCTTCATAAGGTAGATCAAAAAGATAATGCGCCTCAATTATTTCTAACCCTTTATTTAATAGGGTGGCTGAATTAATAGTGACCACCTCACCCATGGACCAGGTTGGATGATTGAGTGCATCAGCCACACTG